>CANCPL010000011.1:0-37383 GCA_947380065.1 Burkholderiaceae bacterium | reverse complement strand
TAGCTGTTGATGAGCTAGTTGAGGCGACACAAATTGACGAAGAAACTGCGAAAACGCTCATCATGAAAGCGCGCGAACATTGGTTTACTTCATGAGAGGAAGTAGTGCATGGCAACAACAGTAAAAGTACTCGCTAAAGAATTAAAACGTACCGCGCCCGACCTCCTGGAGCAGTTGAAGGCGGCCGGTATTGAAAAAGGTTCTGAGGACGATAGCATTACCGAAAAAGATAAAACTGTCCTGCTCGAGCATTTGCAAAAAGAGCACGGCAGCGCAGACAGTGGCGCGCGCAAAAAGATTACTTTAATCAAGCGCGAGAGCTCAGAAATTCGTCAAGCGGATTCCGCTGGGCGCACTCGTACCGTACAGGTTGAGGTGCGTAAAAAGCGTGTGCTGGTTAAAGCTGGAGAGAAGGCGCCTGAAGAGGCTCCAGTAGCGCCGGTCAAGGAAGTTGCACCTGCTGAACCAGTTAAGCCTGTTATCTCTGCAGAAGAGTTAGAAAAACGTGCAGCTGAGGCGACACGCCAAGCCGAGCTATTGGCACGTCAAGAAGCGGAAATGAAGGCGGCTGAAGAAGCGCGTCAAAAAGAAGTTGCTGCTCCGATAGCTGCTAAAGAAGTAGCGCCTGTAGATGAAGCGCCAGCTGCTGCTGCAGCTGCTGCGGAGAAAAAAGCGACCGCAGACAAAGCGGCTAAAGATTTAGCTGCAAGTAAAGAAAAAGAATTGGCAGACATTCGTGTTCGTCGTGCTGCTGCTGAAGCTGAAGCTTTAGCGATTCGCGACATGATGAGTGCTCCAGCCCGCGTTCTAAAAGCACCAAGTGAAATTGCTGCTGAGGAAGCGAAAAAAGGTACCCTGCATAAACCTGCAAAGGTTGAGGGTGCTGATGATAAGAAAAAGGCTGTTGCTAAAGTTGGCGGCAAAACTATCAAATCTGCTGAGACATCATCTACTTGGCAAGAGGAAGGCGCTAAGAAACCTGGAGGCTTAAAGACTCGGGGTGATTCTTCTGGTGGCGTTGGTGGCTGGCGTTCAGGTGGTGGCCGTAAGAAGCAGCGTCAAATTGCAGAAGCGAACGTAGATACCAACTTCCAAGTGCCAACAGAAGCTATAGTGCGTGATGTTCACGTACCAGAAACCATTACTGTTGCTGAGTTAGCTCATGCAATGGCAGTTAAGAGTGCGGAAGTGATTAAGTTGCTGATGGGTATGGGTCAAATGGTCACCATTAATCAAGTGCTTGATCAAGATACTGCGATGATTCTTGTTGAGGAAATGGGTCATAAAGCCCATGCTGCAAAATTAGATGATCCTGATTTAGATTTGGGTACTGATGGTCACGATGCAGAATTATTGCCACGTCCTCCGGTTGTAACGGTGATGGGTCACGTTGACCACGGTAAAACATCTTTGCTCGATAAGATTCGTGCTGCAAAAGTTGCTACCGGTGAAGCTGGTGGTATTACTCAGCATATCGGCGCATACCATGTGGAAACCCCACGCGGCATGATTACCTTCCTAGATACTCCGGGCCACGAAGCCTTTACGGCAATGCGTGCTCGTGGTGCCAAGGCAACGGACATTGTGATCTTAGTTGTTGCGGCAGATGACGGTGTGATGCCGCAAACCAAAGAAGCGATTCACCATGCGCTTGCAGGTGGCGTTCCTATTGTTGTCGCCATTAATAAGATTGATAAGCCAGAAGCCAATTCTGAGCGCGTTAAAACTGAATTGGTTGCAGAGCAAGTGGTTCCTGAAGAATACGGTGGCGATGTGCCATTTATTCCAGTATCAGCAAAAACTGGCGAAGGTATTGATGCCTTGCTAGAGAACGTGCTCTTACAAGCTGAAATCTTGGAATTGAAAGCGCCTAAAGATGCTCCAGCTCAAGGTTTAGTCATTGAAGCGCGTTTGGATAAAGGTAAGGGTCCTGTTGCAACCATTTTGGTTCAGTCGGGTACGCTTAAACGTGGTGACATGTTGTTGGCTGGTTCAACCTACGGACGCGTGCGCGCCATGTTGGATGAAAACGGCAAGCCCTGTAACGAAGCCGGTCCATCTATTCCGGTAGAAATTCAAGGTTTAGCGGACGTTCCTGCGGCTGGTGAGTCAGTGCAAGTAGTTCCCGATGAGCGTAAAGCGCGCGAAATTGCCTTGTTCCGTCAAGGTAAGTTCCGTGATGTGAAGTTGGCGAAACAGCAGGCATTCAAACTTGAGACCATGATGGAAAACATGGAAGAGGGCGCAGTTGAAGCTAAGTTGTTGCCGCTGATTATTAAGGCTGACGTACAAGGCTCTCAAGAAGCCTTAGCGCAGTCATTAATGAAACTTTCTACACCAGAGGTTAAGGTTCAAATTGTTCACGCAGGTGTTGGTGGTATCACTGAAACTGACGTGAACTTGGCTGTTGCATCTAAAGCGGTCATCTTTGGCTTTAACTCCCGCGCAGATGCTGCTGCTCGTAAGTTGGCCGAGAACAATGGTGTGGATATTCGTTATCACAACATCATTTATGACGCTGTTGATGAAGTGAAATTGGCACTGAGCGGCATGTTGACCCCAGATAAGAAAGAAGAAATCACTGGTCTCGTTGAGATTCGTCAAGTCTTCTTGGTATCTAAAGTTGGCGCAATTGCAGGTTGCTTAGTGGTCGATGGAGTCGTTAAACGCACGTCAAGTGTTCGTCTCTTGCGTGACAACGTCGTTGTTTGGGCTGGTGAACTCGACTCTCTCAAGCGCTTCAAGGATGACGCAAAAGAAGTTCGTGCCGGTGTTGAATGCGGTCTGTCATTAAAAGGCTATAACGACATTAAAGAAGGCGACCAGTTAGAGGTGTTTGAAGTAACTGAAGTTGCACGTTCACTCTAAGCACCATGCATAAGACTAGCCCGCATCGTAACCAGCGTCTCGCCGATCAAATTCAGCGAGACCTGGCCGAGCTTATTCCGCGTGAACTGCGCAGTCCGAGTTTGGGTTTGATTACTTTACAAAGTATCGAGCTCACACCAGATCTGGCGCACGCGAAGGTGTTCTTTACCGTCTTGGGCGCTGAGCCTGAGCATGCTTTAAAAGCGCTCCAAGAAAAAGCAGGTTATTTGCACTCACTACTATTTAAGCGTTTGCATATTCATACTGTTCCTACATTGCATTTTCACTATGACAGTTCAGTTGAGCATGGCATAGAAATGTCTCGATTGATCGATCAAGCTGTAGAGAGCGATCACAAAGACGAGACTCAGTAATTCATGTCTATTCGGATCGACGGCGTAGTGCTGCTAGATAAACCTGCTGGAATGAGTTCACAGGGTGCAGTTACTGCTGTAAAGCGTGCCTTTAACGCTGACAAGGCTGGGCATACTGGCACTTTAGATCCGATGGCAACCGGTTTACTCCCCATTTGCTTGGGAGAGGCTACCAAGTACTCACAAGATTTGCTCGAAGCCGACAAGACCTATATTGCGAGAGTGAAGTTTGGCTCACGTACGGACACCGGTGATGCCGAAGGTCAAATCATTGAAGAATTGCCTTTGCCTGTCTTCGCCAGTGAAACAGAAATCAAATCCGCATTAGAGGCTTTGCTCCCAAAGTTTACTGGGCCGATTTCTCAAGTGCCGCCAATGTACTCCGCACTGAAGCGTGATGGTAAGCCTTTGTATGAATATGCTCGTGCGGGTGTTGAGTTAGAGCGTGCAGCACGAAATATTACTATTCACTCGATTCGCTGGACAAATATCGCTTGGCCAGAAGCTACTTTAGAAGTTAGCTGCAGCAAAGGCACATACATCCGCGTTTTAGCTGAAGATATTGGTAATGCATTAGGCTGTGGTGCCCATTTAGTTGGTTTGCGCCGTACAGAAGTAGGGCATTTAAATCTTGAGCAGTCCTTTACCATCGAATCTATTCAAAGCGGTCTGCAAAATAGCGCTAACTACATATTGCCTGTTGATGCCTTATTACAAACATTGCCACACTTAACTGTGGATGAGCAACAAGCTAAACGTCTTGAGATGGGACAGCGTGTTCCACTCAATTTACCTTCAATCGAAGCATTGGTTCGCATCTATCGTGCTACTGCTGCCCCTCATAACTTTATTGGCACTGCTGATTGGCGCTCTGGTGTATTACATCCTAAGCGCTTAATTTCGCAGGCTCAATGAACCATCATTATTTATAACCCCTTTACTTATCTTTAACTTTAGAAGCTTCACATGACTAAACGCTCACTTCGTAACATCGCCATCATCGCCCACGTTGACCACGGTAAAACTACCTTGGTTGACCAACTCTTGCGCCAATCTGGCACATTCCGCTCCAATGAAAAAATGACCGAACGCGTCATGGACTCAAATGACTTAGAAAAAGAGCGCGGCATTACTATTTTGTCTAAGAACTGTGCAGTGGAATATGACGGCACACACATCAACATCGTTGATACCCCTGGACACGCTGACTTCGGTGGTGAAGTAGAGCGCGTTCTCTCGATGGTTGACGGTGTATTGCTCTTAGTTGATGCGGTTGAAGGCCCAATGCCACAAACCCGCTTCGTTACTAAGAAAGCTTTGGCTTTAGGTTTAAAACCAATCGTTGTGATCAATAAGGTTGACCGTCCAGGCGCACGCTGCGATTACGTCATCAATGCAACCTTTGAGTTGTTTGATAAATTAGGTGCCACTGAAGAGCAGTTAGACTTTCCGATCATCTATGCTTCTGGCTTAAACGGTTATGCAGGCATGACTGAGGATGTTCGTGAAGGTGATATGCGCCCCTTGTTCGATGCTGTTCTGAAATACGTTCCTGTGCGTGATGACGATCCAGATGGCCCCTTACAATTCCAGATTTCTTCAATCGACTACAACAGCTATGTTGGCAAGATCGGTGTTGGTCGTATTAGTCGCGGACGTGTGAAGTCAGGCATGGAAGTAGTCTGCATGAACGGTCCTGATGGCACGCCATTCAAGGGCCGTATCAACCAAGTATTGAAATTTAAAGGTCTCGAGCGCGAAATCGTTGACGAGGCAGTTGCTGGCGACATCGCCCTCATCAATGGTATTGAAGAGTTGGCCATTGGTACAACCGTATGTGCGGTTGATAAGCCAGATCCATTGCCAATGCTCAAGATTGATGAGCCTACTTTAACCATGAACTTCATGGTGAACACTAGTCCATTAGCTGGTCGTGAAGGTAAGTTTGTAACTAGCCGCCAAATTCGTGAGCGCCTTGATCGTGAATTAAAGGCCAATATGGCTTTGCGCGTAAAAGAAACTGATGATGACACTGTGTTTGAAGTATCAGGTCGTGGCGAGTTGCATCTCACCATCTTGGTAGAGACTATGCGTCGTGAAGGCTATGAGATGGCAGTTTCCCGTCCACGTGTTGTCTTTCATGAAGAGAATGGCGTCAAGATGGAGCCATATGAGAACTTAACGGTGGACGTAGAAGATGCTACTCAAGGTTCTGTGATGGAAGACTTGGGTAAGCGTAAAGGTGAGCTGCAAGATATGGTGAGTGATGGCAAAGGCCGTACCCGTCTTGAGTACCGCATTCCTGCGCGTGGCCTGATTGGCTTCCAAGGCGACTTCATGACTATGACTCGCGGTAATGGTTTGATGAGTCATACATTTGATTCTTATGCTCCGGCTAAGGATGGAATCTTGGGCGAACGTCATAATGGCGTATTGATCAGTCAAGATGACGGCGAAGCGGTTGCCTACGCTATTTGGAAGTTACAAGATCGTGGCCGTATGTTTGTTAGTCATGGTGATCCTGTTTACGAGGGTATGGTGATTGGTATTCATAGTCGTGATAATGACTTGGTTGTTAACCCAATCAAGGGTAAGCAATTAACCAACGTTCGTTCTTCAGGTACTGACGAAGCAGTTCGCTTGGTAACACCAATTGATTTGACCTTGGAATATGCAGTTGAATTCATTAGTGATGATGAGTTGGTAGAAGTAACTCCTAAGAGCGTACGTATCCGCAAGCGCCACTTGAAGGAGCATGATCGCAAAAAGGCATCACGCGAATAAGCTACTTTAAGCTTCACAACAAAAGTCACCTCCGGGTGGCTTTTGTTCTTCATTGAATTCAAATCCCCAAAAATATAAGTAAGATAAGTAGAAATAGATCCTTATGCTGCCATCAATTGAACAACGTCTTGCTCAAGAGCTTTCCGCCAAACCTGCTCAAGTAGCTGCAGCAATAGCTCTCATGGATGAGGGTGCAACCGTTCCTTTTATCGCCCGTTATCGTAAAGAGGCTACTGGCGGTTTAGATGACACCCAATTGCGCTTATTGGAAGAACGTCTTAGCTACCTCCGAGAATTGGAGGATCGTCGCAAAACGATTGTTGCCTCCATTGAAGAGCAGGGCAAGATGACGCCAGAATTACTCAAGGCCATCATGCTTGCAGAAGATAAAACGCGTCTAGAAGATCTCTATCTGCCGTATAAGCCCAAGCGAAGAACAAAGGCCCAAATTGCTTTGGAAGCAGGCTTGGAGCCCTTAGCGAATGACTTATTAACCAACCCCAATTTAGATCCTGAAATAGAAGCTGCCAAATATCTCAAGGAAGCTTTTCAGATTGATGGCACTGACAATCCCGGTGTAGCAGATACCAAGGCCGCTCTTGAAGGTGCCCGTCAAATTCTGATGGAGCGCTTTGCAGAAGATGCAGCTTTGGTGCAATCTCTTAGAGAATATTTGCAAGATCATGGTGTCGTAGAGTCCAAAGTAATTGCCGGAAAAGAGCAAGAAGGTGAGAAGTTTGCTGATTACTTTGATTACTCCGAGCCAATTAAAGCTATTCCATCGCACCGCGCGCTAGCATTATTCAGGGGTCGTCGTGAACAGATGTTAATGGTAAATCTGCGTCTGGATACTGAAGAAGAAAAGCCTAAATGGGATTCTCCGCACAACCCATGTGAGAACCGCATTGCCAATCATTTCAAGATAAAAAACGAAAACCGTCCTGCCGATGCTTGGTTGGCTGACACTGTGCGCTGGACTTGGCGCATTAAGTGTTCACTGCATTTAGAGTCAGAGCTCATGACAGCGCTGCGTGAACGCTCAGAAACCGAAGCGATTAATGTATTTGCACGTAACTTAAAAGACCTGCTACTTGCCGCTCCTGCTGGTCCCAGAGTCACTATTGGCCTAGATCCTGGCATGCGCACTGGCGTTAAGGTGGCGGTAGTCGATGCGACTGGCAAAGTGGTGGATACCGATGTCATTTACCCCCATCAACCCAAAAATGATTGGGCGGGATCATTACATGCCTTAGCTCAGTTGGCCGAGAAACATAAAGCTACCTTAATCTCCATTGGCAATGGCACCGCTTCTCGCGAGACCGATAAATTGGCACAAGAGCTGATTAAAGCCAAACCAGAACTGAAGCTCACTAAAATTGTTGTCTCTGAAGCGGGCGCATCGGTTTACTCTGCCTCGGCATATGCCTCAAAAGAGTTGCCAGGCATGGACGTTTCATTGCGTGGTGCAGTATCGATCGCACGTCGCTTGCAAGATCCATTAGCCGAGCTTGTCAAGATTGATCCTAAATCGATTGGAGTGGGTCAGTATCAGCATGATGTGATGCAAACTCAGTTAGCTAAATCATTGGTGGCAGTCGTAGAGGATTGTGTGAACGCTGTAGGTGTGGATGTAAATACTGCCTCAGCACCTTTGTTGGCGAGGGTTTCAGGGTTAAGTTCTACTGTGGCAGAAGGAATCGTGGCTTATCGCGATAGTAAGGGTGCATTTAAATCGAGAGCAGATCTTAAGAGTGTTCCGCGCCTCGGCGAGAAAACCTACGAGCAGGCTGCCGGCTTCTTAAGAATCATGGATGGTGCCGATCCTTTGGATGCCTCTGCGGTACATCCAGAATCCTATCCTTTGGTGGAAAAGATTTTGAAGGATATCAAGAAGGGGGTGAAAGAAGTCATAGGTGACTCTAACTTGCTGAAATCACTCTCGCCAGAAAAATATGCTGATGGTCAGTTTGGAGTGCCCACTGTTACCGACATCATTAAAGAATTAGAAAAGCCAGGTCGTGATCCACGCCCAGAATTTACTACTGCAACTTTTAAAGATGGCGTAGAAAAAATAAGCGACCTTAAAGCAGAGATGGTTCTAGAAGGTGTCGTGACAAACGTTGCTGCTTTCGGTGCTTTTATTGATATTGGAGTGCATCAGGATGGTTTAGTCCACATTTCTGCGCTTTCAAATACCTTCGTGAAAGATCCTCATAGCGTAGTGAAGGCGGGGCAGGTAGTAAAGGTGAAGGTGCTTGAGGTAGATGAAAAGCGTAAGCGCATTGCATTAACGATGCGTTTAACGGACGAGGCTCCAAAGACCTCCAAGCCCGAGCAAAGAGCACCAAATCGTCCTAAGGCACCAGATGTTAGAAGACCTCAAGAAGATAAGCGCTCAGCACCCCCAATGAATAATGCAATGGCTGCCGCCTTTGGCAAGCTTAAGAAATAGTAGTTTTTAGAGAATTTCTCACCAATTGAGTGGCAAATTCTCTAAACTATTGCTTTGTATGTTTACCAATGAAAGACAAGGATTACTGTGAAAATGTCCCACTCTATTTCCCGCATCGCAGCAATTTCGCTGTGTGCATTAGGCGTTAGCATTTCTGCTGCCAAGGCAGCCGATTTCCCTGGTGATCGCCCAATTACTCTAGTGGTGCCTTTCTCAGCTGGTGGTCCGACTGATAAAGTGGCTCGTGAACTTGCTTTGGCAATGGGTAAGCAGCTTAAAGGTCAGGTGATTGTAGATAACAGCCCCGGTGCAGGCGGTACGATTGCAGCAAAGCGTGTAATCAATTCTAAGAGCGATGGTTACACATTATTGATTCACCATATCGGCATGTCTACTGCCCCAGCTTTGTATAAGAACCTGGGCTTTGATCCAATGAATGACTATGAGTATGTTGGCCAAGTTGCTGACGTGCCAATGATTTTGGTTGGCAATAAAGATTTACCTCCTAAGAATTATCAAGAACTCCTCCCCTATATGAAAGCCAATGTGGGCAAGATTGCTTATGCCAATGCTGGCGTAGGTTCTGCTAGCCACTTATGCGGTCTACTCTTTATGAGCCGCATTCAGCTGGATTTAACAACCGTGCCTTACAAAGGTACCGCACCGGCATTAACCGACCTGATTGGCGGCCAAGTGCAATTGATGTGTGATCAGACAACCAATCTTTCAGGTCAACTGGCAACCAACGCAGTGAAGCCATACGGCACAACCACGATGCAACGTATCAAGGCCTTTGATAAGATTCCGACTCTCAATGAGCAGGGCTTAAAGAACTTTGAAGTGAAGGTTTGGCATGGAGTTTATGCGCCAAAAGGCACTCCTAAACCAGAGATGGACAAGTTAGCTAAAGCATTACAAGGCGCCATCCAAGATCCGCTCTATAAGCAACACATGGCAGAGTTGGGCGTTGAGATCCCCTCACAAGCAAACGCTACTCCAGAAGGCTTGAAGAAACATCTGAAGGCGCAAATTGATTTGTGGACGCCAATCATTAAAGCAGCGGGCATTTACGCAGACTAATTTGCAAGCAATAATCTGTACAAATAATAAAACCGCCTTCGGGCGGTTTTTTATTGATCAAAGAGTGTAAAAGCTAAAGGAAGAAAGAGTGAGAGATCTTCAAGAGTGAATAGGCATCACTGTTACCGCTACATCTAGTGTATGGTCTGCACCACCATGGATTACTCCACGAATAGGGGATACATCAGAATAATCTCTACCTTGGGCAAGATGAACATAATCTTCACCAGGGGTGCCATAGCCCCAGCGATTATTGGTTGGATCTAGATCACACCAAATTCCCTGACCAAGCGAGCCACTATCATCAATGCTCGGTACATAAACTGATGCCCAAGCATGTGAGGCATCTCCGCCGATGAGTCTTGCTTGTCCAGGAGGTGGACTGGTCAGGATATAACCACTCATATATTTTGCTGGGATTCCGATGCTTCGCAATGACGCAATCAAAATATGAGCAAAATCCTGGCATACACCTTCGCGCTTATTTAATGCTTCGAGCGCTGGAGTATTAATGTCAGTGCTTTCGCTGACATAGTGAAATTCGCTATAGATGCGTTTCATTAAATCAATTGCAGCATCTAATATAGGTCTACCAGCTGTGAAATTTGCTCTTGCAAATTCAGCAAACTCTGGTCGTAAGGTAATAAATGGGGAAGTGAAGAGAAATTCTGAGGCTGGATCCCATTTGGTATTGGAGTGATAGCGAAAGTATTCACGCACTAATTCCCAGGCAGCAGTTTCTCGGGGCTTTGGACCATATGCTGTGCTTGAAGTTTCAATGAGCGACTTTGCTGTAATGAGCAATTCACTATGTCTGTTTTGCAGAGAAAAGAAAGTGCAAATATTGCCATAACTATCATGGTTTTCTTCGCTCCAGGAGGGTCTGGGATCTACTTGAATTTCAGTTTTAATGACTCGCTGTGTTTTTAAGTCTGCCGGTTTGAGATGCGCAAAATGCTGTGCAATTTCGACATCGGGGTCGTATGAATAGTGAGTATCGTGGGTAATTTCTAGCAACATAATCTTTGACCAATTACATTTGAATGCTGTATTCATTGGAGTGAATCAGATTGAAATAGCGCGCGCTAATTTCATCAGAAACATTCCAAGCAGACTGTGAGCATTTGCTTAAACAATTTCTCAGGTCTGAGAAATTCCCAAGTCCATCAGCTGTGGATAGGTTATATAAATCGTAATCCAAAAGATTGATGACGCTGCGGGTAAGTTCATCTGGGCTATTGCGCTCAGTGCCAGCAAGTTTAGAAAGACGAGCGCGGAGTGCTTTGCTAACCCAAGCTAATGAACGAGGATTTTCATCATCCATGACCAGCAAGCTAATTAAAGGCGCTATCTCGCGGCTTTGTTGATGTTGTGCGTGGAAAGTAATAGTGCTATCAAATAAATTCAGAAGGGCGGTATAACCTGAGCTATCCACGTTCGGATTACTGAGTAAGCCTGAAGTAATGGCGGAATCTAAAGCATTGGTTAAAAAGGCCAGTCGCTCGATATATCTACCAATCGAAAGCAGTTGCCAACCATCATCACGCGTCATGCGGTCGGTTTGAGCGCCGGTAATGGCCGCTAAGCAGCTATTCGCACCATTTAAGGCATCGATAGCAAGCGAGGAAGAAAAATCATGAAAGGTGCTTGCTTTATGACAATCAGCTTGAAATTGCTCAATGCAATGATTGATGGTGCTCCATTGCTCCGGCGATAGTCGCTCTCTGACATTAGAGGCGGTTCTCTTCATCGCATTGAGGTTAAAGCCTACGCTGGTAATGTTGTCGCTGTCGTTGAGAGAGTTAATTAAAGTGCGCTCAAAAATACGGTGACGAATATCGCTTTGATCAAAATTACTAGGAACACCTTCAGGTACAAGTCCATATTGGTGACATAGACCTTCTAGCCAAGTCCATAAAGAGCGCGAAGGAGTGTATTCGCTGTTAATATTTTCAAGATAAAGCTTGGCTAAGCGCAGAATATTTTCACTGCGTTCGGTATAGCGCCCAAACCAATAGAGATTCTCCGCTGCGCGGCTAGTGACCAAGCGCTTGCGCATCACTTTTTCAGGGTGATGAATTGGTTGATGGAGTTGCTGTTCCTGATTTTGCGAATACTGCGGGCTTTGTACCCATACATCTGCGCTACTTCCGCCACGTTGCATCGAGGCAATCCCAGAATCTGTTCCGGCGATGCGAGCAAGTCCCCCGGGCAATACTTGCCAGCTGTTGGGCCCATCACTTAAGGCGAATACTCGCAACATATAGGAGTGTTTCTCAATTAAAGAAGCATCATTGAGATTAAATGCATTTAACCAGGTTGGCATTTGTGCCAATGGGATGTACGTTTGCACCGTATGTTCATCAGGTTGGCGAGTAATGCGTCCAACCCACTCATCAAGCTGAGCTTGATTTAAGTCACAACCTAAGGCGGATTCATAATTCTGGTGACCTGTACCATTTGGGAAAGTTGGCTTAATAGCGCTATGCCCTAAATTTGGAATGGCAGCTTCCAATGCAGCACGCTCACCGCACCACCAGGTATCCATAGCAGGAAGCTGAACCTGTTCATTCAGAAGTCTCTCGCTAATTGCGGGTAAGAAGCCTAGGAGCGCAGGTGACTCAAGGAAAGCTGAGCCAGGAGCGTTGGCTAAGACGACGTTACCAGCGCGTATCACTTGTAATAGACCCGGAATACCTAGGGTAGAGTCAGAGCGTAGCTCCAATGGATCTAAAAACTCATCATCTAAGCGCTTGAGCAAAATGTCTACAGGCTCCAAACCACGTACAGTTTTCAAAAACAAACGTTGGTCACGGACTGTTAAGTCGCCTCCCTCAACTAAAGTTAAGCCAAGATAACGAGCGAGGTAAGCGTGCTCAAAATAAGTTTCGTTATAAGGTCCAGGAGTAAGGAGGGCGATATGGGCATTTGCACCGGCTGGACTTTCCAGTTTCAATGTATCGATCAGGTCTCTGTAGGCATTGGCTAGTGGGGCAATTTGCATCAACTCATATGCTTTGGGAAATTGCCTTGCAATCAGGTTGCGATTTTCTAATAAATAGCCCAAGCCAGAGGGCGCTTGGGTACGCTGAGAGAGAACAGACCATGAACCATCTGGCGCTCTGGCCAAATCAAAGGCCATGATATGTAGATATTTACTGCTGTTGAGCTTGACACCATGCATGGAGCGCAAATATCCAGGGTGCCCATGGATTAGGGCTGGAGGAATCAGACCCTCTTTTAATAAATATTGAGGCCCATAGATATCCGCCATGATGGCTTCGAGCAAACGTGCGCGCTGAAAAATTCCAGACTGAATTTCTTGCCAAGAATCAGGACTAATGATGAGTGGAAATAAATCTACTGACCAAGGGCGCTGAGGGCCAAACTCATCAGCATAGACGTTATACGTAATACCGTTATCCCGAATCTGTCGATGGAGTTCTTGAGTGCGTTGATCTAAATCACTTAAACCAGAAGGGCCTAGGGATTCAAAAAAAGTTTGCCATTGGGGTAGTAGAGACTCTGACTTGCCGCGTAACTCATCAAAATGCCCCTCTTTGGCTTTGGGGGATAGACGGTTGATGTCGTCCACCAGAGAGGGGTTGCTGGTAGCTTTCAAAGAATGGGTCTGTGAGTTGTCCACAAACTATTGTCTCACCGCCGCATATCCAGCGTAAATGGAAATTCTCTGCTAGCCGCAAGGTCAATATTGGGCTGAATTCCATCTATTGTTCCCGGCGTGTGGCCCATTCTGAAAAAGCGAGATAACCGACGGCTTTCAGCCTCATAGGCGTTAATAGGGAAGTTATCATAGTTGCGACCGCCAGGGTGAGCAACGTGATACTGACAGCCACCTACTGAGCGCTTCATCCAAGTGTCAACCATATCAAATATCAATGGGACATGGATGCCAATACTCGGGTGTAGGCTAGATGGCGGGTTCCATGCTTTATAACGAATGCCTGCCACATATTCTCCAGCAATACCGGTTGGTTGTAGTGGTAGCGGCTCTCCATTGCAGGTAATGGTGTAACGGCTTTGATTTAATCCAGTGACACGTAATTCAACGCGCTCTAATGAAGAGTCTACATAGCGGGCTGTTCCACCAGCCGCACTTTCCTCTCCCATTACATGCCATGGCTCAAGCGCATTACGCAAGGTCAGTTCAGTGCCCATGATCTGCACTTGTCCAATAAGCGGGAAGCGGAACTCGAGGTGAGGCGCAAACCATTCTGGCTTAAAGTCATACCCATGCATTTGCATTTCTTCAATAACATTATCAAAGTCCATTTTGATGAAGGTAGGCAAGAGACAGCGATCATGAAGCTCTGTTCCCCAACGTGTCATTGGCGCGTTATAAGGTTTATCCCAAAAGCGTGCAATTAAGGCGCGAATTAATAATTGTTGAACAATACTCATGTGCGCATGCGGAGGCATCTCAAAAGCGCGTAATTCTAGTAGGCCTAGTCGACCAGTTTGACTGTCTGGTGAATACATCTTATCAATGCAAAACTCGCTGCGATGGGTATTGCCAGTCACATCAATCAGAATGTTGCGTAGTGTTCTATCGACTAGCCATGGTGGCATGCTTTGACCAAACTTCTTGCGATTCTCATGAATCTCCTTGAGCGCAATTTCTAATTCATAGATTTGGTCATTGCGCGCCTCATCCACCCTGGGGGCTTGGCTGGTTGGGCCAATGAACATGCCGCTAAATAGGTAACTTAGGCTTGGATGGTTATGCCAATACAAAATGAGGCTAGCTAAAAGTTCGGGTCTTCGTAAGAAGGGGCTATCAATCGGAGTTGCGCCACCCATCACAAAGTGATTGCCACCACCAGTACCCGTGTGACGACCATCAGCCATAAATTTTTCAGCAGAAAGACGAGATTCAAAAGCGGCTTGATACAAGAACTCAGTATGCTCAACCAATTCACCCCAGTTATGGGCTGGATGAATATTGACTTCAATCACCCCAGGATCTGGCGTTACTTGTAACAACTTTAAGCGAGGGTCACGCGGTGGTGGATAGCCCTCTAGAACGATTTGGAACTTTAGCTCTTCGGCTGTTGCTTCTACAGCCTCCAATAAATTGAGATAGTCTTCAAGACGGGCGAGTGGTGGCATAAAGACATACAGCACACCTGACTTACCGCCATGTTCATTCTCGGCCTTGGGTCCATTGGAGCGCATAGGGTCACGTGCCTCAACGCACATTGCTGTTCTGGTAACCCATGCGGCGGATTCTTGGCGTTTAGGCTGCCTAACTTCTGACTGACTCCAAATGGTTTTGCCACTACCAGCAAATTCTTTCTGACTTGGCTTTTGTTGTTGCACAACCGATACATGACTATTTAATGGTGGTCTAGGAGCAAATGGATCTTGCTCAATCAGATAAGGGTACTCTGCTTTGCTAACCCAAGGAAGAGATTCTAAGGGGAGACGATAGCCCATTGGTGAGTCGCCCGGCAGAAGATAGAGTCGATCATCACGATATTCCCAAGGACCTGTCTTCCAGGCGGTATCAAGATAATTTTTTCCTTCATTCGCCTCAATGGGAAGTACATATCCCACTACAGAATCTAATTTCTGAGTAAAGACCCGCTTTAAACGAGTCCGCTCCATCTCGTCATCCAAGTTGGATTTGAATGGATCCACGTTGACGGGGAGCTTGGATTCGCGCCAGAGGTAATAAAAAACATCTTCATAGGCCGGTTCGATAAATTGATCGTCTAAGCCTAATTTTTTGGAGAGGGTGTGAACAAACTTTTCAGCATCTTTGCTGGTGTAGTGGGCAATGGTTTGTTCATCAGAAAATAATTTCGGATTTTTCCAAACTGGCTGGCCATCAGATCTCCAGTAAATCGATAGAGCCCAGCGAGGAAGCTGTTCGCCTGGATACCATTTGCCTTGACCAAAATGTAAGAAGCCGCCATCGCCATATTCTTGACGTAGCTTCTCTACTAAGGTGGTTGCATATGCGCGTTTAGTGGGACCTAATGCATCCACATTCCACTCGCGTTCATCACGTCCATTAATCGAGACAAAGGTGGGCTCGCCACCCATGGTGAGTCGTACATCACCTGCAACCAGTTTCTTATCTACCTTATGGCCCAGATCAACAATGTCTTGCCATTGTTTTTCGGTGTAGGGTTTGGTGACTCTGGGGGCCTCATAGATACGAGTCACTTCCATAGTGTGAGCAAACTGCACTTCACATTCATCAACCCCGCCTTCAATTGGCGCAGCGCCTGAGGGCTCTGGAGTGCAGGCCACCGGAATATGCCCCTCACCTGCAAAGAGGCCGGAAGTAGGGTCTAAGCCAATCCAGCCTGCGCCTGGCAAATACACCTCACACCAGGCATGTAGATCCGTGAAATCCACTTCAGTTCCGCTTGGTCCATCCAGTGCTTTGACATCGGGTTTTAACTGTATGAGGTAACCGGAAACAAAGCGAGATGCTAGTCCACAAAGACGCAGCAGGTTAACCATAAGCCATGCAGAGTCACGACAGGAGCCACTTCGCAGTTTGAGTGTTTCTTCAGGAGTTTGCACTCCGGGCTCCATACGAATGGTATAGGCAATATCTTTATGAACTTTTTGATTGAGGGCAACCAAAAAATCAATCGTGCGCATTTTGCTGCGATCAACGGTCTTGAAATACTTATTGATGCCATCGTTTCGCTTTTTACCAAGATAAGGACGTAGTTCTTTTTTAAGATCCGAGCTATACGTGAAGGGATACTCTTCTGCATCGGGTTCTAGAAAGAAATCAAATGGGTTGTATACCGCCATCTCTGTTACAAGATCAACGGTGACTTTGAAGCGCGTTGTTTTTTCAGGAAAAACTAAACGGGCTTGGTAGTTCGAGAACGGGTCTTGTTGCCAATTAATGAAGTGACCTTCAGGCTCAATTTTTAATGAGTAAGAAAGAATATGACTACGGCAATGGGGCGCGGGTCGTAGGCGAATTACCTGCGGTCCCAGCTTCACTGGGCGGTCATAAATGTATTCGGTGACGTGGTGGAGGGCGGCGTGTATAGACATGACTCAAAGTCTATGAGTAAGGCGCTTAAGCACCGAATTGCGGCGCACAAGATGGGTGCGTAAATGTGATGGATGCCCAAATTTGGGTAAAACTCGTCAAAAACAGGGCATTTCGCCAGTCGGGAGCATTTCAAGGGGAATAAGTTGTAGTTGTGTCTCATCAGAAAACTTGCTGAGGTACAGAAAATCACATGATTTGCAAGCTGGCGTTGGTCATTGCAGAGTATTTAATGGCAAGCGCTGGCAAGGGTTAGATTTATCCAGTAGTTCGTAACCACATTCAGTCAGCACTTTAAATCAGGGGGAAATATGGACGTCTATATCACTCGAAATATTATTGCCAGAATGCGCTGTAACGACGGCACGGACAATGGCTGCAAACACCTCAATCCTGGTAAATATCAGGCTAATAAAACCAATGATGGTGCGCTTGAGATCATCCAGGAGGCTGGCGATTCGGTCTATCTCTTACCCTTTATTTGGTGGGAGAAGATGGAGTTAGGCGATATTTTGATTGCAGCTTAATCCACAGATATCAATCAATTATAAAAAAGAGACAGCGCTTTGAGTTATCAATACATTAAAACCGAACAGGCAGATTTAATTGCAACAATACGCTTTAATCACTATGAGAAGCGGAATGCATTAAGTGAGTGCCTCATTGAAGAGATGCATCATGCCCTGGAAGATTTTGGTAAGCAGGATGTACGCGTATTGGTTTTGCGTGCCGATAAGAAAAATAAGGTTTGGTCTGCAGGCCATGATGTGATGGAGCTGCCTAGATCAGAGCGCGATCCCTTGCCTGCTGATGACCCTGTCATGGTTTTGCTTCAATCGATCAGAGCCTTTAGAGCGCCAGTGATTGCTATGGTCGATGGTTCTGTATGGGGGGCATCAACAGATTTGATCATGAGTTGCGATATTGCGATTGGTGACCATGATTCAACCTTTGCTATTACCCCAGCAAAATTGGGCTTGCCATATACCGCAAGCGGTATCTTGCATTTCATGTCCCGTATGCCGCTAAATGTAGTGAAAGAAATGTTCCTAACCGCTGACCCCATTGGTGCGGATCGTGCATTGCAGATTGGCATTCTCAATCACCTATATGTTTCTGGTGAGCTGGAGTTAAAAACCTACCAAATGGCTAGAACCATTGCTTCGCGTTCACCACAGGCTAACTCAGTACTTAAAGCCCAAGCGCAAATGCTATCGGATGCTGCCGTGATGAATCCAGCAGTTTTTGAGCACTTACAGTCTTTACGTAAAAATGTTTATATGGGAAGCGATTACCGCGAGGGAATTACCGCTTTCCTAGAAAAACGCGACCCTGTATTTGGTCAAGCTCAGTAAAGATCAGAACATTAAGAGGAGCCCCAAGAAGGGCATAAAATAGCAAATTCCAATCTATGGAGTGCTATTGATATGCAAGTGAATTCAGAAGGAGTCTCAGCATCGCGGGTGTATTTACCTGCCGATCAAGCTCATCCGAATTTACTTTCCTTTTTCATTGCGCAATTTCCCCATATCAAAGCAGGTGAGTGGGAGCAACGTTTTGACGAAGGTCTCATCTTGGATATTGAGGGCCAGCCCCTTGATGCAGGTGACCCATATCAACCCAATACACACCTGCTTTATTTCAGGAGGCTGGCTCGTGAACCAGAGATCCCATTTGAAGAGCGGATCCTCTTTCAAGATGAGCACATCCTGGTTGCAGATAAACCCCATTTCTTGCCAGTGACCCCAAGTGGGCTTTACTTGCACCAAACCTTGCTCAATCGATTGAAGAAAAAAACAGGCATACAAACATTAAGCCCCCTTCATCGCATTGATCGAGATACTGCAGGACTAGTCATTTTTTCGATTAATCCAAATGAGCGCGCTCTCTATCAAAATCTATTTAGAGATAGGGCTGTCAAAAAAGTCTATGAAGCGATAGCCCCTTTCTCAGAGACTTTATCTAAGAGATTGCCAATGACTTATCAAAGCCGCTTACAAGAATCAGAACACTTTCTGCAGATGCAGGAGGTTGAGGGTGAACCAAACTCAGATACGCTCATTGAGCTTATGCAAGAAAATAAACCATGGGCTAAATATCGATTAACTCCCGGTAGCGGTAAAAAGCATCAACTCCGCTGCCATCTCAATGCATTGAGCGCAGCAATCAAGTACGACCAGATTTACCCCGTTTTGACGCCATATCAAGAATATGACTTAGACACTTCAAAACCCTTGCAGTTATTGGCCAAAGAAATTGCTTTTCAAGACCCCATTACAAACCAAGCAAGATCTTTTCATAGCTTAAGAACATTGGATTTATAAGGTTTCTGTTCTTTTGTGTGACCAATTTGATTTATATCAAACGGATAACCGGTTTTCCAAGCTCTCAGGGAGTATGCTGAATGAGTAATTATTGATAACAATAAGGGAAGATATGTCATTAAATCACGCAGTTATTTGGATCGATCATAAAGAAGCGCATGTTATGTTTTTAAGCGAGGATGCCAGTGAGGCCGAAGTTATTAGAAGCAAATCTACTCATACCCATTTGCATCACAAGGGCGGGGAAGTAGGTAGCGGTAAAGTGGCCTTAGATTCCAAATACCTGCATTCAGTCATTCAGGCTGTAAATGAGTCTAAAGAAATTTTGATTCTCGGGCCTGGTTCTGCAAAACTAGAATTAATCAAGCATGCCCACCATCATGATGCCAAAGTAGCAGAAAAGATCGTTGGGGTTGAAACTGTTGACCATCCTACTGATAATGAGATTCTTGCTTATGCGCGTAAGTTTTTCTATAAAGTAGATCAGATGATTTAAAGAGCTAACAAGGAAATTGAAAATGAAAGATAAAGTTCTAGAGCCCTTGGGTTCGGATGGACTCCCAGGACATGATTATTTTTTAGATGCCGTAAATCATATTGATGAAGCTGTAGCCAATAATACGATTGCTTCTGGGGCTGCCAAAGGTTTAGTATTTAGCCTTGTCGAAACCTTAGGGGCAATGGTGGGTGACCCCGATCTACCGAGTCATCTTAAGTCTGGTTACATGGGGGCTTTGGATCTTGCCGTGGAATTAGAGGCGAAGTTATCTAAGTAATTCAAAAGCACTACGAGATGGTCGAGTAAGGGCAACTTTGGTTGCCCTTATCCATTTAAAATGGCATACAAATTGCCTTTTTATAGAAGTTTATGACACACCCTCCAAAGAAACGACTTGCAGTCGCCCCAATGATGGAATGGACTGATCGCCATTGCCGCTCCTTTCATCGCACGCTGACTAAAGAGGCGGTTTTATATACCGAGATGGTAACTACTGGCGCACTACTGCATGGCGATGTTCCACGTCATTTAGATTATTCGCAAGATCAACACCCTGTTGTTCTCCAACTTGGAGGTTCAGAGCCAGCTGATTTGGCAAAGTCCGCTGAGCTAGCTCAGCAGTGGGGCTACGATGAAATCGACCTGAACTGTGGCTGCCCATCTGAACGTGTGCAACGTGGCGCGTTTGGTGCCTGTTTGATGGCTGAACCTCATTTGGTAGCTGAGTGTGTGCGGTCCATGAAGGGCGCAGTAGATATCCCAATCTCCGTCAAGCATCGATTAGGTTTAGATTCGATGGATGCCGCTCACTCTGAAGTAGATTACCAATTTGCACTCAACTTTATTCTTGCCGTGGCTGATGCTGGGGCCAGTCAGGTAACGATACATGCACGCAATGCTGTGCTTAAAGGTTTATCGCCCAAAGAGAATCGCAGTAAACCGCCACTGCGTTACGAGGTGGCAGCAACACTCAGATTGGATGCGCAAAAGCAATTTCCAAATCTCAAGGTATTGCTGAACGGTGGTTTAGAAACCAACGAGCAAATCGCTGGTCATTGGAATAGCTTTGATGGCTTCATGGTAGGGAGGGCCGCATATCACTTTCCAGCTTTGCTCTTGGGTTGGGATGACATGATGAATACCAATGGTGATGCTGCTGGCTATCTTTTTAGTGAGACAGAATGGCACCGCATTCAGATTGCATTAGTAAAGCAGGTACAAGCATGGTTTGACGAGTGCCAAGCGAAAGGCAAACCCTTTTATATTGGCGCTTTTACAAGGCATATTTTGGGTTTGGCCCATGGTAGGGCAGGCTCGCGTTATTGGCGTCAGAGACTCTCTGATCACCATGCCTTGGCTAAGGTACAGAGTAAAGCGGCGATTTTGGATTTCTTTATCGATGCCAGCCTAACCTTGGGAGACTGGGCTGCTTTTGAATTTGAGGCGGTCTAAATTGGCAATTTACGCTATTTTTGACAGGGTTTTGGTCTAAAAGCTATAATCTTTGGTCTACTATGGCGGACGTAGCTCAGTTGGTAGAGTCCCAGATTGTGATTCTGGTTGTCGCGGGTTCGAGCCCCGTCGTTCGCCCCACCAAATACGGTAAATTAAAGCCCCTTTTTTTCATAAGGGGCTTTTTGTTGTCTAAGGACTGAAGTCCTACTTTTGCCGAACACTCTTTCTTGAGCATTTCCATATGGGAGCAACTAGCAAACTGATCATTGGGATAGTAGTCAAAATGATGAATGCCCTTAATTCTCATTAAGCGCATCCAAGAGCTCACATTGCTTCTTGCAAATGACGAAGGTGTTGTCTATGCAGTGCCACTCAATTTAAGTTCTAATGCAATTGTTTGCAATTCCAGTAGAGTCCTCGCCATGAAAAAGTTTGATTTCTCCACAATTCTGTTTGGCGTATTGCTTTCCGCCATTGCTTTGTATTTTATGTTGAGGCCCACTCCAAGCCAAAGTGCGCCAGTCTCTTCAATCACGAACATTCAGATTGGTAATTTACTTTGGGATCAAACTGAAATGACCATTGGCGATGTCAAAAATTTCGCCAATGTAACGGGCTTTACGAGTCAAGCAGAAAAAAATGGCGGCGGCCTGTCCTATGAAGCAGGCTTTGTGCAAAAGAAAGGGTGGACATGGAAAACTCCATATGGGGTAACGGCTAGTGACATTGAGCCAGCAGTGCATCTCAATCAAAAGGAGGCAGAGACTGTTTGCCGCTATTACGGCAAACGTTTACCTACAGATGCAGAATGGAGAGAGGCTGCATTCTATGAGCAACGACCTAACCCCCCTAAGGGATATGTCAAAGGACAACGCTATCCATTTCCTGGCGGAAGTACACCAACACCATCACATTGTTTAAGTGCTTGCGGTGATTACAAGGGGCTTGCACCAGCAGGCGCAATAAATCGCGGAACAGGGCACGTTGCGACAAAGACAACTAAACCAGGGGTGAATGATTTATATGACATGGGCGGCAATGTGTGGGAGTGGACGTCTACCGAGAGGAACGGCGGATACATCACACGCGGTGCATCTTGGTGGTACGGACCAGAAAGACAGCAAGAGTCTGATGTGGAATCAAAGCCTGCAGATATTGCAGTGGTTTATATTGGCTTTCGATGTGTAAAAGACCAATAAGCTAGGTAAGTCACCCAATTTATTAAATTCATATAACTTTAGTTAGTGCTATGGCTCTCTCCGCGCTAAAGGCTCCTTAGATAGCCGCCTCCTTAAGCCCAGAAGCTTTAAAAAAATCCTCTTGTAGTATTTATCTGTCTAATCGACTGATTTAGACAGTTTTTGCTGTTCATAAATCGAGATTTTGTTGGATTTAGACAACTAAATGTCTAGTACTTATCTACTTTTATACACATAAATGCTGTCTAAATACTTTGAATTTCTGTATAAATGATCTCCCGGCCATTACATTTTATTGGACAGATATATAAATGATCTCTAGCAAGGCATTGATAGACCAGACTGGAATATCACGTGCCACCCTTAATAACTACATCCAGCTTGGTATTTTGCCAAAGCCGGATGTGCAGTCATTGTCCGCAAGTGCGGATGAGGGCGGGGCTAGGGTATTGGGTTTCTTTCCGGATGACGCACTAGAGCGGGTACAGGCTGTACAAATTTTGAAGAGTCAAGGCTTATCGATGGCTCAGGTTGCTGAACGTTTAGCTCAGACAGATGCCTTGCTTGAAGTGCAGGAGCTGCAATTAGAAACCGTGACCTCTCGCCCTGCAATGCGTCCAATTGGCAAACCCAGTCAAGCCCGCGCTGCTAGCTCAGACGCTAACCCATTCCCGGATTCCTTAGGGAATCTCTCTTTATCGCTCGATACGCTGACTCATCCAGCCTACATGCTCAACTACAACTTTGAGCTGACTTGGTTTAATGAGCCGGCGCGGAGGGAGGTGTTTGGATTTATTACAGCTCCCGCAAAAAGCAGCGATAGAAATTTACTGAGCCTGCTCACCAAGCCAGAAGTCTGCCTAAAGATGGAAGATCAACGATCTTTAGTGGGCTTGTTATTGCAATTTGCTAGCTCTCGCATTTCATATGAATCACTCCGCAAGCTGGTCAAGCAAAGCGATCCCGACCTGATGCCGTTATTAGATGGATTATCTTCTCAGGAGCCTTCCCAAGAGCAGGCCGTTAATGAGCTTGAGTTTTTCCAACGGGATGCGCGCGGTCAAGTAGCTTGTCATCGGGTGTATGCAGTCTATTTCCGCGAGGGCATCCTAGTAGTTCATGCCCCTGGCGAAGAGCGCGGAGATGATTTACTGAATTTTCTTTCACGTCGCGACCAAGTTATTCAGTCTTTATTGAGTAAACGTTTGCCAGTCATGACGCCGTTGGCTGTATTAGTGGCGGACTTGCAGAACTCAGTTCGTATTTGCTCAGATCTTCCGCCTGACGAGTACTTTGCTCTGATTAATCAGGTCTGGACGACAATGGGGCCGATACTGCGTAAGTACACTGGCACTCATGGCAAACACGTAGGGGATGGTGTGGTTTACTACTTCTTTCCACAGGCAGAAAGTAATTATTTATTTAATGCTGTCGCTTGCGCCGATGAATTGCGTCAAGCAATGCGCAAGATCAGCGCTGAATGGCAACTCAAGAAAAATTGGTTTACTGAATTGCAACTCAATATTGGTTTGCACGAAGGTCAGGAATGGTTAGGTAGCTTCCAGTCGGCAAATCATATTGAATTTGCTGTATTGGGCAACACCATTAATCAAGCATCCCGTCTGAGCGACTTTGCAAGACACGGTACTATTTGGGCGAGCAAAGATCTGATTAGTAAGCTCAGTAACGATGAGCGAAGTAGGATTGAGTTCGGCATTCTGAGAAAGAGTCAAGATAACGGAGATCGCTTCGTGGCATCATCCTATGCGCAAATCGAGACCATTATTGACTTACAGAAAGAAAAATACGAAAAACTGAGAGATATTGCTCAGTTGGCCGTTGCCGAAGTTAAGCGCGTTAGCAACACACGCTTATATTAAAAAATTGATTGAGGCTTGAATTGCCTTATTGTCTGAATTGATAATCTGGCGGTGGTGGGTTGTAACCAGGAATTTTTGTGACATCCACCTCATCAATTTGACTCTCATCTAAAAACTTCAAGGCGTACTCTTCGTACACCTTTTCCCAGATAAAGATATCAAAGAGGTCGGGGTCAACGTGTTGCCCCAATTTCATCTTGCCGAGAATTTCCAGGGATTCGCTAAGAGTCTTGCCCTTTTTGTAGGGGCGATCTTTAGCTGTTAAAGCCTCAAAAATATCAGCAATACCCATGCAGCGCGCTGGTACAGACATTTGCTCACGCGTTAAGCCCTTAGGGTAGCCTTTACCATCCATTTTCTCGTGGTGACCACCTGCGTATTCAGTCACATTCCTAAGGTGTTTAGGCCAAGGCAGCTTTTCGAGCATGCTAATGGTGAGATCAATATGGTGATTGATAATTTGACGCTCTTCATTATTCAGGGTGCCGGCGCGAATGGTGAGATTGCCAATTTCTTCTTCACTAAGGAAAGGGTGGTCGGTACCAGAAACATCTTGCCATATATATCTTTGAGCAATGTCATGAACACGTTGTACATCGGGGTCTTTCATGAACTCGCCTCCAATATTGCAATGACTCAAGAAGTTGTAATCATCAATAAGCTGGGTGCGACGCTGCTCCGCCTCTGCTTCGCTAATAATTTTCTGGGCCAATGCAATCTGAATATCTCGCAATACTACTTCTGCTCGAACTTCAATCAGATTAATACGATCAAAAATCTTTTCAAGCTTAGTGGCTTTGTCGACCACGTGTACTGGTGTCGTAATCTTTCCGCAGTCATGCAGTAAGCCGGCAATTTTGAGTTCTTGACGGTCGGCATCATTGAGGGTGAATTCTCTGAGAGGCCCAGAATTACAGCGATTGACGGCGTCAGCCAGCATCATAGTCAGATCAGGAACGCGATTGCAGTGACCACCAGTGTAGGGTGATTTATCGTCGATAGCGTGGTTAATTAAGCCAATGAAAGATTCAAATAATTCTTCGAGATGCAGAATCAATATTCGGTTGGTAAGTGCTACGGCCGCTTGTGAACTCAATGCCTCAACAATTTCTTGGCTCTCAACAGAAAAAGGAATAACATTTCCAGTGGCAGGTTCAGTTGCATTAATCAGCTGCAATACACCAATGATCTCTGATTCATGATTCTTCATTGGTACCGTCAAGAATGAGACTGATCGATAGTTATTGGCTGCGTCAAATTTATGCGTGCCAGTAAAGTCAAAGCCTTCGGCATTGTAGGCATCCGCCACATTAACAGTTTGTTCTTTATGATAGGCATAGCAGACTACTCTGCCTAGGTCGTGGCTGCCATCTTCCTTTAATAGTGGAATCGGTGGGATTGAGATTGGGTTTCCACTTTTGCCACCAAGGTGAACATTTTTGCTTTTGGTGTGCAGAATCTCAAATTTCAAATGACTATCGTCGATCACTCTATATAGAGTGCCAGCATCTGCATTGGTAATCTGGATAGCAGCCTGGAGAATATTCTCCAAAAGCTGATCAATATCTTTTTCACTGCTTAAGGATGACCCAATAGTAAGGAGTTGCTGCATGAGCGCTTTGCTGATGGTTTCTTGGGTCATATTTAAGCCTTAAGGGTATATTTCCATTATCTACAAAACCAGCATTTTGTATTTAGTACGTAAATACCACTAAAAATAGTATTTACGTACTAAATAAAAAGATATATAAATATCATAGGAAAATAGTTATAGCATTATTATGATATCAACTCTTTCTTATAACTTAAGTTATTTTTGTGGTCGATATCTAATGATTCAACAACACCCAAAAGGGAAACGCCTGTCCATTTATTTGGCATGTCTTTCTTTGGCAATGTCTGGTTGCACGACCCCGATTGTAAATGAGGGGGATGCACCTAATGGTCCTGAATATGTGCGTTGGATGCCGAGCACATTTAAAACTCCCAATGTTGAGGCTCAACTGCCTCGTCCTAAAGAGTTGTGGTGGACTGAGTTTGAGAGTGAAGAGCTCAATAGCTTGGTTGATACTGCATTAACTAATAACTACGATTTACGAATTGCCGTTGCGCGAGTTGCTCAAACGAGAGCTCAGGCTGATGTAGTCAAGGCAAATGAATCGCCAACAATAGATGCGACTGGCAGCTATAAAAATCAAGCACCAGGACTTGGGCCTGGTTATGCAGCAAGTACTTCGCAGTGGGGTAGTCAGCCAGTATGGCAAGCGGGTTTACTAGCGAACTATGAAGTCGATCTCTGGGGTAAAAAAGGCTTTAATACTCAATCTGCTTTTTCACAAGCGCTGGCAAGTGAATATAACCGCCAAGCAGTTGCATTGAGTTTGGTTGGTGACACAGCTACTGTTTACTTTCAAGTACTTTCTCTAGATGAGCGGATTACTGTTGGAGAGCGCAACTTAGAGGCTATTCGCTCCGTTGGTAAGGGGTTAGAGCGAAGAGTAGATCGTGGTGATGCCACCATCATTGATCTATCACAACAATTAATTTTACAAACCAATACCGATGCATTGGTTACCAACCTAAAACTGCAGCGTGAGCGGGCCTTTAACCGTTTGGCCGCCTTAGTAGGCAGAACGCCATCGACACTAAAAATTAAAGGCAAGTCCCTAAAGGATATTAAGGTTCCTGCAGTTGAGCCTGGTTTGCCATCAGATTTACTCTGTCGTAGACCGGATATTCGTCGCGCCGAAGCAGCTCTGGAAGCATCTAAAGCAGACTTATATTCTGCGCGTGCCAACTTATTACCAACATTTTCTTTAACAGGCGCTGGCGGGTATGGAAGCTTCCTCCTCTCAACGCTGACGATGCCGCAAAGTTTGTTCTACAACATCTCCACAAATTTAGTGCAAAACGTTTTTGATGGCGGCAGACGTCGTGCGGAGATTCAGGTGGCTAGCGCAAAGAATGTGGAATTACTCGAAGCTTATGCAAATACAGTTTTAGCATCTCTGCGCGACGTTGAGGATGGATTGGCTGGCGTCAACTTAACCGCTAAACAATACACATCCTTAAATGAATCTCGTAATCGCGCGCAATTATTGGCCACCATGAGTGCCAAAGTAGTAGAGCGTGGCGGTATGGATTTTGTTCAGCTTTATGAAATTCAACGTACGGTTCTTTCTGCTGAAGATGCTGCAATTAATGCCCGTAATGATCAGTTAGCAGCATCTGTCGGGCTATTTAAATCGATTGGTGGCGGCACCAAATTAGAAAATGATCCTTGTATTGGCGGCGGTAAATTACCAGCAGCAGACGCTCGTTGGGGTGAGGCAGCAGCCAAGGCAGATTCTGCATTTGATAAGAAGCCTGCGGTGGGCGTTAATAAAGCTGGTCAACCAATGTATGAAGGTACCGGCGGCGCCTCCTTAAATCAGAAGCCTTTGCAGTCTCCAGAGCAGCTCTTTAACGTCATCAACACCCTTACCCCCGCAGAATCCTCTAGCGCAACACCGAGCGCACCTGCGATGCAACAAAAACCATAACAGTCAATCCTCCAAGGCGAACTAAGGTATGAGCGAAATCAGCAAAATCATGGAGCGAGCAGTCAATGCCCTAAAAAAAGGTTTTGAAAAGACACTAGCCCTCATGGGTTGGTTGTTCATCATTTCTCAAAGCCTAGGTATGGCGCTTTATAAGCAGTTGCGCTATGACTTCGATATTGTTTGGATGCGTCTGCGTGGATCTAGTAAGAATCTACAGGGGCACCCAATTAGCTCTTGGTCAGATGTTAAAGAAATTGGCTCTCAGTGGGCAAAAAAAGCGAATCCAAGTTATTGGTATCCTTTATTAAAAACCCGTCAAGCGAAAATGGCAGAAGCAGCTGCTGTTGAATGGCATGCTTTTCGGGGGGATATTGAAAAATTGCGTGAACGCTTTAGTCAGTTCCGTAATCCCACCAATGAACAGCGGGCGGTAGGAGATTTATCTCCTTTCGCTGGTGAGAAGACCACCATCATTGCTTCTAGTATTGTGATCAACATATTAGCATTGGCATTTCCACTGTTGATGTTGCAGTTGTACGACCGCATCTTGCCTCACCAGTCTTTAGATACTTTGGCACTGATTGCCATTGCAGTTGGTATGGCAGTTGCCGTGGAATCAGTCATGCGCGTGGTGCGCTCTTATGCTACTGCTTGGATTTCTGCACGCTTTGAACACAAAGCGATGTTGGCTGTTACCGAGCGCGCTCTTGCTGAACCCTTGCATGACTTCGAGCGCAAGGGTACCGGTACGGTCATGGATGACTACAAGTCAGTCTCTTCACTTAAATATCACTATTCAGGCCAAACCTTCCAGCAATTAATGGATCTGCCATTTACTTTGCTCTATGTATTTATTGTATTCATATTGAGTCCCTGGGTTGGCCTACTTCTGACAGCTGGCTATGTAGTCTTCATCTTTATCACTTGGAAAAATGGTCGCGATGATCCGATCTTAATTAAAGATCAGAAGCAAGGTGATTTACGCCGTGCCAATTTCTTAAATGAAACCTTAAGTAACGTTCATACCCTTAAGTCGATGACCATGGAGTCATTGATGTTGCGTCGTTATGAACGTTTGCAAGAGAGCTGTGCACGCTTAATGTCCCGCGTGACTTATGCCTTAGATATGTCGGCTGGTATTGGAAATATTTTTTCGCCAATGATGAATATGCTGATCGTGGCGCTCGGTGCATGGTTGGTCATTGGGCATCACCTTACCAATGGTGAACTTGCCGCTTGTATTTTGTTGGGCATGCGAGCTTTGGCGCCACTACAACGTCTAGGTGGCATGTGGGCTAAATATCAGCAAGATGAGATCTTGCGTGACAATTTAGCGCTCACCTTACTCCAAGGTGGTTTGCCTACTAAATCAGAAGTTGAAGAGGGTGCGACTCTATTCGCTGATAGACAATTAAGCACTGCTAAATTGCAATTAGAAAACGTGCATTACCAGTTTCCGGGTAGTAAAACAGAATTATTTAGTGACTTATCTTTAACGATAGAGCCGGGTGAGTTTTTGGCAATTAAAGGTGACTCAGGATCGGGTCGCAGTACATTGTTGCAGTTGATGGCCGGGGTAATACATCCAACCCAAGGTCGGGCACTCATCGATGATAAAAATCTGAAAGAGATTCCGCTTGAAAAACTGAGCGAGCACGTAGCCTATTTGCCACAAAAGGCCATGATGTTTGAAGGCTCGCTTTTAGATAACGTTAGTGTTTTTGAGCCAAGTCGTGTAGATCGCGCTTTACAAACAGCCAAGATGCTGGGCTTAGGCGATTTTGTCGCAAAGATGCCACGTGGTTGGGATTCTCCAGTGGGTGATACTGCAGCAGATGCCATGCCTCCTGGCTATCGTCAGCGTATTGCGATTGTGCGTGCTTTATCTAACCAACCAAACATCATTTTGTTTGATGATGCCACCTCAGTGATGGACTCAGATGGTGATGCTACCTTCTTGAAGTTCATGGAAGCAGTCCGCGGCAAGGTCACGGTGGTCTTGGTTTCGCAGCGTCCGTCATTTTTGCGCTTGGCCGATCGCACACTCTTCTTGCAAGATGGACATTTGCATGAAGTGGAGCCGAACAAGGTGAGCTCTATTCGTGAAGCCAGTGCAGCACAAGCAACCCCATCAAAAGCTGAAGGGATGGTGGGCTCTGCCGCTGCAAACTATCGCGCTATTCCGAATGAGCAGTACTTTGACTCACCATTTAAGGGGGGTGTAGTCGATAGCAATCGCTGGCAGCACACACATGAAACAGTGGCAAACAACTTTAAGGTGCAAACGGACCTTTCTGGTTGCTTAGCTCTTTTATTAAAACTCATGAATGCCCGTGGCACAGCGCGTGAAGTAGCAGAGTCTTTGCCTTACTACACCGACAGCTTAGATTTGACGAGCTTTCACAATGCAATGTCTCAGATGGGTTATAAGACCAATGAGGTCCATTGCACATTAGGAATGCTCGAGCCTCGTTCGCTCCCATGCTTATTCGTGCCCGACACTGGGCCAGCCTTTATTGCCATGGGGCGTCTAGGTAAACAAATGCGCATCGGTGATTCAGCGACGGGTGAAGTGCGTATGGAGCCAAATCTTGATATTGCTGGGCGCGCATATTTTTATGAGATCGCTGAAATCAATGTGAATGACACCCGCTCATGGGTGGGACGTGTGTTATTGCGCTTCAGTCCATTAATTGGCCAAGCAACACTATCTGCATTGGTTTCTGGTCTTGTGATGATGTCAGGCCCATTATTTCTATCGGTTGTCTACAGCACGGTGATTCCTTCAGGCGCTACAGATACATTGTTCTATCTCACTATTGGAGCGACGATTGGATTGGGCGCTGGTTATTACTTCATGCGCCATCGTGCCAGAATCTTGGCCTATATCTCAGGGCGTATTGAGTATCTTTTTGGCGCAACGATTTTGCAACAAGTCCTGAAGATGTCGCCGGTCTATACCGAAAGAGCATCAGTGGGTTCGCAAACTTCACGTTTACAAAGTTTTGAGGCGATTCGTGATCTCTTTACAGGCCCATTAGCTTCCACCGTCTTGGAGTCGCCAGCGACGTTGGTATTCTTGGTGGCGCTCTCGATCATGAATCCTATCTCCTTGATCATTTTTGCCATCATGGTAGTGGTTTATGCATTGCTGTATTGGGTTTTCTCGGGCGTGACACATGATCGCGTGGCAGCAGTTAGTAGGGCGGTTACTAAGCGTAATGAATTCATCGTTGAGATGGTTGGCAAGATGCGCATTATTCGTGAATGTGGTGCGCAGCAACTCTGGTTGGAGCGTTTTAGAGAAATCTCTGCTAACGCTACGATGGCATCTTATAAAGCCGAGCAGGTTTCATCACTATTGGTATCGATTTCCTATTTCGTCATGATGGTCTCTGCTCTGATGATTGTTTCAGCAACGGTACCAGCAGTCATTATGCAAACCGTAACCGCTGGAGCATTGATTGCTTCTATGTTGTTAATGTGGCGTGTGCTCAGCCCAATCCAAACCATATTTACCAATATGACTCGAATTGAGCGGGTCAGAAGTGCTGCCCGTCAGATTGATAGCTTGATGAAGATTCAAGGAGAGCGTCAAGAGACTGCTACCTCATTAGTTTCACGTGGTCTGGAGGGGGCAATTGAATTTGCCCGCGTTTCCTTCCGCTATTCCATGAATGTAGACCCCGCTTTAATTGGCGTGGAATTCAAAGTCAACCCTGGTGAGCTGATTGCCATTAGCGGCCCTAACGGTGGCGGTAAGTCTACCTTGCTTAAATTGGTTTTAGGCATGTATCAGCCACAAGCCGGATCCATCTTGATTGATAACGTTGACCTACGGCAATTAGATCCAATGGAGCTGCGTCGTTCTATTGGCTATGCGCCGCAGGATACGCAGTTGTTCCGCGCCACCATTGCCCAGAACTTACGCTTAGCAAGGCCGGATGCAAGTGATGATGAGGTTTACCAGGCTTTAGATATGGCCGGTGCTTTAGAGCAGGTCATGGCATTACCTAAGGGCATCGAATATCGCGTTGGCGATAACACAAACGAATTGCCATCCAGCCTAAAACAAAAACTATCACTGGCACGCGCATACCTTACACGCGCTCCAATCATGCTCTTTGATGAGCCAGGTGCGGGTCTTGATGATTATGGTGATCAGAAGTTTATGGAAACACTCAAAGCATTGAAGGGTAAAGCAACCGTACTCTTTATTAGTCACCGTCCTAGCCATATTCGTTTGGCTGACACTTTACTAGTTATGGATAAGGGTTATCTGCGTGCCGCAGGACCACCCGATGTTTTATTGAAGCAACCCACAGCAGCGTAATCAATTCTCACTTAATCGATAAGAGTACTATTTATGAGCACACTTCCTACCTTGCCACCCGATGATCAGTCAAAGGGTCAGCCTCAACTCACTCTTGGGGATCGTACGGATAACTATGTTGCTAAAGCCATTCTGCTAGAAGAGGCTGCACCACCTGCGTACATGAAAACCACCGTGAAGTTGGTTTGCTATGCCTTAGGTGTCTTCTTCTTATGGGCTTTATTTGCAACCCTAGATGTGGTGGCCCTCGCTCCAGGCCAAATCATGCCGATTCAGGCGGTGAAGGTGATTCAACACGTTGATGGTGGTCGTATTGCATCTATTGATGTAGTGGACGGTCAATCCGTTCATGAGGGTCAGGTACTGATGCGCTTGAACTCCACTGAAGCGGGTGCTGAGTATCAGACTCTGAATGCCAAATACTGGGGTTTATATACTCGGGTAGAGCGCCTACGTGCCTTACTGGGTGATAGACCTGCTGACTTTAACAAAGTTCCAGAAGATTTTAAGCAATTGGTAGCTGAGCAAGAGTTCACTCTGAAGACTCAAAAAGATCAGATTACCCAGTTACAGAATGAAATCAAGATTTTCTCTGAGGTCAGCGCTATTCGTGGTGACTTGGCAAAAGAGAAGCTCAATACGCGTGTTCAAGCCTTGGATGCGCAGCGTAATTTGAGTGGTGCTCAGGCTGAATTACTGCGCTATCGCCGCACTAATATGGATGAACTCAATACTGCAGCCAATGAGCTGGCGCAAACGGAAGAGCAGTTAACTAAGTTACAAGATCGCTTAACCCGCGTAGAAATTCTGTCACCAGTGGATGGCGTGGTACAGGATCTCAAGTTCCGCACGGTCGGTGGCGTAATTCCTCCGGGCGCAGTACTGATGAACGTGATTCCATTGGATGGCAAGATGCATGCTGAAGTGCGTGTCTCTCCAACCGATATCGGCTTTGTAAAAGTGGGCCAACCAGCACGCCTCAAAATTGGCACCTTTGACTTCATGCGCTATGGCACGATTGAGGGTAAGGTATCGATGGTGTCTTCATTCAGCACCTTGGATGAGAAACAGCAGCCTTACTTCAAGGTCATCGTGAGCTTGCCACAGAGCTATGTTGGTAATGACGAAGATAAGCACATTGATCCGGGCATGACAGTGCAGGCTGACATCATGACGGACCGTCAGTCCGTATTACGTTACTTGTTGCGTCCAATCTATGTGGCCTTCAAGCAAGGTATGCGCGAGCGTTAATCAGGGCGAACGTAACAGACTGAAGCCATTTTGTTCATGACGACCATTAAGCGCGAGCCTACACAGGGACTGTCTTTATCTACACGACAAAGACAGTTGCTTGATCTTTTGCTTGAAGGAAAAAGTAATAAAGAGATCGCTGATGATCTCCGAATTGAAGCTGGCACCGTTAAGCAGCATCTCTTCGTCCTATTTAAAAAGCTTGGTGTCAATAGCCGTGCCAAGGCGGTCATCGCGGGTGCGCAGATCATGAAAGCTGCCTCAGCAGGACAGGGCGTTTCAAAGTCTGGAGCCCTCCAGTCTAAAAAGGAAAAAACGAATCCTAAAGCGCTGGCAAAGCCATTAGATGGGTATTCATGGCGCTTGGTTTCTGCTGTCGCTGTATCGATTGCTGATTTGGGTGAATTGAGTCCTAGTGCAATCTCCATGAGAGATCACTTTCTGAAAGCACTGCGTAGCATCATTGAGCGTTTGGTAGATGCTTTGGATGGTCAGGTGACGTATTTGCCTGGTGGTGGCTCTGTCATGTGGTTTGGTCATCCCAGAGCGCATTTGGATGATGCAGATCGTGCTGTTTATTTAGCTCAATATTTACAAAGTTGGGCCAGTAACTATCAACAACACCATGAAGGTGAAAAAAAGGATCTCACTACGCCATTGATCGGCATCGGTGTTGCATCCAATACTGAAATGGTTGCCGAAAAAGCCACAGAGCTTTTTGGGGCCGAGTCTTTCCGTAAAGCATCCATCTTGGCTCGAAATGCAAAAGCATTCAAAATGCCATTGTCGGATCAATTGACTAAACAGATTGCGTCCATGAATGGAGCTTGGCTGGAGATCAAAGCCAAGCCGAATAATAAAGACGTCATCGTAAAGGATGTGGGCCCCATTGCCATTGTGGGCCCTGGTACTGCATCGCCGCCGGATACCAGCTTGCGTTGGGGCGGCTTTCCATTTCTCAGCAATGCATTTGAGGGGATTGAAAGCGGTCTCGCACAATGGATAGCTGTAGAGTCTTGGCCGCCAGCAGCAGCAACCTTATTAACTGATGCTATTGGCAATTATGTATCCGGAAAAAATTATCAAATTTTAAGACTCAGGACTCCCGGCTCTTATCGTCGGGACCGTGCCTTAGCCAGTTTTGCAACGCAAATTGATTTGCAGTTTGGCGACCTTGTCTCCAGTTCTGAGAGGATTTACCCTACACAGGGCGAGCGGATTGCAGGGCTTATTTCTGAAATTGCCAGAGTAAAACCATTAGCCGTTTTGATCTACGGATTAAAAGCATTAGAGGTATTTAAATCCGCTATTGGTGAGGCCGGCATAGATCGATTGGCTTCCCGTCAGATCCTGATCGTAGCCTCTAATCTTCAAGATCAAGGGTCATCGCAAATTAGCGTCAGATTGCTTGGGCCTAAGCCAAATTCAGCGCCATTTTCTCGCGTGTTTAATTTGCAGATGCCCGCAATTGATGCGCTTCCCGAAGGAATTCGGATTGACTTTATAGCGATGCTCGATAACCTTAGCCCAACTTCCAAAGAGTTAATGCTACGTGCTGCCAATGAGCCTGAGACTCCGCTGCTGACGATTTTGACTCAAATGCACGAATCCCATCATAAGGCGCAAGCCTGCATTCAAGAGCTCACAAGCTCAGGCTTAATTGCAGCCAGTCAAGGTGGCGGTTTTGAATTCAGGGATATTGGTACTGCTCAAGCCATCAAACATTTAAGTATTTCTATTGCCACTACTGAGGCTGCCCAATGAAAACATTCATTGTGATAGCCAGCATACTGGCTTTGATGGCTAATCTGAATGTGGCGCAAGGTTCTGTACAAAGTTCAAACCAGCTCATGCTCACGGCACAAGCACCTACTCAAACAATTGCACCAACCACAGCGGCGACAATACTTGCAGCCCCCCTAAAACCGCTTGCTAATGACCAGGCCTTGCCAACACAAGAGGGTCGCGTAGTTGTGATGGCTATTAAGGGTCAAATATCAAAAAAAGTTTTAGCATCGATACGGGAATCAATTGGTAATGTCTCGGGCGATCCGTTCCCAGCTGGATTAATCGTTTTGCTTGACTCCCCTGGTGGTGATGGCATTGCTGCGATGAAAATTGGTGAAATTCTGCGCGCTAATAAAGCCCATGTATTTGTGACGGGACAGTGTGCTAGTGCCTGTATTTTTGTTTTAGCCAGTGGTGTTGTCAGGGGTGCGCCCGCTTATACAGTAGGTATTCATCGAGGGCGCATCACGAAGAGTGATGAAAATGCCAAAATTCTAGAAGAGGTTGATATCAAAACCAATACGCAGGCTAGGGAATTGCTGGAGCGTTTTGAGAAGGCGGTACCTATCTATTTTTCCCAAATGGGAATGCCGCCCGAGCTATTTCAGGCCATGCAATCCCATCAATTTAAAGGGGTATACCGCCTCAGCAACGAAGAGATCACTTTTTATGGCCTCACCGGCTTCGAGCCGAAGTATTTAGATGCGAGAGCAGAGCTCTATGACAAGATGCAAGGCCCATATCACATGGATAAAGATGAGCTTCATCGTCGCACCCTCAAAGTGGCTTCGCGTTGCGCAGAATTTGATCAAAAGCACACTGCATTTATTAATTGCTATAAACAAGTATTGAAAGATCCCTTTCTCAATTGAGTTATGTTGAAAAAAACGTTTACATCCCTCAATAAGGACAGCGCCATCAAGCTCGCATGTGCTGCTGCGCATGACCTTGAGTACCGTCTCAATCAAGGATCTCTCTTGATTCTTCAGGGCTTAGTCTTTTCCAGCGAACTGATGACGAGCAGCGTTGCAAAGACGGCAACCGAGCTATTTAAATTATCCAAATCAATTAACCGCAAGATTAATCGAAAACTCAATAAAGCATTTCATAAAAAACTCAAAAAATATTATCAGGAGTTTCAGCTTGATCAATTCACTATACAAAGCGCTATAGACTTCCTGAAGCGAAATGGTGTAATTGTTTGGCAAACGATCAGTGATCGCCAAGCATTGGCTCGGACAATCGATCTAGGCCTACAGACGGCATCTAAAAAGCTGCTTGAAGTTTTGGTCACATTCTTTGTCAAATATGTCTATGTACTAGCTCTCAATATTTATAAGACCAGCGTCAAGCTTCAACAATATTGGCGGCAAAACAGTCTTTTGCAAATTCGGCAAGAGGGTCAATCCATTCTTGGGCAAACCTATGAAAAGTGGGATGATTCGGTTCGCCAGACTTTGGGTGCAAATCAATTTCAACGACTGTATGCCTTTGCTAAGCCCTCCATCTATGGATTGATTATGGCTACTGCAGTTATTAGCGCTACCAGCAATGCCGACGTTGCCGATGAAATGAAAGTGCTTATAGAGCAAAAGAAAGCAGGCGAAGCCTATGTATTAGGCAGCAAGCATCCTGAACTCATGGGTGATCCACTCTTTGATTACTTTTATGGAGTTGCTGCGGTAGAGGTAGGTCATCCAACTGAGGGTGTGTTGTCATTAGAGCGCGTGCTCTTAAACGACCCTAATAATGATTTAGTGCGTCTTGAGTTAGCTCGTGCCTATTATGCGCAGGGCGATTATCAACGCGCTAAAGATGAATTCCTAGCCGTTAAGAAAAGCCAGCCGCCAGCCGGTGTCATATCTACCATCAATATCTATCTTGATGACATTAAGGCAAAAGAGAATCAATACAAGGTTACTTACGGAGTATTTGTTGAGCTGGGTATGGGATACAACAATAACGTGAATGCGGCTACCGCTGTAAACAATATTATTCTTCCTTATATCGGTCCAGTAACTTTAGGGGCAAGCTCATTGCCTCTAAAATCGGCCTTTGGTTATGACAGCATTGGCGCAAAGGTGGCTGTGCCAATTACTGCTGATGTCAGTATTTTTGCTAATGTAAATACCGGTGCGCAACGTTACTCTCAAGTCAATGGCTATAACTTAAACGTTACCAATGCCACTACTGGAGTCAAAATCTCCGACGGACCGAATACTTACAAGCTTGCTGGATTTGGCAGTATTGCTCAGATAGATCAAGTACCAGTTCCAAACACTTATGGAGCCGGTGGCGAGTATGTGCGTCAGCTAACTGCGACTGATTCAGTAATGGTGGCAGCGGGCAGTACCGTGCTGCAATACCCAAGTCAATATAACGCCTACAACTCCAATTTGAATGTTGGAACAGTTGGCTATCGCAAGGCTTTCCCAGATGTGAAATGGAAGCCGGTGATTGATGTTTCTGCAAACATGGCTCATCAAGGAGATACCAGCAACCGGCC
>CANCPL010000010.1:0-39589 GCA_947380065.1 Burkholderiaceae bacterium | reverse complement strand
CATAAGCAAATGAAGAGGCAATAAGTCTTGAGCCTTCCTCATCTACTTGCAGTTGACCTGCTGGTACAAATTCACCATCAAGATTGGCAAAGACAAAAAGATCCTTAGTGGTATTGGCCATCAGAAATCAAGCGCTTTCATTTCCGCTGTACTTAAATTACGCACGCGTTGTGGGCGTGAGCGACGCTCTAAGGCAATGATCGCAGGATCATCTCCGCTTAAGAGTTGCAACAAGGTCATGCCTGGAGCGATTGCATCTAAGTAACGCAGGAGCGCGCCAATAGCTACACCAGGATCACCCTTTTCAATGCGTTGTGCAGTAGCGCGAGATAGGCCGGCACGAACTGCTGCTTCACTTTGGCGAACACGACGCGCAAGACGCAAAGAAACAAGGCATTTCGCTATTTCAGCAGATTGGCCAAGTTGCTTTGATGCTAGGGTCAGCTCTTGATCTACGCGCATAGTTGCCTCATGTATTTAGTTAAGTATGAGGCGTTAATATACCTGTTTACACACTATAGGTCAATAAATATGACTCATAAATAAGTCTTTAAGTGTTTTAATGACTTATTTATGAGTCTTTTAATGGTTTACAGTAGCCAATTTAGGCATGTCATTTCGTCAAAGGAACGACTCGTTTGCTTGGTGCTGGTCAATGGGATCAATCCCATCAAAAATGGCTCTTCTGAGACCTAGGTTTAGATTGAATACCCTATTAATCATTTGACCAATATCAAATTAATTGGCATTCTGTTTGGAACAAATCTCTTGCTTTGACTTAATCGTCATCAAACGTCTTACGTGAGAATTGGAGCGCAATAATCTTGGGCGAACATTTGCTTGGCTATACTTGGCGGTGATGCTGGCCTCATAATAACTAGAAATAATGCTATATCTTTATGTTTGTGGGTATAAGGAATTAATTGGATGTATTTCTATCGATATGGAATGGAACTAAGAAAATAACTAAAGTTTTAATTGTTGGGGTTGTATTGGCAATTGTTGCCTATTTTGTAATGAATGGCATGAAAGGCGGCACAGAACTGGATGGCGCGAAACATTCATGGTTTAAAAAGCTAGATGCAAATGGCGATGGAAAAATTTCCCCAGATGAGCTCAAAGTAATGGATACCAACGGAGATGGCAAAATATCTGCTGATGAGGCTAAAGCCTATGGCATACCAGAAGGGCATTTCAATAAGTTAGATATCAATGGAGACGGATATCTAACTCAAGAAGAAATGAAAACGTACGGCGGTTAAACCTGCCTCAAGGACCAACCCAATATTTGGGCGTAACGTTTTAGATTTAATTGGGCGCAAAGACATCATCAGCATTTGATGTTCATTAGTGATGAATGAGCGCCCAATATTCATATGAGATTAGCGCCGCCCCCATTTCTAATTATAGAAATGTCAATCAAAGATTTTTTATTGTGGTTAAGATGGAAGAGAAGCCTGTAAGTTTTCACTGGTTATTAATTAAGGCAAAGCCTAGGCTTTTATATGCCCTTATCGTGGGTTTTGCGGCCTTCATTCTTCTGCAAGGTCATTACCTATCAACCCGGTTCCTAATGGCCTGGAGTGCAGCCTCAGCAACATACCTCATCTTGGTATTTGTGATGATGGAGTATTTCAATCGAAAAAAAATATCCCATCTGAGTGCACGGCAAGACGATGGTCAATTGCTGATCTACATTATTTCTTTGTTGGCGAGCGGTGTAAGTTTGGTTGCGATTTTCATTCACGTGGGAAGCGTGGATCAAATTCCAATGAAGGAGCGTGTACTTGGGGTATTGATGACGGGGGTGACCTTTGCTATTTCCTGGTTGGTTTTACATTCCGCCTATGCTTTGCATTACGCTCATGCTTATTATACTTACTTAAAAGAACCTTCTGAGCTAACTCCTTTAATCTTTTTGGGTATTAGAAACCCGTCCTACTCGGACTTCTTTCATTTCTCTGTAGTGATTGGCATGACTTGTCAAACTGCCGATATCATTATTGTTGAACCTAAAATTCGAAATTTAGTTACAACCCATAGCCTTTTATCTTTTATCTTCAATGCAACCCTCCTGGGTCTAACGATGAGCTTAGTGGGTGGACTCTTATCTTCATGATGAGTGAGTATCTTGATGTTGTTACTTGATAACTTCGAGAGAGATTCTCTGTAGTCTGAGGTTGAGTGGCAACGTACTAGCATAGATAAGTTTTTAGATGCTCGTATTGCTTGACTTGGCTTGCGCTGCACCAGAAAAAGGTCACGCAAATAATTTCTGGCATATGATTCATGCGTAGAAGTGAAAAGAGATGATTTCCCATAAGAGGATAGACCATTGAAGGCGCAGGAATGAAGGCTAAATACAACCCAATTAAAAGACTTAACTATGTCTTGATTGCTAGTATCTGCGTTGGTGAAGCCTTCATTATGTATCTATTGCCATTCTTTGGGCCTATTTCAAGCTTGGCTGCGATAGTATTAGATGTCGCTTTATTGACCTTGATTACCATTCCCGTTCTTCAGTTGCTTGTGGTCAAGCCAATGAAGAAACGCATGCATGATTTAGAGTTTGCTGAAGAGACCATAGTTGCTCGAGAAGATCAAATGCTGGCAGTCTTAAATGCGCTAGCAGAGGCAAAGGATAACGATACTGGCAGCCATATCGTGCGCACTCAAAAATATGTCAGCCTCTTGGCTAATCGTCTAAAAATGATGGGTGAGTTCCCCGATATTTTGACTGAAGGCCATATAGAGAAATTGGTGAAGGTTGCCCCACTGCATGATATTGGTAAGGTTGGTATTCCGGATCATGTTCTCAATAAGCGGGGACGCTTGACTGATGAGGAGAGAGAATTGATGTCGCACCATCCATTGATAGGAGAATCTATTCTGGCGGTATCGCAGTCAGAAGAGGTTGAGATGGAGTTGATATCTACCGCCATCAAAGTTGCTGGCGCTCATCATGAAAAATGGGATGGAACTGGCTACCCTCGACATTTGAAAGGTGAGGCTATTCCTATTGAGGCCCGCATTATGACGGTAGCGGATATATATGACGCTCTCGTGAGTACTAGGCCTTATATAAAGGGCTGGCCGATAGAAAAAGCCTATAACGAAATTATTAGTTATAGCGGCAGTGCCTTTGACCCGATAGTTGTAAAGGCTTTTATTGCCGAACGTGAAAACTTTGAATTGATTGCCAAGCAGTATTAGGGTAAACAGAATCTCTAAAGTGGTGCTTGAACACAAAAAAATAAAGGGGCTCTCAGCCCCTTTATTTATTACCAATGAGTAGTTTAGTAATCAGTTAAACCCGTTAACCGCCTGCATATAGCCTTGAATATATTGCGGCGGTACAAAGAGTTCAGTCTTCATTCCATTCTTAGCAGAAAGGGTGATGATGAAACCTTTCTTCATTCTGTCTTTGAGGAATGCTTCAGTCAACTGTACTGATAGAACTTCTCTAAAGATACAACCTCTATCACCACAAGCACCTGCTTCTCTGCCAACCACTTTAAATGTATTAGCAGGAGCGCCTTCTTGGGTTGCAGAATCGTAGTATCGCCATTGTGAAAAATAGGTCAACTGAGCAAGCAGTTCATAGGTCTTTGCACCTTGATTTGATTGATCAGCTCTTAAGCTAAACATCTCATAGGTATTGGCTTCATCCATCGTGTTGATCGGAGGGCCTTGATAGGTTTTTCCACCAGTCGCTGAATTGGGGGTAATGATGGTCGAGTGATAGACATCATTAATTTCCCAGCCGCTAATTTTTTTATCATTTTGATTGCAGGCCAGAAGACCAGCGCTGATGGCTAACAATAAAACAATACGATAGATGTTGCGATGCATAAAAGCTCCCTAAGAATCAGCAAATCATACTATCCCTTTGGATAGGGCTATAAATCTGGGGTTTAGGCGTATTTTCCGGTCAGGCCGCCATCAACTACAAGTTCAGTGCCCGTAATATAGGCAGCGGCATCGGATACCAGAAAGGCGCAGGCATGAGCTACATCCCATGCTGTACCAGAGCGTCCCATTGGAACTTGGCGGTCACGGGCGGCTCGGGCTTCATCCAGTCCGTTTGCGGAGAACATCTTGGCAACGGTATGGGCAATACGGGGAGTATCAATTAAGCCTGGTACCACGGTATTTGCCCGAATGCCTTTATCAGCATATTGCTGTGCAATCATCCTTATAAATTGGGTATTGGCAGCCTTCGTAATGCTATAGGCTAGATGAGGGTAGCCCAAATAGCGCATGCCCGCTACCGAGGAGATGGCAATGATATTACCTGTGCCGCGCGATACCATCTCAGGAAGAACTTCTTGCGCTGCTAGCAATAAGCTCCGCACATTGACCTTATGGATGCGATCAAAATCTTCAGCACTGGTTTCCATGGGGCCACCAACCTTGCCTATGCCCACGTTGTGATGCAATACATCAATAGGACCAAATTGTTTGCGAGCTTCGTTAAAAAGTCTTTTAACATCGGCCTCTTCAGAAACATCTCCAACAAAAGTCTGTGCTGTACCGCCTTCATTCAGAATGATCTGAGTGGTTTCTTCTGCAGATGCAAAATCCCGGTCTACTACACACACTTTGGCTCCTAATCTGGCGTAAGTAACGCAAGATGCTCTACCAATGCTCCATCCTGGACCTGCAGAGCCGCCGCCCGAGACGAAAATCACGCGACCTGTGATATCTGTTGGCAATCCTGGGGGATGTGAAGTCTCTCTCATTTATTCACTTATTGATTAACGCATTTATTGACTCAGTCCCACCGTCATGCCGCCACAGACATACACTACCTGACCAGTCGTATAGCCAGCACGTTGATCAAGCAGTGAAGCAACGATATGGGCCACTTCCTCTGGTTGGCCAATACGACCTAGAGGTACGCTATCCAGGATGCGTTGTGTGGCTGGCAAACCAGGCGGGTTAGCGCTCTGGAAAAGTTCGGTAGCAATGGGCCCTGGTCCTATGGCGTTGACGGTAATGCCATCCGCGGCAAGCTCTAAGGCTAGCGTGCGAGTTAATCCCAGTAAGCCTGCTTTAGAAGTTGCATAGGCAATACGCTCTTCCTTACCTAAGGCTGCTCGGCTTGAGATATTAACAATGCGTCCAAAATGGGCCGCCTTCATCATAGGGATGACTGCTTGTATACAAATGATGGCAGCAGCGATGTTGACGTTCATCACCGCATGAAGATCTGAAATCGTAGTCTTCTCAATTGTGGCAGGGCGAACAATGCCAGCGTTATTGACTAAACGAGTAATTGAGAAAGTGGAGGTCACTTCGGCTAGCGCAGTGCACAAGGTTTCTTCGTTCGAGACATCTACTTCAATGAAGCTTTCATGAGCAGCAATTTGAGTAGGAGGCTCTTTATCAAAATTGATGACATGTATGCCATCAGCAATGAGTCGCTCCAATATGGCTCGCCCAATACCTCGGCTAGCCCCAGTTACTAATGCACATTCTCTAGTGGACTGGACTTTATTAACCATCATTAGCCAATCTTATTGGCGCCATCCACAAATGGAATGGCATGTTCAACAGTGTCCCAAATAAAGCGACCAGATGGGCTTTGTTGTTCTTCAACAATATGTGCAACCAAACCAGCAGAACGAGAGATCACTGCAAAGCCTCGCATCACTGCAGTAGGAATGCCAATTTCACCAAGAAGGGCAGCAACGGCACCGGTGGCGTTGATGGTGATATTTCGACCCGCCACTTCATCTACGGCTTTAGATAAGGTCTCTAAGGCTCGTATGTGATCACCCTTGAGTTCTTTCTCAGCACGACCCATATCTAATAACTTATAGGCACGTGGATCTACTGGTTTATGGAGGTGATGTCCAAAGCCAGGAACGGCGCCTTTAATACCTTTGTAATGCTGCGCAATGGCAAGCGCTTCTGCATATTGGTCTTTTGTAGCAATGATGCGGTCAAGCAAGGCAGAGCAGTTCTCCATCGTTCCAATAAAGGAGCTACCTACCGCAAGAAGGCCAGCAGATACAGCGCCCTGAAGGTTTTCTGGGGCGCTCATATAAATGAGGCGAGTGGCGATTGCGCTTGGCGTTAAACCATGCTCCATCAATACAATCAGCACCACATCGGTAATACGGATATCTACGCCACGAGGCTCTCTGCCCAGAATTTGCATCAACATCACTTCGGTAAATGTTTTTTTACCCATTAAATCCTCAACCAAATCTGCATCTCGGTAGTGCAGGCTCGTTAAAGTGTGGGTACACAGACTGGTAACAGGTGTTTTTTTATTCGTCATAGTGGTCAATTCAGAGTTCGTCTAAGTAGATGTTTTTAGTTTTTCAATCACAGCTCCCTTGAGCAACTTCCCTACATTTGAGCGAGGTAAGCTCTCATAAAAGTGAATGTGCTTGGGTGTCTGTACTGGCCCTAGCAAATTGCGCACAAATGCAATGAGTTCTGCTTCATCAGCATGCTTGTTAGGATGTAATTGCACAGCAGCTTGAACAGTTTCTCCCCATTTTTCATCGGGCAAACCAAAGACAAGGCATTCATGAACAGCAGGGTGTTGACTTAAGGCATTTTCAACGTCAACTGGATACACATTGAAACCACCAGTAATGACGATATCTTTAAGACGATCTTTAAGATACAAAAAGCCGCGTTCATCAATTAAACCACGGTCACCGGTATGAAGCCAGCCATCAACAATCGTTTCGGCTGTTTTCTCGGGCATGCGCCAGTAACCATTCATCAACAAATCACCACGAGCGACAACTTCACCGATTTCACCGTTGGGCAAGAGTTTGCCTTCAGGCGACATGATGGCCACATCACTAAACCAAGTGGTCCTACCAACGGCTGCCCAATTATCAGGATCATCAAAATCCTCGGGACGCATCACTGTCAATATTTGGGGCGCTTCTGTTTGACCATAAGTAGTTCCTAAGACAGGCCCAAAGAAATCACGCACCTTACGGACTTGTTCTGGTGGCATAGGAGCGCCGCCATAAATTAATCTTCGCAGTTTTGGAAAATCATCTCTGGATGCATTGGGTAAAGCCATCAACATATACACCAAGGTTGGTGGCATGAAACAGGCAGTACCGCGTCGCTCACGAAAAGCAGTTCTGACTACCTCCGCTCCTGCGCCATCCAATATGACATGGCAACCGCCTTGGGCCAAGATCGGAAGAAGATAGGTAGATGTTCCGTGGGTAATTGGTGCCGCAACCACATACCGCTCATGCTCATCAAACCCCCATACCTGAATCTGGTTGCTGATGTTTGCCATCCACGCACGGTAAGGCTGCATGACGCCTTTAGGAGCCCCAGTGGTGCCGCCAGTAAATTTGATGGCCTGAATAGCATCCAAAGGTAATTCAAAAGTAGGTTGTGGTGCATCCTCATACAGTTGAATTAACTCAGCCATGGTGCGACTGGTTGCATCAGAGTCAGCCCCCGTATAAATCCATGAGCCTGTTGCCCCTTTCAGTAAATCTTGATTGGCGGCATCCAAAATCACGATGGATGGCTCAGTGACGTTGATGATGCGTTGTATCTCTGGATGCGTACTCTTAGGATTGAGCGGAACCCATACCTTGCCACAGGCCAAAATAGCTAGCAGGGCAGTAATGTGATCAGCGCTATTGCCTGCACAGATAGCAACGCGACTTTGCAGGGTTGGATCTAATGCCGTAAGCCCAGTCGCTAGCGCTTTTACACGCTTGGATAATGTTGCGTAGTGAATTGGCCCTTGTGGCGTATCAATCGCAATGCGATCGGGCCAACGCTGTACAGCTCTCCAAAAAAAATCAATCGGGAACATAGACTATTCAGCTTTAGCGCCGGAAGCTTTGACTACTTCACGCCAGCGCTTGACTTCAGATGCCTCAAATGAAGCCATCTTTTCTGGAGTGCCAGGATCTGGTGTTGCCGCTAGCTCTTGCATGCGTTGTTTAACCTCAGGTGAATTGAGTGCTTTATTGAGGGCGGCATTTAACTGTAGAACGATCGGCTTTGGGGTTCCAGCCGGAGCTACAAGTGCAAACCAAGACTGTACGTCAAAGCCTGGATAACCTGATTCAGAAATGGTAGGGACATCCGGCAAAAACGGTGAGCGTTGCGCGCTAGTAACTGCAATCGGACGAAGTTTTCCAGCCTTAATATGGGGTAATGCAGAAGGGGCGTTATCAAACATGGATTCAACTTGACCGCCAAGCAAATCAGTTACCGCTGGTGCGCTCCCTTTGTATGGAATATGCAGCATTTGAATTTTTGCCTGCATCTTAAACATTTCACCGGAGAGATGAATGGATGAACCGCTACCAGAAGAAGCAAATGTGACGCCGTCTTTGGAGTCCTTAGCGTAACGGACATAGTCAGCGACAGTTTTTACAGGAAGGCTTGGATTAACCACCAGAATATTTGGAATCTTGGCAATCATGCCTACTGGTTCAAAGTCTTTTATAGGGTCGTAGCTCAAATTAGGGTAGAGCGTAGCGTTAATCGTGTTTGCTATAGAGAAGGCATACAGCGTATAACCATCAGCAGGTGAGCGAGCCACGATTTCTGCACCTACGTTGCTATTGGCGCCAGGACGATTCTCAACCACAATGGATTGTCCCAATGTATTGCCCATGCTAACTGACACTAAGCGCGTTAATACATCAGTAGCACCACCAGCAGAATAGCCAACAATAATCTTGATTGGCTTGGTCGGCCATGCTGGTGATGATTGCGCGAAAGCTGGGATCGATATTGCCGTAATGAGTATGGCAAAAATAGTCAGTAAGCCTTTTTTTGGCATGAAATGTGTAGACATAGATCTCCTCAAATTTCTAGGGTGCTTTAAGACAGTCTCATAAGCCCCAATTTCTTATTTATGCAGTATTTATAACACCAAAGCTGCCTAGAGGCGTTCTTGCAGCCAAAGCCATGACATCGAACCCCTTGGCTTGTATTGGGGTATCTCACTAGACTTTTACTAAAGTTCACAACTTCACAATAACAGAAGTTGTGATATAGTGTAAGAACTGGGAGATGAAATGAAGAGACAGATACCTAAAACACAACAAGCCTTGGAGTGGGTAGGGAAGGGTATGACTGCGGCTCAGGCAGCGAGAAAGATGGAAATTTCAGAATCCAGTGTGTATGCCGCTCTGAGAAAAACAAGAGCGAAAGAAGTCGGTTGTTGTCCAACGTGTGGTCACAAAATAAGGAACTAAGATGAAAAAGACTTTATTAGCAGCCGTAACAGTCTCCGTTGCTGCGTTTGCATTTGCAAATACAAAGCCGTCGGATTCTTCTGAGCTGGTAAATCAGCAGTGCAAAATATCAGCTGAGGCAGTATCTATTTTGAAGGACTTGCGTTATGGCAACACCTCTATTCGCAAGGATGTATCCACATTAATAAACGCGAGTCTGAAGACCCCAGAAAATCGGGATCTTGCACAAAAGACTTTGAACTTAATGGTTGACGATAAGACAACTGATGCAAGAGGTTTAGAAGGTAAGTACTGCTCTTAAGGAGTTCAGTTCGATTTAATAAGTTGGCACATCACGCTGAATGTCCTGATTGTGGAAATATGCGGGCATTGTTCAATCAATGTCCGCATTGTGGCTCAGAAAATTTACCCATTCTGAGCTCGGATACGTTTGAGCTCAATATAAAGCAAGACGGGCCATACGTTGAAGAAGCTTTAGATCGGCTTACTGACTATCTTCGAAAATCTTTGGAGCTAGGAATCAAAGCGATTGTGTTGATTCATGGATATGGATCCAGCGGTGAAGGCGGTCGCATTAAATGGGCCATTCATGATGCACTGGAAAATAATCGATATTCCGATCGTGTGGACGAATATCACTTTGGTGAAGACGTCGCTTATGGTAGCGAGGCTTATTGCGACTTACTCAAACGTCGGCCTGGACTAAAGCGGTATCTGAAGCGCTTTAAAGAGGGCAATGCAGGAATGACCGTTTTATTGTTGAGATCTCAGGATAGAAGTGCTTAGAATAGGGTTATGTCTGTAGTGAATGCTTTATCTACTAGGAATACATCTCCATGACCGCTAAGAAGTTAGACCATCCTGTAGTACATGACGAACATCAAACTGGTGCAGAGCAATTGATTGGTGAATTCAAATCACTGATGGCTGATGCCGAGGCTTTAATCAAAGCAACCGAAGATCATCCAGGCGAGGTGATTAGCTCGATTCGAAATAAAGCCCTAGAAACTTTAGCGGGTGCCAAAGAGAGTCTTTCTGATGTTGAAGGTAAGCTGCTTGATAAGGCGAAAGTTGCCGCTGATAGTGCAGATGATTTTGTACATCGCAATCCCTGGGAAGCGGTCGGAGTCGCAGCTGGCTTAGGGTTGCTGATTGGCTTATTCATTGGACGTCGCTAGATCTCTATGTCTCAAGAAAATTTACTTTCCTCCATCAAGGGTCTTGCAGCAACTGGAGCATCCATAGCGCAAACTCGTCTCGAACTGTTATCGCTTGATGTACAAATAGCTAGAAGTAAATTCATCAGCTTGCTAGTCATGATTATTTGCGCTTTATTCTTTTTATTCTTCGGCTTAGTCATGTTGGCATTGCTCATTGTGATTTATAGCTGGGAGACTGATCGAATGCTAGCCCTTGGATTATTGACGGGAGCGTTTTTGTCCGTCGGCTTAATTCTGGCAGCGCTGATTACCCAATCACTGCGCAAGATGCCCAAGTTATTTGAGGCTTCTATTTCGGAACTTGCAAAAGATCGCGATGCGCTTTCAAAATGAGTCAGCAACTAAAGGCTTTAGAGCATCGCCAACAGGAACTCAAGGTTCAGGCAAGTCGGGAGCGAATTGCGTTAGCAGAACATTTTGAACCATGGGAAAAGCCGCTTTCCTGGGCCGATCAAGGCATAGACGCGGTTAATTTCTTGAAGAGTAACCCTATCCTCTGGACTAGTGCTTTTGCAGCACTAGCGCATTACAAACCTAAGCTTGCAAGTAAAGCGCTAGCGGTAGGTTGGGGCGCTATGAAGATCATTAAGAGCGCTAAAAAACTAATCTAGCTTTTTAATACAGATTGGTGGCGAATGCCATGTTGATTTAACAGCTCGTTACCATTTAAGAAGGCGATTTCCAGCAAAGTGATGGCACCAGTGACTTCAAAGCCAGCGCTCCGAATTAATTTATCTGCAGCAACCAAGGTTCCCCCGGTAGCTAACACGTCATCTAATAGCAATACTTTGGCATCTTTTGGCAAGGTGGACTGCTGAATCTCTAGAGAGTCACTTCCATATTCCAAGCCATAAGCTTCTCGATGGCTGGCCAAGGGAAGTTTGTTGGGCTTTCTGGCTAGCACTAAGCCTTTATGAGCGTGGTGGGCTAGAGCAGATCCAAAGATAAAGCCACGTGACTCTATGCCTAAAATATGGGTGTAATCAAACTGCTGCGCCAGTTCATGAAGTTGTCCAATAGCCTCTTTAAAGGCAATTGGGCTAGCTAAAAGTGGAGAGATATCCCTAAAGAGGATGCCGGGTTTTGGAAAATCAGGAACTCCGGGTAGATAATCTAATAAATTCATCACCAGCCAATATGAAAACAGAACTACTCATTATTACCGCATTGGAGTCCGAGCTCAAGCGAGAGTCATTGCCTAAAGGGGTAGAGATTGTGTATTCCGGCATCGGCAAAATTAATGCCACGATGACCAGTATTAAAGCAATACAGGAGTGCTCACCAAAAAGAATCTTGAATTTTGGTACCGCAGGAAAAATCAAACCCGATTTGCAGGGTCTCTTAGAGATCGGCAAGGTCATTCAACGGGATATGCATGCTGAACCTTTGGCTCCCCGTGGTAGCGCTCCATTTTGTCCAAGACCTCAAGAGTATTTGTCTACGGGGTCATTTCTATGTGGCTCTGGAGATAGTTTTGTAACCGCCCATGATCCGTGGTTACATAGTCAAGGCGTAGATGTAGTAGACATGGAGTTATTTGCAATTGCTGCAGTTGCACATGAGCATCGCATCCCATGGCAGTCTTTTAAATACATTACTGATGATGCTAATGAGAGTTCTGCTAATGATTGGCAGTCCAGGGTTCACCATGGCCAAGAGTTATTCTTAGACAAACTTAAGCAAATCATTGCTTAAGTTACGAGACAGTTTCGAGATACTTACGAGATATATTGGTGGATATGTCAAAACCCTGGTTAAAGCATTACCCTGAGGGGGTTCCTCACGAGTTGGGGCCTTTAAGCCACCCCTCCTTGAGTGAGTTTATTGATGAATGTTTTGAGCGATTTGGCAGTCGTCAACTCATTGAATCGATGGGGACATTTTTTTCTTATCGCGAAATTAATCGACTTTCAACAGATTTTGCCTCTTACCTTCAGAGCCTGCAATTAGAAAAAGGGGCCCGTGTAGCGCTGATGTATCCCAATGTTGTCGAGTATGTTATTGCAATGATTGGGACTCTGCGCGCAGGTTGCGTGGTGGTAAATATCAACCCCTTATACACTGCCCGAGAGCTAGAGTCTCAATTGCAAGATAGTGGCGCTTCTGTTCTAGTCATGATGGAAAACTTCGCATCTACTTATCAGCAGATAAAGACCCAAACATCCGTTAAGAGGGTGGTCGTCAGCAGCCCAGGGGAATTAATGGGTATCAAGGGGCATTTAATTAACTGGGTTGCACGTCGCATCAAAAAAATCATCCCGCACTGGGAATTTCCACACATCCAATTTAAGGAAGCTTTAAGTATTGGTCGTAGACAAACTTTTGTGCGCCCCCAGATGGGTTTAGACGACATTGCTTTTTTGCAATATACCGGCGGCACTACTGGGGTTTCAAAGGGTGCTGTATTGCTCCATCGAAATATTCTTTCTAATGTGATGCAAATAGAGTCTTGGCTCACTCCGGGATTAAAAATTCAACCAGACCATCAATTGGTATTTTTGTGCGCCTTACCCTTAACGCATATTTTTGCGCTGACTGCTTGTGCTTTATTGGGGCTTGCTAAGGGTGGCCTGTTGGTGATGGTGGCCAATCCTCGTGACATCACCGGTTTCATCAAAATGCTTAGTAAGCATCCCAATATTAATATTTTCCCAGGTGTGAATACGTTATTTCATGCCCTGATTCACCGACCAGAATTTAAAGAGGTGAAGTTACCAAACTTATTGGTGACGATTGGTGGTGGAATGGCGGTTCATAAAAAGACCGCAGACCATTGGCAAGCATTAACTGGTGTACCAATCGCGCAAGGTTATGGTCTCTCAGAGACATCCCCTGTAGTTTGTGTCAATAGCCCACTGGAGAAGCATTTCACTGGCCACATTGGTTCTCCAGTTCCAGGTACAGATGTAGTGATATTGGATGACGATGGCGTGGTCCTACCGCAGGGTACTGCTGGTGAGATTTGTATTCGAGGGCCACAGGTGATGGCGGGATATTGGAATAATCTCGAAGAAACTCGTCATTGCATGACTGCTGATGGGTATTTTAAGTCTGGTGATATTGGGCTGATCACTGCAGAAGGCTTTATTCAGATTGTTGACCGCAAAAAAGACATGATTGTGGTTGCGGGCTTTAAAGTTTTTCCAAATGATGTCGAGGATGTTCTATCGCAAATGTCTGGCATCAAAGAATCTGCCGTGATTGGAGTGCCTCATCGCAAACTGGGTGAGATTGTGAAGGCTTTTGTGGTGAGATCAAACCATCACATTACTGAAGCAGATGTCATGCAATATTCCAAAGGCAATCTCCCTAGTTACAAGCGACCTAGGAAGATTGTTTTCGTCAATGAGCTTCCCAAATCGAATGTCGGCAAGATATTACGTCGTGAACTACGACATCTTGAGCATTAGGACTCATTAGGACTAACTTTATTTAGCTTGCAGCTACTTACGCGGAGTCTTACCCACCATCTTGACTGCCCTTAAGAAATCAAAGTCTACACCTTGATCTGCTTGAGTAACGGTATCCAAAAAGAGCTTTTTATAGCCGCGTTCAGCAGTGGGTGAGGTAATAGGATTGTCTTTCATACGCTGAGCCAGTTCTTCTTCTGAAATTAAAAGACTAATTTCACGATTCTTCACGCTTAAGCGAATGCGATCACCATTACGGACTTGTGCCAAAGGACCACCAATAGCGGATTCAGGGGTAACGTGCAACACAATCGTACCAAAGGCAGTGCCGCTCATACGTCCATCCGAGATGCGGACAATATCTTTTAACCCAGCACGCGCTAATTTCATGGGAATAGGAATGTAACCGGCCTCCGGCATACCGGGAGCGCCCTTAGGCCCAATATTTTTGAGTACCAAAATATCGTCAGCTGTGACATCTAAATCTGGGCTATCAATACGATTGGCCAAATCCGCCGCATCTTCAAAGACAACTGCGCGACCTTCATGCTCCATCAGTTTTTCATTGGCAGCAGATTGCTTGATGATGGCACCACCGGGGGCTAAATTGCCGTGCAAGACCGCAATACTGCCGCGTGGATAGATTGGCTTATCAAAAGGACGCACGACATCTTGCTTGAAGCTGGGTGGAGCAGCATCAATCTCTTCACCAAGAGTTCTGCCTGAAACAGTCATCGCATCAAGCTTCAATAGAGGCTTAAGTTCACGAAGCAAGGTAGTCATACCGCCAGCATCATGGAAGTTCTCCATGTAGTGATCACCGGATGGCTTCAAATCAACCAGGACAGGCGTCTCATCACCCATCTGATCGAGTGCATCCAAATCAATTTCTAGACCCATGCGTCCAGCAATAGCGGCTAAGTGAACTATGCCATTGGTAGAGCCGCCAATAGCTAGCAGAACACGCATCGCATTTTCAAAAGCATCCGCACTTAATACTTTATCAATGGTTAAACCTTCTTTGGCCATCTTTACAGCGCAAGTACCCGTTTCCTCAGCGATGCGGATTCGATCTGCGGTGACTGCTGGTGGAGTAGCGCCGCCTGGAACAGTCATGCCCAGCGCTTCAGAGATGCAGGCCATCGTACTTGCTGTGCCCATCACCGAACAAGTGCCTACACTGGCTACCAACTGATCATTGACTTCATCTTTTTCGACTTCATCGATTTCGCCAGCGCGAAACTTTCCCCAGTAACGACGGCAGTCAGTACAAGCGCCCACTCGTTCGCTACGATGTGAGCCCGTCAACATAGAGCCAGTAATCAGTTGAATAGCTGGTAGACCAGCAGAAGCTGCGCCCATCATTTGGGCGGGAACTGTTTTATCGCAACCACCAATCATGACTACCGCATCCATCGGTTGCGCACGCAACATTTCTTCGGTGTCCATAGACATCAAATTGCGCAAGTACATACTAGTAGGCGCAGCAAAACTCTCATGAATCGATATCGTTGGAAATTCCATTGGTAAGCCGCCAGCTAACATCACACCACGCTTAACCGCCTCAAGCAGTTGGGGCATATTACCGTGGCAGGGGTTGTAGGCACTGCCGGTATTGATGATGCCGATCACAGGGCGATCTAAAGCGCTATTGGTATATCCGGCACCCTTAATAAAGGCTTTGCGTAAAAATAAAGAGAAGCCTTTGTCACCATAACTGGTTAAGCCTTTGCGTAAACCGCTCTCTACAGGACCTTTTGGTTTATTGCTCATCTATGTCTCAAATCTTTTTAATTGGTTTTATGGGGTGATGCATAAACTTTGCTTCAATTGTAGCGATGGAATCGCAGATTTACCTACAGTCCGCCTCCCCAGCGGTACTGCCAGGAGATGCCGAAGGCTTCGTAGTTCGTATTGGTATTGGAATAGACACCCTTGCTTCCAGTTAAGCGTATGGAGTTCTGTTTATTAATAGGGTAGGAGAGGGTGCTACCAAAGCGCCAATTTTCTTGTGAACCATTAATAGCCGTGCCGTTCACATACTTCTGCCCACCCATAAAGTAGGTAGCATCAGCTGATATGTAAGCCGTATTCGGAAAATAATAAATAACATGGCCTTCGGTTGAATAAATTGGGTTTTGCGAGAGTGTATTGCCGCCTAAAAAATTGGTGTTGCTGGTATAGATGGTTGCCATGCCAGCAAGCTCTAAGCGCCAAGGGCCGATGGCTTGAGATGCGCCGAAGGCGGGTTGAAAAAGGGATCGATTGGCGCCTACGTTGAGCATTTGTTCGCTGTTGTACTTACCCCATGGGATGGATGCAGCAAGGCTAGCGCCGATGATCAAGTCTTGTTGATAGTGTTTAAATTCATCTAAAGAAAGCGCTGGTGCTCCGTAAAGATTTGCGGAGATCTTTACAACAGGATCGGATAAGCCTTCTGCAGAGGCATTCATATTCGAGCCTCCCGTGCTTCCAGTTCCCGAGAGTTGGGCATACGGCAATAAAAGACTGATCCTACCGGATTGCCCAAAGACATCAATAATGCGGGTCATATTTACCGCTTCGGTAACGAGCGTATAAGATCCACTTTTGGCCTGAGCGATACCGCCAGTAACAAAGTTAATTCCTATCGGCGCATTGGAATAAGCGCGTGCTTCGATTTCTTGGGCAGAGGCTTGTTGATAAAAAAATCCCAATAAGCAAAGCCAAAAAATTCTCACGTAAAACAAGTAAGGCAATTATTTTTTAGAGCCAAAAAGGATTTTTAGAGTGGCCGTATTACCCAATACTAGATTGACGCCCATAAAAATCAAGTAAGGCCACACAATCAACCAATACACAATGGACATTGCGAAAACCCTTAAGGGGTCTCCGCTGCCAAAAGCTGCCATAGAGGCAATAAATTCTTTCCCATTAATTAATCCATGAACTCCAGCTTCAATGCAGTTCAGGGCAAGAACAACAATGATGTAAAAAATAGATTCAAAAAATAGCGATACAACAATTCCACGATCTTTATTGACTTTAATTGGATAGGCGGCCTGAGCAATTAACATAAATTTTGCTGATAAGCCTGCCTTAATCAGTGCAAAACCAAAGATAGTTAGCGGAATAGGGCGCTCCTCAAGAACAGTTTTAGCCATAAAGGCAATCGCGCAGAACCAAATACCAAAGTAAAGCGTTAAAGCAAACGCCTTTTTCATCTCCTCTTCGAGCTTTATTTTTAAGCTAGGTTTGTTGGGATGGTTATCGGGGCTAAGGCTATTCGGCATAAAAATCTTCGATCAGAGAAATTGGGGGGCTACTCACCACAAGTAGAACAAGAACCTGCCGTTTCAACTGGGGCAGGCTCTTGGGTGTAGCGTGCAATAAAGGCATGCTTGCTTGACATCGGTATTTTGAGCCAAACAAAGTGACCTGAGCCTGGAGCCACTTCAATGGAGTCACCATTCATATTCCACATTTCAGACAAGGTGACGTCCGTATTTCCGTTTGGCTCGATGATTTCTATTTTGTCGCCGACAGAAAAACGATTCTTAACATCTACCTTGACGCGGCCTGTTGCCGTATTAATTTCGAGTGTTTCTCCAACATATAAGCTGCGTCCTGATAATGAGTGACCACGCATATAGAGTTGATATTCCTTATCGTGGTGGCGTTCGTAGAAACCATCGGTATAGCCGCGATTGGCCAACCCTTCTAATTGGCCTAACAAGGCAGTGTTAAATGGTTTTCCTTGAACGGCATCATTAATCGCTGCTCTGTAGGATTGAACGGTGCGTGACACGTAATAAGGTGATTTGGTACGCCCCTCAATCTTAAAGGAGTCAACACCCATTTTTGTCAGGCGTTCGATATGCTCAACCGCTCGTAGATCTTTAGAGTTCATGATGTAGGTGCCATGTTCATCTTCTTCCATGGGCATCAAATCATCGGGACGGCGGGCTTCCTGCAGAAGTACAACGTCTCCGCTGGTGTTTTGTTGGCCAGGTTTGACTTTGTAATCCCAGCGACAGGCGTTAGTACAGGCACCTTGATTGGAGTCTCGGTGGGACATATAGCCCGACAGTAAGCAGCGACCAGAATAAGCAATACATAAAGCACCATGTACAAATACTTCAAGCTCCATCTCTGGGCAGTCTTGACGTACCTCTTCGATTTCATCAAAAGAGAGTTCGCGAGAGAGGATTACACGACTAATACCAACGGAACGCCAGAATTTTGCTGAGGCACCATTCACAGTATTCGCTTGCACAGATAAATGGATAGGCATGTCAGGCCATGCTTCACGCGCCATCATGATGAGACCAGGATCAGACATGATTAAAGCATCAGGCTTTAATGCAATCACTGGGTCCATATCTTTAATGTAAGTGCGAGTCTTGCCGCCATGTGGCAGTAAGTTAGAAACTAAATAAAATTTCTTACCCATTTCGTGGGCGGTATCAATGCCTTCCTTAAGAACTTCAATCTTGCCAAAGTCGTTATTGCGGACTCGCAGGGAGTAACGAGGTTGCCCAGCGTAAATGGCATCTGCGCCAAAATCAAAGGCAGTACGCAGCATGGAAAGGCTACCGGCTGGAGCGAGAAGTTCAGGAATCTTAGTCATTTGGTTATTTTAGTGAATATAGCCAATCTTGCTTGATTTGCAGTATTACCAAGCCCTAGAGCTTGCTAGAGCTAGGTTTATGCGAGTCTGACTAATAAACCGTTAGCTAATGAAGAGTATCCTAGATGGTCTGTGGAGAGCATTGTCAAAATGAACAGGGAGCCTTCCCTTTGACTTTTCACCCTAAATTGAAGGCACTTATCAAAGAATGCACGAAGAATGCAGAAAGAATGCAATGACAAAACTAACGTCTAAACCCATCCTAAAAAAAGCGAGCGGTATTTTGGCTCAAGAGTATTCAATACCCAAAGATATTGCCTGGGCATGGGTAACTTTATTGTTTTCACAAGAAGAGCAGAAGCGCGATAGCGAAGAAAAACGCTATAGCCGCATCGCAGAATTCGAAGCTTGGATCGTTGGCTTGGGACTGCCGACAGACCCTAAAAATCCACAGAGCATTGCAGTGAGTCCAGCAGCGGTCAAAAATTCTGCAAGAAATGTCTTTGAGTGGCCCCATGAGTACATCTTTGAAGAGTCAGTAGCGTCTAAGCATCCAGACGCCAAGGTGACCTATGCCGATACGATCACCAAACCCATTTTGGATGCTGTCAAAGACGCTGGCGGATCCGATGATCGAGCTGCACTGATTGCTATTTTGGAGAGTTATGCAAAAGAGGGAAAAGAGCCGTTCGCCAATGTCACAGCAGAGGGCATTGAGTGGAAGGGCAGCGCTTGGACAGAGGGTGATAAATACAATCTTCTGACTATTAAGACTCTGAATAACCGCCTGGCCAATCTTCGCAAGAAGGGGTTGATCTAAGAAGATCTTTTCTCCCGTGCCGCAAAAGAAAATACCCTGCTTTTGCTTTTGGCATCTAAGACATCATTCAATGTTTATCAGATTATTTATGCGCAGACCCTAGATAAATCAAAGAAAGCATTACTTTTGTGATTGCTGTTTACGTTTGAAAAGTATCCAAGCTGTATTGATTCCCGTGATGACCATGATTGGCCATAGTAGGGTACAAAGCACGATCCAAAAAATACGACCTTTTGGTGATGAGGCTTGATCAGAATCATTTGCCTTTTGAGGTCCTTCGCTAAATAAGTGTCGCTTTGAATAAGTGGCAAAACCAAAGGATGCGCCAAAGATGAGGAAAAGGCAGATAAATGTATATGCATTTGTCATTTTTTATCTTAAGTAAGATTATTTGATTTAAATCTTACTTCATGTTTTTTAATGCGTTTAATCGAATTTTTCCCTATTTTGAACAAATGGCAATTTTTCATCAATTTTCCAAATCGCTGTACTTTCTTACCAATGAAAAAACCCTGTAGCCATTAGGCATACAGGGTTTTAATTTGGCTCCTCGACCTGGGCTCGAACCAGGGACCTACGGATTAACAGTCCGGCGCTCTACCGACTGAGCTATCGAGGAATAAGCCGATATTATAGCAAGATGAAATCACTTCTTCCTACTTCTGTGCAGATCCCTAAAGTACTGACCATTGCTGGGTCCGATAGTGGCGGTGGGGCGGGGCTTCAGGCCGATCTCAAGGTGATCGCCTCCTTAGGTGGTTATGGGATGTCTGTCATCACTGCAATTACTGCCCAAAATACCTTGGGTGTTACGCGTATTCAGGATGTCGATCTTGATGTGGTTGAAGCCCAGATCGACGCTGTTTTAATGGATATTGGAGCTGATATTGTCAAGATCGGCATGTTAGCCAGCCCAGAAATAGTCCGAACAGTAGCTAAATCTTTACACAAACACGGCGTTAAACGAATTGTTCTGGACCCTGTTTTGCGTGCCACTTCTGGAGCAAGCTTAGGTGGTGACGATACTGCTCAAGCGATGATCTCTGAGTTATTTCCGATGGCATCACTCGTTACACCAAACTTGGATGAAGCCTCCTTATTACTGGGTCGTGAGATAAGCGGTCCCAATGATTTCAAATTAGCTGCAGAAGAGTTGTTAGAGATGGGGCCGCAAGCAGTCCTTATTAAAGGTGGTCATTTAGATAGCACGCACACCCAAATTACGGATTACTTAATGTGGCGCACGCTTGAAGACGGCTTGGAAGTTGTGCAGACTAAAGAATTCAAACACTATCGCGTGAATACTGCAAACACGCACGGTACAGGCTGTTCGTTAGCATCTGCAATTGCTACCTACCTTGCCGACAGTCATGATCTGGCTCATGCAGTTGCTAAGGCGATCGCCTATGTAGAAGCTGGCTTAGAAGCGGGGCGCTTCTTAAGTATTGGTGAAGGCCCAGGACCTTTGTGGCACATGCATGATTTTTATCCAACAGCATTGCTAGATGAAAGAGAAAAAAACTAAAGCAAGCAAAAGCCTACATTTGGTCTGCATTAGGTCTGTATTAAGCCTGCATTAATTCTTGTAAGTGCTTAATTGCAGCCCGGGGATCTTTGGCTTGGGTAATGGCTCTCACAACAGCTACCGAACCAACGCCACTTTTAGCTACCGCATGAATACTATCTTGATCAATGCCGCCTATGGCTACCAATGGGTAGTTACTCATTAGCTTGACGTATTGATATAGGCGACCTAAGCCTTGAGGTGCCGTAGGCATCTTTTTCAAATTCGTTGCAAAGACTGCGCCCATCGCAATGTAGCTTGGGCAAAAGCGATCTGCATAAGCAAGTTCAGCATAGCCATGCGTACTCAAACCCAGCCTTAATCCTGCGGAACGAATATCCTCCAAATTGGCATCTACCAAATCCTCTTGGCCTAAATGCACTCCATAAGCGCCAGCATCTATCGCTTCTTGCCAGTAGTCATTAATGAACAGGAGGGTCTTGCTATCTTTTACAGCAGCAACGGATTCTTTTACCTGTTTTCTGATCTTGGATTTTTCGTCCGACTTAAAACGCAGTTGTACGGTTGGTAATTCGGCATCTACCATGCGCTTAACCCAGTCGGCATCGGGCATTACGCCATATAAACCTAAGCGTTTTGGACACTCTTTAAAGGCGTTGGGATTCATATTGCGAGTCCAAGGCAGTAAATCAAAATGCTCTGGTCTGCTGGGCCATTTAAAAGGATTAAACCCGCCATCCTGAATAGTCATGCGGGACCAAGCTTTACCCAATACTTTTGCGTCCGACTCAATAAAGCCCAACTCAATGCTGGCTAATGCACCAGCCAATTCGTAATGATCGACCGCTGCTTCGTTGTCGATGAGTGGAGGTGGGGAGTTGAGGTTAAAGACCGGAATCGGTATGGATAAATCTTCATTGCGATGCGCGGCAACGATTTGGTCGGCTAGGTCACGAATCAGGCTCATAAGCTCAGTGTACTTAAAGTGGTGTTTTATAGAACTACGATTGATGCCAAAATGGAGTACCCACCAAAGGAGTGCTTGCTTGGGCTGATTCTTGGGGTTTCATGGCGCCAGATAGATAGGCTGCGCGTCCTGCATCCACTGCCATTGCAAAGGCTTTGGCCATCACGACAGGGTCATCTGCTAAGGCTACTGCAGTATTGAGTAATACACCATCAAATCCCCATTCCATGACGGTGCAGGCATGCGAAGGAAGTCCTAGTCCTGCATCTACCAAGAGCGGAACCTTCAGACGATCACGTAAGAGTTTCATGGCATAGGGATTTAAAGGTCCTTTACCAGTACCAATGGGGGCAGCCCAAGGCATGACTGCCTGACATCCAACATCAACTAGTCCTTGGCACAAAATGAGATCTTCAGTGCAATATGGCAACACCTTAAAGCCATCTTTAATTAAAGTCTCCGCTGTTTGTACTAAACGTAAGACATCGGGCTGCAAAGTGTAATCATCGCCAATAAGTTCTAGCTTGATCCAATCAGTCTCAAAAACTTCCCGCGCCATTTGAGCTGTCGCAATAGCTTCTTGCGGGCTGTGGCAACCAGCGGTATTCGGTAAAACAGGTACAGCCATCTTTTTGAGTAAATCCCAAAAGCCACTATGTGCCTCTGCAGTTGAGCTACCTTGACGACGCAAGCTCACCGTAATCATGGCGGGATTAGATGCCAGTACTGCGTTCTCTAAAACCTGTGGTGAAGGATAGCGCGAGGTACCCAAAAGCAATCGACTCGCAAAGCTCTCGCCATATAGAATCAAAGTATCAGCGCTATTGAGTTTGCTTGGTAGGGGTGCGTTCATTTCAACTTCACTCTTATATTCATCGAGATCAGCCACCAGTAACCGGGGCAATGACTTCAATTTGATCATTCTCATTCAAAACAAAATCCGCATGCTTGGTCTTGGGTACAAAATTCAGATTCACTGCCACAGCGTAAGGTGGTTTCGCATTAATCAAAGCTAGCGCATCCGCAACCATGCTTTTGCTTGGCATCTCATACTCGACTTGATTGACGATTACGCGCATACCGCCTCTATGTAATTATTGTCATGGGTAATGCTTAAACCCAATTCCAATGCAGTCTTGCTAGATCCTTGCTCTAAAACTTGCAAGGCACAATCGAGCACCGCTGGAGAAATCATAAAACCATGGCGATATAAGCCATTGATCATGATCAAATCAACCAGCCCTTTATCTTTTTTTGTCCGTATTGCTGGGAGATTATTTTTGAGAGTCGGACGACACTGCGTAGCCATCTCCAGAATACGTGCCTCCGCAAAGCCGCTATGCACAGTGTAGACCGCGCTGAGTAATTCCATGGCCGAGCGCACACTCATTTCCGATAAGTCATCGGATTCAATCTCAGTAGCGCCCACCACATAAATATCATTTTCTTTTGGGGCAATATAAATCGGGTAGCGCGGATGAATGAGGCGTGTAGGGCGGCGCAACTTCACTTCTGGAGCATAAAGTCGCACAACTTCGCCGCGAACGCCACGCAAGTTATTCGGTGTCTCACCAGAAGACCAAGACGCTTTAGCGCCTGTACCGCGGCAATCAATCACCGCTCTATAGGCAGTTTGTTTGCGCAACTCCTGTGGGTCAATCTCGGTGTGCCAGTGGCATTGAACCTGAAGCACTGCTAATTCATCGACTAGTGCATCTAGTAATTGGCGATTATCCAATTGCCCTTCATGCGGTAAATATAGCCCCTGATTAAAGCGATCGGCAACGCCAGGCTCAATTTCACGCAATGCTTCATTATTGAGTTTTAGTGGTGCACTTAAGTCAGAGTTGCTGCGACAGTTTTTTTCCAGGTGCGCAGCAAAGCGTTCTGCATCACTCGCATCTTGTCGATGCCACAAAATTAATGTGCCATCTTGCTGAAAGTAAACCGGCTTAGTCAAGCTAGCGATGATCTCTTTCCAGCGAGGCAGACTATGCAAACCCATGCGCACCACGGAATCTTCAGTAATTGCAGATTCGGCTAATGGCGCCAACATTGCCGCCGCAATCCGCGCAGCAGCATGGGCTCCATCAGGACCACCCTTATCAAATAGATCAACTTGAGCGCCACCTCTAGCAAGCGCAAGAGCTAGTAAGCGACCCATGAGGCCGCCACCAACAATCGCGTACTTGCTATTAGAGAAGCTTGCGCTAGTCATCAATTACCCAATCACTCCAGATTGTTTACTGATAAATTTCACTACCGCGCTTACGGAACTCGGCAGACATTTCTTCCATGCCCTTAGAAGCATCGGTCACTTCGGTAATGGGAATCACCTTAGCTTTAGGGTTGCCATCGGCATCTAAGGTTGCTGCGTAGTCGCGAACTTCTTGAGTGATCTTCATAGAGCAGAACTTAGGACCACACATTGAGCAGAAGTGAGCAATTTTGGCGCCTTCAGCTGGCAGTGTTGCATCGTGATACTCACGCGCACGCTCAGGATCTAAGCCAAGATTAAATTGGTCTTCCCAGCGGAACTCAAAGCGGGCTTTAGAAAGGGCGTTATCACGTACTTGTGCGCCAGGTAAACCTTTGGCCAAGTCTGCGCCATGAGCTGCAATCTTGTAAGTGATGATGCCTTCGCGCACATCCTCTTTATCTGGCAAGCCTAAATGCTCTTTTGGTGTGACATAACAAAGCATCGCTGTACCATACCAACCAATTTGTGCAGCGCCAATACCGCTGGTGATATGGTCATACCCAGGGGCGATATCAGTAATCAATGGTCCGAGTGTGTAGAAGGGGGCTTCTAAGCAATGCTTGAGCTCTTCTGTCATATTTTCTTCAATACGCTGCATTGGAACGTGACCAGGACCCTCAATCATGACTTGCACATCATGCTTCCAGGCTTTAGCTGTTAACTCACCGAGTGTATGGAGCTCACCAAACTGGGCGGCATCATTGGAGTCGGCAATACAACCAGGGCGTAAGCCATCGCCTAAGCTAAATGACACGTCATACGCTTTCATGATTTCGCAAATCTCATCAAACTTCGTGTAGAGGAAGTTTTCTTTATGATGCGCTAAGCACCACTTAGCCATGATGGAGCCACCACGAGAAACAATGCCAGTAATGCGATCAGCTGTTAGTGGTACATAGCGCAGTAGTACACCCGCATGAATAGTGAAGTAATCAACACCTTGCTCTGCTTGCTCAATTAAAGTGTCGCGGAACATTTCCCAAGTGAGGTCTTCAGCAATACCACCGGTTTTATCTAAAGCTTGATAGATTGGAACTGTGCCAATCGGAACAGGGGAGTTACGAATAATCCATTCACGTGTTTCATGAATATGCTTACCAGTAGAGAGATCCATAATCGTGTCTGCACCCCAACGAATAGACCACACCATCTTTTCTACTTCTTCATTGATGGAAGAGGTAACAGCAGAGTTACCTAAGTTGCCATTGATCTTGACGCGGAAGTTACGGCCAATAATCATTGGCTCTAATTCCGGGTGATTAATGTTGGCAGGAATAATCGCTCGACCGGCAGCAATTTCTGAGCGGACAAATTCACCGGTGATGATTTCAGGTAAGTTAGCGCCGTAGCTTTTGCCAGGATGCTGCTTCAATAGTTGCTTGTAGGCTGGATCTTTGCGGAGTTGCTCAAGGCCCATGGATTCGCGCAAGGCGATGTATTCCATTTCAGGGGTGATGATTCCTTGGCGGGCGTAATACATCTGACTGACGTTATGGCCAGATTTGGCTACGCGTGGTGCGCTAATGTGAGAAAAGCGTAATTTTTGTGTGGCCTCATCTTGTGAGCGAGCCACCCCATATTCCGAACTAGGTCCGGATAGTTGAACGGTGTCGTTACGTTCTGCAATCCAAGCGTCACGCAGTCTTGGCAAACCTTGCTCTAGATTGATGACAACATCTGGATCGCTGTAGGGGCCTGAAGTGTCGTAGACAGGCACAGGCGGGTTCGCCATTAGCTCTTCACCTACTCGAGTAGGTAATTGCTCAATCATGCGGATTGGGGCTTTTATATCGGGTCTCGAACCTTGCAGGTAAGTTTTTGTCGAAGCTGGATAGGCAAACTTTTGCCCAAAGTCGCGCTCCAAACTTTTTAAACTTGGAATTTCGTGTTTAGCGTTTTTAGTTGAGGTGTTGCCTGTACTCATGTCCATCTCCTAGCTGTTTTAGATGGACGAAACCGGGTGTCGGTCTGATGTAACTCCCCACGCCAGCATTACCTGGATCGGGTTTTAGGGTCTTTCTCAGCGCCTTCCAAGCTTAATCCGCTTTGAAGGGCACCCCTGTTTCATCCTTAAATAGGATTTAACCACGAATTGACTGATTGCAACAAGACATCAGTCAAGCGGGGATGTGTAAGCTCATATGGGCTATTTATTGCGCCGCAATATAAAGTCTGCAGTAACAAAGGCGGCATCAGAAGTAAATTCATCGGCCAAAATACGAGCAGCAGCCTCTAGCAGTGAGATTTCAATAAATCCACTGACTTCGCCATCATGATTTGTGGGGACAAAGTTATCTGACAATTCCAGATCGTAAACGTAGAGCTGCTCATCATGAAAACCTCGATCAAGTGATGGACGGCGCATATGAATACGTCCCACTGGCTCAATCTGATCTGCAATTTTCTCGGGTACTCCAGCTTCTTCCCAAAGTTCGCGACGCGCACTGACCCAAGGTGTTTCATCGGCAGTAATTCCACCAGCAGCTAAGTTATCTAGCTTGCCCGGATCAGTGGACTTGGTCTCGCTGCGTCTTCCCAGCCAAATCGTATTGCCTTGCGTATAACCATTGATATGTATTGCCATACTGCGAAAGCCAAAGGTACGAAACGCAGCGCGCTCCATGCGAAAGTATGTGTGTCCGTTTTGATCAACCCAAGCAAAATCTTCATTACGCCAGCCTGGAATAAATCCGCCCAATCTCATGCGATTAGCCAATTGATAAAGGCTATTTGATAAATCAATGGGCTTACCGAGTTGAATCGTGAGCTTTTCATGGCCCATTACAACCAGTGGAATAGATTCTTTTTGAAGTGACTCTTGCAAGTAGGGCGTGAACTCTGGATTGAGATGTCCGATCAGTTGTTCACCTATTGCACCACGGGATAAATAGATCGGCAGATAATCCGCTGGAGCAGAGCGTGCCGTGTTTTGGAGCATTTCCTCGAGGGCGGCAAGTGTGCTGGTAGAAAGGCTAGTCATGGCACTAAGTGTAAGGGAACTTCGTGTTCTATGCCCTTATTGATAAATTGCCTAGCACATAAATACAGAGACATTCATTAAAATATTTTTAAGTTCATACGCAAAATAGGGAAATACATTCTGCACACAAATTAGGCAAGCTAGGTCAGCCTATACAAATCTGTGACTTACGAAAACTTTTAAGGATTTATCCACAAAACCTGTGGATAAGTATGAGGAATTTTTGGTCCCGCCGACAGGAATCGAACCTGTATCCCACGCTTAGGAGGCATGTGCACTATCCATTGTGCTACGGCGAGTCAGTTGCAAAGCTAAAAAATAGGCTATTTGAATTATAAGAATTTTAAATAAAAGATATTGCACAGCACTCACTCTTATTTAGTCACCATCCACACAATGCCCATACTTCATTAGTTACTGCGATCATCATATCGGGTGCAAAGTACATCGAAAAAATCAATAGCAATATAAATAAAACAAACCCATAGGAAATGATCTTCCTGATTGCGGGTTTTTTCTTAAGCATTCGCCACTCTATGAATTGCTCTTTCTTTTACCGGAAGGTTAACTAGGAAGGCAAACACACCTAATCCTATTGCGATTTCCCAAACAATTAAATAGGAGCCAGTCTTATCAAACAAATAACCACCTAGAAAGGCGCCACAGAAGCTACCCAGTTGGTGTGAGAAAAAGATCAGACCCGAAAGCATCGTCAAATACTTAACGCCAAAAATTTGCGCAACAATACCATTGGTAAGGGGGATGGTTGAGAGCCATAAGAACCCCATGATCGCAGCAAAGATATATGTACTCATTGGCGTTGGTGGCAGTAACAAAAATGCCGCAATCGCAATGGAGCGTCCAATATAGATTGCAGACAGTAAATAACGCTTAGGAAAGCGTTGCCCCAGGATCCCCGAGCTATAGGTACCGAAGATATTAAATAGACCGATTAAGGCAAGGGCGGTAGTTGCTACTACTGGAGCACCAACGGCTGGATAGTTAGAGGAAAGATCTTTGAGGTAGGGTGCTAGGTGAACGGCAATAAACACTACCTGAAAGCCGCAAACAAAATAACCTAAAGTGAGATAACGAAAGCTGGGATTACCAATCGCTTCTTTTAATGCCTGTTTGATAGTTTGATCACCCAATTTATGGTTGTGGGTGAAATTCTTTTCGCGCAACATAAAGGCGGTTGGAATCATCAGGCTGGCCATCAATGCCAACATGAGAAGTGCATCTTGGGTGCCAAACAGACTGAGTAAACCTTGCTCGGCTGGAATCATTAAGAATTGACCAAATGAACCAGCGGCTGCAGTAATACCCATTGCCCAAACCCGTTTTTCTGCTGATACATTGCGACCCAAGATTCCGTAAACCACGCTGTAGGTGGTGGCAGTTTGTGCCAAACCAATCAGTAAGCCGCCCGCAAGAGTGAAGTTCATTACATCGGTGGAAACTGCCATGCCTGCTAAACCGAGGGCATACAAAATCCCGCCAGCAAGCATGATTTTGAATGCGCCATAACGATCTGCTAGCGCACCAGTAATCGGTTGTACTGCGCCCCAAATAAGATTTTGGAGGGCAATAGTCAGAGCAAATGTTTCACGACCCCAACCATTGGCAGAAGTAATCGGGAGATTAAAGAGGCCAAAGCCATGACGAATACCCATGGATAAAGTGACCATGAGACCGCCATAAATCAGGACATCCTTCATCGATAGTCCCGCTTTGGATGTTTGCGTAGTCATGTGTCTTAAATGATTCCTTTTGCGCGTAACTCTTCGATCGCATGATCATCTAGCTTGAGACGTTCATACAAGATTTCTTGGGTATGTTGGCCAAGAGTAGGTGGCGCCATCCGCACCTCAGTCGGCGTCTTTGATAAGTGCATTGGGCTAGCCACTAATTTCATTGTCCCAGCAGTTGGGTGGGGCACATCAATCTGAACACCGCGATGAACTACCTGTTCATTTTCAAAGACTTCTTTGAAGTTATTGATGGGTCCGCAAGGCACATTCGCTTTCTCAAGTAATGCAATCCATTCGCCTTTCGTCATCTTGCAAGTCATCTTCTCTAAAAGGGGGATGAGTTGCTTGCGATGCTCAACGCGCAGAGGGTTTGAAGCAAATAGTGGGTTATCTGCTAAATGGGCTTCACCACCTGCTGTAACAAACTGACGAAACTGACCATCATTACCCGCACCAACGATCATCCAGCCATCAGAAGTGGGAAAGGTTTGATAAGGAACAATGATCGGAGAGGCATTGCCCCAGCGCTTGGGAACTTCTCCTGATGTTAGGTAGGCACTGGATACATTGGCCATCACCGCCACTTGCGTATCTAGTAGTGACATATCAATGTATTGACCTTCACCGGTGTGGTCACGATGAACAATGGCTGCGAGGATGGCGGTGCTGGCATACATACCGGTAAAGATGTCTGCAATCGCTACCCCAGATTTTTGTGGGCTTGCGCCTTCAAAATCATGCGCTTCACCGGTCACACTCATGAAGCCGCCCATGCCTTGAATGATGAAATCGTATCCAGGGCGATTGGCATAAGGTCCAGTTTGCCCAAATCCGGTAATGGAGCAATAGATCAAATCCGCTTTCACCTTTTTGAGGTTTTCATAGTCCAGACCATATTTGGCCAGGTCACCAACCTTGTAGTTTTCAATGACTACATCCGATTCCAAGGCCAGTTTCCGGATAAGTTCTTGGCCTTCAGGTTTGGCAATATCCACCGTAATCGAGCGTTTATTGCGGTTGATGCAAATAAAATAGGCAGATTCTTCGGTTTCCTTGCCATTGGCATCTTTGGCAAAGGGAGGGCCCCAATGGCGGGTATCGTCCCCTGTGCCCGGTCTTTCGACTTTAATGACGTCGGCGCCCAAATCAGCTAGATTTTGAGCGCACCAAGGTCCTGCCAAAACTCGGCTAAGGTCTAATATGCGAATATGACTTAAGGCTCCCATCCCCCAATTTTGGCATGGATGACAGGGTAATTCCCGAAAAATTCGGTCTGGATCTCAGACATGACTACAATTTGCGCGCATGGCTACCCGTAAAACTTCCGAATACAGCGAATCGTCGATTCAGGTCCTAAAAGGTCTGGAACCAGTCCGTCAACGGCCTGGAATGTACACCCGCACCGACAATCCACTCCATATCATTCAAGAGGTGCTTGATAACGCATCCGATGAGGCTTTGGGTGGATTTGGTAAGCAAATCATTGTCACTATGCATACCGATGGCAGCGTCAGCGTCGAAGATGATGGTCGCGGTATTCCGGTGGGTATGCATCCTACTGAAAAATTACCAGTAGTGGAGATTGTGTTCACTCAGCTTCATGCGGGTGGTAAGTTTGAAAAAGGCACCGGTGGTGCATATGCTTTTTCTGGTGGCTTACACGGGGTGGGCGTTTCAGTAACCAATGCTTTATCTAAAAGATTAGAAGTGACTGTTTGGCGTGATAGCCAAATGTCAACATTGACCTTTGCTGATGGCAAGGTAATTGAAAAACTCAAAACGATTGGCTCTTCAAAAGAAGATAAATCGCACGGTACTCGTGTTCGCGCTTGGCCAGATGGCAAGTATTTTGATAGCTCAGTTATACCAATGCCTGAGCTCATTCGCTTATTACGTTCCAAAGCTGTTTTATTGCCTGGCGTTAAGGTAACCCTGATTCAAGAGAAGACAGGCGATACCCAGACTTGGCAATATGCACAAGGGTTGCGCGGCTATTTAAATGAAGCGATTGCACAAGCAGGTCATGGCGCTGAAGTCATTCCCCCATTCGAAGGCGAGCAATATGCTACCGGCACTGGTGAAGATGACTCTTTTGCTGAAGGCGAGGGCGCAGCGTGGGTAGTGTGCTGGACCGAAGATGGCGCACCAGTGCGCGAGAGTTATGTGAACTTGATTCCAACTCCTGCGGGCGGTACCCATGAAAGTGGTTTGCGTGAAGGTCTATTTAATGCCGTTAAAGGCTTTATTGAGATGCACGCATTGCAACCAAAGGGTGTTAAGTTGATGCCTGAGGATGTATTTGCACGCGCATCATTTATTTTGTCTGCAAAGGTACTAGATCCCCAGTTCCAAGGGCAGATTAAAGAGCGCCTTAACTCACGTGATGCAGTGCGTTTAGTTTCTGGTTATGTAAAATCTGCCCTAGAGCTTTGGCTCAATCAACATGTTGACTATGGTCGCAAATTAGCTGATTTGGTCATTAAGCAAGCTCAAGCAAGAACACGTGCAGGTCAAAAGGTTGAGAAGAAAAAGTCCTCTGGCGTAGCGGTACTCCCAGGCAAACTCACTGATTGTGAGAGTCAAGACATTGGCATGAATGAGATCTTCCTGGTGGAGGGTGATTCTGCAGGTGGATCCGCCAAGATGGGGCGCAATAAAGAATATCAAGCCATCCTGCCATTGCGTGGCAAGGTGCTGAATACATGGGAAGCAGAGCGTGATCGCTTGTTTGCTAATAACGAAGTGCATGATATTGCTGTAGCGATTGGGGTTGATCCTCATGGAGCCAATGACAATCCTGATCTAACTAATCTGCGCTACGGCAAGGTTTGCATTCTCTCGGATGCGGACGTTGATGGTGCGCACATTCAAGTATTGCTCTTAACCTTGTTTTACAAACATTTCCCTAAACTGATTGAGTTGGGCCATGTGCATATCTCTAGACCACCACTATTTAGGGTGGATGCTCCAGCGCGAGGTAAGAAACCAGCGCAAAAAATTTATGCCTTAGATGCTAATGAGCTACAAGCTATTGAAGATAAATTGCGTAAAGACGGTGTAAAAGAAAGCGCGTGGCAGATTTCTCGCTTTAAAGGTTTGGGGGAGATGAGTGCGGAGCAGCTTTGGGACACCACTTTGAATCCGGATACTCGTCGCCTGCTGCCGGTTACTTTAGGCACCTGGACCGAGGATGAAACATTTAAAACAATGGATATGTTGATGGGTAAATCCGAGTCTGGCGCACGTCGCGATTGGCTTGAAGAGCGTGGCAACGAAGTGGAGGCAGATATCTAATGGTGACGAAAAAGACCTCTGGAAAAAATACTCCAGAAGATCAGGCTGACTTGTTCTCCAATCCAATTGAAGTGGACATTGTTGAAGTTGACGAGGCTCCTGCAGTAGCTACCTCTTCTGGTGGTGGATCGGACGCACATGATCCAAAAACAATTGACCTTAATGAAGATGGTAAAGATAGCCTAACGCTGGCGGTATACGCAGAGCGTGCCTATTTGGATTACGCCATTAGCGTAGTGAAAGGCCGTGCTCTCCCGGATGTATCCGATGGGCAGAAGCCTGTTCAACGGCGCATTTTGTTCTCGATGAGCGAAATGGGACTGCGTGCCGATGCTAAGCCGGTGAAGAGTGCGCGTGTGGTTGGTGATGTACTTGGTAAATTCCACCCGCATGGTGACCAATCTGCATATGATGCATTGGTTCGTTTGGCTCAAAGCTTTTCATTGCGCTACCCCTTAATCGATGGTCAGGGCAACTTCGGCTCACGCGATGGCGATGGTGCCGCGGCAATGCGTTATACCGAAGCGCGTTTGACTAAGATAGCTAGCTTGCTTCTGAGTGAGATTGATGAAGGTACGGTCGATTTTGCTCCGAACTACGACGGCTCATTTCAGGAGCCTAAATTATTGCCAGCTCGCTTACCGTTTGTTTTGCTAAACGGTGCATCTGGTATTGCGGTAGGTATGGCAACCGAGATTCCTTCACATAATTTACGTGAAGTTGCTACCGCTGCTGTTGCCTTAATGAAGTCTCCCAAGATGAGCACTTCAGAATTATTAGAAATCATGCCTGGACCTGACTATCCAGGTGGCGGCCAAATTATTTCTTCTGCAGCGGAAATTGCGCAGATTTATGAAGCAGGGCGTGGCAGCATCAAAGTTCGCGCACGCTGGTCCGTTGAAGAGTTGGCTCGTGGTCAATGGCAAATCGTTGTCAATGAATTGCCGCCAGCAACTTCCTCTCAGCGCGTACTGCAAGAAATTGAAGAGATTACTAATCCGAAGGTTAAAGTCGGCAAAAAGACGCTTACGCCAGAGCAAAATAATCTGAAATCAACCATTCTGAATGTGCTTGATGGCGTTCGCGATGAATCCAGTAAAGATGCTGCAGTGCGTCTGGTATTTGAGCCTAAGAGCAAGAATATTGACGTGAATGAGTTCGTCAATCTGCTGTTGGCACATACCTCGCTAGAGTCCAATGCGCCTATGAATTTGGTGATGATAGGTAATGATGGTCGCCCGCGTCAAAAAGGCTTAAAAGAAATCTTATCTGAGTGGGTTGCGTTTAGGGTTGCCACCGTTACCCGTAGAACGCAGCATCGCTTAGGCAAAGTCAAAGACCGCATGCATATCTTGGAAGGGCGCTTAACCGTTCTTCTCAATATTGATAAGGTGATCAAGATCATTCGCAATAGCGATGAACCGAAAGCGGATCTGATTAAAGAATTCAAGCTAAGCGATCGCCAAGCAGAAGATATTCTAGATATTCGCTTGCGTCAGTTGGCTCGCTTAGAGGGTATCAAGATTGAGCAAGAGCTCAAAGAGCTCAAGACTGAGCGTGATGATTTAGAGGGCTTACTGCAAAACGATGCTGTACTGCGCAAGCGCATCATCAAAGAAATAGAATCTGATATGAAAGATTTTGGTGATGAGCGTCGCACCCTTATTCAGGAAGATAAGCGCGCCGTAGCTGAGACCAAAGTCATTGATGAGCCAGTTACTGTAATTGTTTCTCAAAAAGGTTGGGTGCGGGTTCGTCAAGGTCATGAGCATGATGCAACGCAATTCGGCTTTAAGGCGGGCGATGCTTTGTATGCCACCTTTGAAGTGAGAACCATTGATGTGATTCAAGGCTTTGGCAGTGACGGGCGTGTGTATACCGTTCCCGTAAGTGAGCTGCCTGGGGCCCGTGGTGATGGCTCACCATTGACTAGCTTTGTGAACTTGGCTGCTGGCTCACAAATGGTTGCTTATTACGCTGGCCAGACTGATGATTTGGTATTGCTATCTACTAAAGCGGGCTATGGTTTCTTGGCGAATGTTGCCGACATGACTACCCGTAACAAGGCTGGTAAATCATTCTTGAGCATGGATGCCAAAGTCCCTGGTGATGCGCCTTTAGGTGCAGCCAAAGTCAAGGTAGGCATGAAACAGGTTGCCTGCTTATCCGCAGCCTCTAAGTTATTGGTATTCCCCTTGGATGAACTCAAGCGTCTGCCAACGGGCGGCAAAGGCGTTATTTTGATGGGCTTGGATGATCAAGAGCACTTAGCTTCTGCTATTGCAGTTGGTCCGGATGGGGCTACTTATTCAGGTGCTGGACGCGCCGGCAAACCAACGGAACTGAGTTTGGATGCAAAAACCTTGAAATCATTTGCGGGTAACCGTGCACGAAAAGGCCATTTCGTTGAGCCACGCTTAAAAGATGGCAAATTAACAGCGAACTAAATTTCTAGACTAAGCGTTAAGTTTTCTTTGGAACACTAATACCGTATTTAACGGCAATCACTTCCGCCAGAATCGATACAGCGATCTCTGGTGGGGTGAGGGCGCCAATATAAAGCCCAACAGGGCCATGCAACTTTTCAACCTGTTCTTGGCTAACATCAAACTCTAGCAAGCGCTCCTTGCGTTTCTGGGTGTTTTTACGGCTTCCAAGTGCGCCAACATAAAAGGCGGGAGACTTGAGGGCCTCCATCAAGGCCATGTCATCTAGCTTGGGATCATGCGTTAGGGCGACAACTGCAGTATGAGAATCAACGCCGATCTCCAGCAAAACATCATCTGGCATTCCTTTTGAAAAGGTGATGTCAGATCGGTTTAATCCTTCGGCATATTCTTCTCTTGGATCGATTACGATCACTTCAAAGTCTGAAGCTAATGCAAAATCAGCCGCATACAAGGAAAGTTGTCCAGCACCAATAATCACCATGCGCCAACGTGGCCCATAAGTAGTTTGCATTTCTTGTTCAGTACAAGAATATTCATCATTACGATCACCAGCGCTAAGAGTGGATTTACCGGTTGTTAGGTTGATAGTGCGACGACTGATTTGATGGGTAGAAATATTCTCTAGCAGCTTTTCTAATACTGCTAGTTCAGGTTTTGGCTCAACTAGCAAACGTAAAGTGCCTCCGCAAGGTAGACCAAAACGCGCAGCCTCCTGTTGAGTCACGCCATAAACGACCATTTCTGGGGTGTTACGTGTGAGGATTTCAGTTTGCACCCTGCGTATCAGATCGTCTTCAACGCAGCCTCCTGAGACAGACCCAGCCACTTGGCCATCAGCCCGTATAGCGAGCCAAGAACCCACAGGACGAGGAGCAGAGCCCCAGGTCTGCACAACGGTAGCAATAGCAACGGATTGACCCGATTGGAGCCATTCAACGGCAGATTTGAGGACACTTAAATCGGTGCTATTCATACGTTTTCTTCTTTTACGTTCTTTTGTGAATACTTTTAGTAATAACTATTTATTATCACTCTAATGACTCTCTCAAGTGAACCTTCCAAAAGCTCAACATTGCGCCTTGCCGTCTTGATATTGGCTGCAGGTGAGGGAAGTCGCTTGGGGGGTCATCCCAAAGCCCTTCTAACAAAAGATGGCAGTAGCTTGTTAAGACGTTTTATCCATTCAATACAGGATCTGAGTCCAACAGAGACTATGGTTGTTACTGGTTTTTACGCGGATGAAGTTGAAGCTGAAATTCAGTCTATTCAAAGCCCCATTACCTGGCTCAGAAATCCAAAACCAGAGACAGGACAATCATCGTCAGTGCGACTTGGACTTGAGTCTCTCAAAAGTGATTACGATGTTTTATTAATTGCTTTATGCGATCAACCGAATATAGGCGCATCAGAGATTGAATCGTTGCTAGAGCAATTTGATCAACGAACCGCAGAGCAGGAGATGATCTTGCCGGTTGTGAATGGCCAAAGGGGTAACCCAGTGCTATTTTCGAAAGAGGCGATCCATCAGATTTTAATAACACCTGGCATGGTGTGTAGAGTCTATATGGATCAACATCCCGAGCAGATTAAAACCTTTGCCACTGATAATGCTGCCTATGTATTAGATGTCGATACGCAAGCCGACATCCAGAAACTCGGTTTGGATCCTCTTTAATCCCAATAAATCAATTTAAATCTCGGCGATTAATTCAATCTCAACACAAGCGCCCAGCGGAATTTGCGCAACACCAAAAGCACTGCGGGCATGTTTTCCAGTATCACCAAACACTTCAAATAGTAACTCTGAGCAGCCATTCACAACTAAGTGTTGTTCTGTATAGCTATCGGTTGAATTAACCAAGCCCATTACTTTAACAATCCGCTTTACCTTATCTAAAGAGCCCAGATGATTTTGTAGTGTGGAAATTAAATCAATTGCGATTGAGCGGGCGGCTGTCTTACCAGTCTCGGTGTCCATATCTTTGCCAAGTTTTCCAACCCAAGGCTTGCCATCGCGCTTAGCAATATGGCCCGAGAGAAAAACAGTGTTACCAGTGGTTGCTGCCATCACATAGGCTGCAGCAGGAGGTCCTGGCGGGGGTAAATCAATTCCGAGGATTTTAAGGCGTTCGCTAATGGTTGTGCTCATATGAGATTTCTGTAATTAAATTTAAAAAGAATGAAGAGGGTGTTCAATGTAAATCAACATTCTTGAATCTTACTTTGAAAGTTGACGCATAGCGCTTTCAAGGCCATTTAGGGTGACTGGGTACATGCGATCTTTCATAAGATTTTGCATGATATCGATGGATTGACGATATTGCCAAATGGATTCAGGCTCAGGATTGAGCCAAGCAAAATGGGGGAAGTGATCAATCAGGCGATTCATCCAAACTGCACCCGCTTCCTTATTGTTGTATTCAACGGAACCATTGGGACTCAAAATTTCATAAGGTGACATGGTGGCATCACCCACAAAGATCAACTTGTAGTCAGGCCCATATTTATTAATGATGTCTTGGGTTGGTGTAACTTGATCCCGTCTACGACGATTACTTTCCCACAAATTGTCATATACACAGTTATGAAAATAGTAATGCTCTAAATGTTTAAATTCGGCTTTGGCGGCAGAAAATAATTCAGCAATACGCTGAATATGATCATCCATCGAGCCACCGACATCCATCAGAAGCAATACTTTGACTTGATTATGGCGTTCTGGCCGCATTTGAATATCGAGCATGCCAGCATTTGCTGCTGTTGAATGAATCGTTTTATTCAAATCAAGCTCAAGCGTTGAGCCTTCACGTGCAAAGCGTCTTAAGCGTCGTAATGCCACTTTAATATTGCGCGTGCCTAAGGCGAGATCGCTGTCATAGTCTTTAAATTCTCGAGCTTCCCAAACTTTGATTGCCGTTCGGTTTCCTGCACTTTCACCGCCAATACGAATGCCTTCGGGGTGATACCCGCTATGACCAAATGGCGAGGAGCCTCCGGCACCAATCCATTTATTGCCACCACCATGCCACTCTTTCTGCTCTTTTAAAAGCTCTTCGAGACGTTTTTTTAATGCGTCAGGACCGCCTAATTTTTTAAGCGCTGCTTTTTCTTCATCAGTGAGAACTCGCTGTAGTTTTTTCTCAAGCCAGTCGAGCGGGATATCTGGTGAGAGGGCAATAATTTGCTCAACCCCATTAAAGTAAGCACCGAATACTTGATCAAAGCGATCAAAATGCTGCTCATCTTTAACCAAAGTCATACGCGAGAGTTGATAAAACTCATCAATCGATGGATTAATCACTCCCAATTTCAAGGCCTCCAAGAGGGTCAAAAACTCCCTCACCGAAACCGGCACCTTGGCCTCTTTCAGATTAAGGAAAAATTGAATCAACATGACAATTCTTGTGACAAATGGATAACTCTGTATTAGCGATGATTGCGATTCATCATGACTAAACGCTCAAACAGGTGAATGTCTTGCTCGTTCTTTAGTAGCGCACCGTGCAAAGGTGGAACCACAATTTTCTCGTCATTGCTGTAGAGGGCCTCAGGGGGAATATCTTCGGCTAGTAGCAGCTTGAGCCAGTCAATCAATTCCGAAGTGCTAGGCTTCTTTTTAAGGCCTGGTAAAGAGCGAATTTGATAGAAGGCCTTGAGGGCTGCGTCCAAAAGATCCTGTTTGATATTGGGGTGATGGACATCCACAATGCTTTGCATCGTATTTGCATCGGGAAAGGTGATGTAATGAAAAAAGCAGCGACGTAAGAAAGCGTCGGGTAATTCTTTTTCATTATTTGAGGTGATGATTACGAGAGGGCGATGTTTAGCCTGAATTAATTCACGAGTTTCATAGACATAAAACTCCATACGATCAATTTCACGCAATAAGTCATTCGGAAACTCAATATCCGCTTTATCAATTTCATCAATAAGCAAGACCGTAGGCTCATCTGCCTCAAAGGCTTGCCAAAGAACGCCTTTAACAATGTAGTTCCGAATATCGTTGACTTTCTCATCGCCTAATTGTGAGTCGCGTAATCGGCTTACGGCGTCGTATTCATAAAGACCCTGTTGTGCCTTAGTGGTGGACTTAATGTGCCACTGAAGAAGCGGCATATTCAGTGCAGCAGCCACTTCTTCGGCGAGCATTGTTTTGCCAGTGCCTGGTTCACCCTTAATTAAGAGGGGGCGTTGCAGCGCTATGGCCGCATTAACTGCTAACTTGAGATCTTCCGTGGCAACGTAGCTTTGGCTGCCGTCAAAGCGATTTTTGAGTGAAGTGCTGGGTTTGTTCGTCATGTTGTCTAAAAAGGTCTAAGTGAAGCGTTCCAGTATAGGTAAATGGGGCAAATTTTTCAGTGTTTCTAATGATTTTGACCTCTGAAATGGCGAGAAGGGCGTCTGTCCGCTATACTCTCCCCCAATTGATCAAAATCAAACTCATTAATACTGATTTCTATGAAAAAACTCTCAATTCTTCCTCATTTGGCTGCTGCAGCAACTTTAGCTTTTGCAGGCTCCATTGCTCAAGCCGATGAAGTAAAAGGTAGCGCCGCTGCTGGTAACGCCAAGGTTTGGCTTTGTGTTGGTTGCCACTCCATCCCTGATTACCGTGCAGATTATCCTTTTGTATATAAAGTACCGATGTTGGGTGGTCAAAACGGCGCCTACATTGCAAGTGCATTAGCCGCTTATAAAAAAGGCGAAAGAAAGCATCCAACAATGCGCTCTATTGCTGCCAGTTTGTCTGACCAAGATATGGCTGATATTGGCGAGTACTATGCTGCGCAAACTGCCAGTTCACCTAATAACCCATTGAAGTGATTCATTGATAAAGATACATAGAGATACTTTTATGAAATTCGCCCTAATTACAGCAGTTTTGCTCTCAAGCATTGGTTTGGTAAACGTAGCAAATGCTGCCAACTTAGAAAAAGGTCAAGCATTGGTAGAGAAGGCTAATTGCGCTTCCTGTCATGGTGCAGGACTAAATGCTCCAATCTTGCCTGTCTATCCAAAGTTGGCCGGTCAGTATTCTGAATATGTTTATTACGCACTCAAGGCATATAAAGTTGGTAACGGAAA
>CANCPL010000009.1:0-44628 GCA_947380065.1 Burkholderiaceae bacterium | reverse complement strand
ATGCGGTCATTCACTACATTTACCAATCCGCCGCTTGAGCCTGATCCGTAAAGGAGGGCAGATGCACCACGCAAGATTTCGATCTGATGAGTATTTTGCATAGGGCTTGCAACTGCATGATCTGCGGAAATACTAGACACATCACCAGCTGATAAGCCATTTTGCAGTATCTGAACACGCGAACCTTCTAGGCCACGAATAACCGGTCTTGATGATCCCCCTCCATAACCTGTTGCAGAAACACCGAGTTCATTTGCTAAGGTTGCGCCTAGTGTTCCGGCAAGCTTATTTTGTAGCTCATCTCCAGACAGTACTTTATTGGGCGATAAAAACCCTTGACTACCTTCGCGCACTCCAGTGACATCTAGCTGAGGTAATGCGTCTACTGCATTCTGAGACCAAGCGGGATTCACCAGAAAAAGGGAGGCGGCTATCAATAAAGGTGAGCAAGTTAATTGAGTAAGGCGGTAATTCATATTCATCCAAATTCGCCAATGCATGACGATTAATTAAAACGGGAGTGCGCAATAGCGCTAAAGTTTTAAAGGATGAGTGTGGGTGGTGCGCGTGATTCGTATGAGGCAATCACTAATGAAGGCGAGAATAAATCCAATATTACGCGTATCGCTAAAGATCTTGCAAAGACGATATTGAGGTCTGCATTAGCGTTTGGAATAAATCCAGCCAAAGTAAGAGAGTCAAATAAATGACATATCTCCGAACTGTGGCTAAAACTTTTATCGATCTTATCCGGGGTATTCGTTTGCAATGCTTGATATTGGGCGTCACCATGAGAAATGCTGTGAGAGAGGCCAATCGAGTGGGCGCCAAGCAAGCAAAAAGTTAGCAATGCCACAGTCAATGCAGCACGAATTTGCTTTGTTAATTTGCTTGAAAAATAGGCAACCATGGGAAGAATCTTACAGGATTTGCCTGCAATAGAGCTCTCGGTGTAGAATATGGGTTCCGTCGGAGTGTAGCGCAGCCTGGTAGCGCACCTGCTTTGGGAGCAGGGGGTCCAAGGTTCGAATCCTTGTACTCCGACCACTTTCCCCTGATTGTTCTAGTTACACCCAGCATATAACTGCCCATAGCTCAGCTGGATAGAGCAACGCCCTTCTAAGGCGTAGGTCGCACGTTCGAATCGTGCTGGGCAGGCCAAAACATCCTTTGTGTTGATCTTCAGGCCAAATATTTGCATAATCTTGAGACATGAAACCTTCGATTGCCCTGAACGCCAACCGTGCCCAGATTCGCTTAATCATTGAAGCGCATCATGCCAGTAATGCACGCGTTTTTGGTTCAGTGGCGAACAGCACCGACATTGATGGTAGTGACTTAGATGTTTTGATTGATCCTGGTCCCGAAACAACATTATTTGATATTGGCGCAATCCGCTATAAATTAAAGCAATTATTGGGTGTTCCAGTGGATGTTTTGACCCCAAATGCTCTGCCGGAAAAGTTTCGCAGCTCAGTGATTGCAGGCGCAATGCCAATATGACGCGTGATCCACAGCGTTTGCAGGACTATTTAGAGTATATTCTTGAGGCTATAAAGCGAATAGAGGATTACTGTGCCGATATTGATGAACTTGGTTTTATCAACAGCCAATTAATTCAAGATGCGGTTATTCGGAATTTCGAAGTGATTGGCGAGGTCAGCAAGAATATTGAGCGCCTCTTTCCTGAATTTTTAGCTAAGCATCCTGAACTTCCATTGTTGGTTGCCTATGAAATGCGCAATGCATTAGCACATGGTTACTTTAAGGTGGATCTGCAAATTGTTTGGAAAACAATCGAGGCTAATCTGCCAAACCTTGAAACCCAGATAACAAAAATAATCAAAGATCAGTAAAAATAAGGCGTAGGTCGCACGTTCGAATCGTGCTGGGCAGACCAAAGGCCTGACTGGCTGATGAGATTTAGTCAAACAACCTAATTATATTGCTGTCAGTTGTCCATTTAATTGAGTGCCGTAATAGTGCGTAGATTGATCTTTAAGTATCTTGTTGTAATTCTTGCTTTTTCTTCTCCTGATATTTTTCTTGCTCCTTTCGAAGGTCGGATAGTTGCCACCATGCAAATAGTAAAACTCCTCCAAAGATCAGCACTACTTCAAACAAAATAACGGGACCAAAGTTATCCATAAATATTTCTTTTAGCAGAAATAGCAATCATTAAGCTTCTTAGAAAGCATGATTTTGTCTAAGTTGGGATTCGGGCACTAATTAATCGGTAGGTACATTGGTCAATGATGGGAAAAGAACTTCGGTGAATCCAAAGTTGCTAAAGTCTTTAACTCTCATGGGAAATAATTTACCAATAAGGTGATCACATTCATGCTGCACAACCCGTGCATGAAATCCTTCGACTGTTCTATCAATTAATGATCCATCGCGATCATATCCACTGTAACGAATTTTCTGATGGCGAGGAACTTTTGCTCTGATGCCTGGCACTGATAGACAGCCTTCCCAGTCTTCCTCTTCTCGATTGCTAATGATGGTGATGGTGGGATTAATCAGTATGGTTTCTGCTATAGATTTAGCGTCAGGATAGCGAATGTTTTTTTCGAAACCAAATACAACTAATTGTTTATTTACACCAATTTGAGGAGCAGCTAGACCCGCGCCGTTAAGGCTATACATCGTTTCCAGCATGTCATCAATTAATGTTTGTATTTCAAAAGAAGCAATTTGGCTGATTTGAATCGGCAAAGATACCTGTAATAAGCGGGGATCTCCCATTTTTAGGATTGAATGAACTGACATAAGAATATTTAATGAGTATTCGATAATTTTTTACGTTAAGTAGTTCCTGGGAAATCTTTTTTCTACTTTGGTAATGCGGCAACAATTCGAAGTGGCCCGCCACTTCCGTTGCCAATTTTCATAGGCAGAGCAATTACAAATGCACCCTTGGATGGTAGCGAATCTAAATTAGCAACATTTTCAAATCCAGGAATATTGTTGCCCAAGAGAATTCTGTGAGTTTTAAAATCTTTTGACTGCCCATAATCGATGCTGGCTGTATCAATGCCAACAGCTTTAGGTTTTCTTTTTTCAACTAACCACGTACTGGCATCAGAAGAAATCCCTGGAAAATGTAGTTCAGATATTGCCTCAGAACCTTTCTTATCCGTACCAAAATATTTTTTTCTGTCTGGGTATAGGCGCCCATAACCTGTAAGAAAGAAAATGATACTTTCAGCTTTTATTTCTCCATAAATATTCTCCCAGTCAACCAAATCGGATACTTGAATTTGGTAGTCAAAATCTTGCGCAGTTTTTTTTCTTACATCAATTACTACAGCAGTCCCAACCAAGGAGTCAATGGGAATTAAATCAAGCGTTAAACCTTTTTCTGAGAAATGAATTGGGGCGTCCAAGTGGGTGCCACCATGTTCTGGGGTGCTAATTGAGTAAGAGGAATAAAAATAATCGCCAGGAGTAATTCCTTTGTATTCCTCATGGTGTTCAAATCCTTTTGTATTATTAGGCCAATACAAAGTAGTCTGATCATATGTGTGCGTTAGATCTACCCACTTGGCACCATTCAGATTTGTAAATTGGTTGTTAGGCGACTCAGTGCAACCAATCACTATGAGAAAAGGTAATACTAGTAAAGGATAAAAAATTCGTAAAAGCATAAATAAAAGTATATATTTTTTGGATGTCGAAGCAATTCAACGGGTTAACTTTAAAGGTAATATAACTTTAGCCTAAATCGTATAGAAGTTCATTTAGGCGCTAGTAAGACCAAATTTTAAGAAGTTACTCAAATAAAGCGGGGTGGAAAAGCGCTTAATCACCTTACGTCTTAAGTCCAGATTATTGTTTTAGCTCATTCTTAAAGCTTCCAAAGCTTAGGTCGCACGTTCCAATCGTCCCTGGCAGCCTAAAGGCCAAACTGGGCAATAAGATCCTCCTGTTAACCTGGTTTATTAGGTTCGACCCAGTAAGGCTATCTAATGTCAGCATATGGAGTGGGTATCATTTTAGGAAACTGCAAAAAAGGTTGAAAATCCCCCCTTACTGGTTACATTCCGGATTTCTGAATTAAAGAATAGAAGGTTTAACGTAATATGACGAGTACGTTAATGTAGTTGCTGGGATCACCCCATTTCTTGCGTGCAGGCGAGAGAATTTTGGGTTACTTAAGTGCACGCCACTTCTAAGGGTTGATATGCCTTCTTTTATTTATCGCTTCTCTAATTTAACAATTATGTTTTGCTGTATTTTGTTGGTTAGTCTATTTATGCATATACTGCCAAAACTTATTCAGCTTATCCCGTATTTTGTACCTAGTGAAGAAAGTAGCAGTTTTGGCCATTACTTATTTGCGCCAGTGGGATCAAGCGCGGGTCTTATTATCGGTTTTTTATTAAACCAAGCGCAATCGAATTTTCGTGAAGTCGAAAATGCAGTTTCCTTGGAGGCAGGAAGAATTAATAATTTGGATCGACTGTTACTTCGATTTGGAGATGCTAATTCACTCAATATTCGTATTGAATTACAAAAATATGTTACATCCATTATTAATGAAGAATGGCCGAAATTAAAAGACGGGCTTGGCGATAAAAACACTCACATGCTTTGGCGAGCTACCTCTCAAGACCTTTTTAAACTAGAGCCAAAAGATCCGAAGCAACTCGCTATTTACTCTGATATTTTGAAAAAATCAGAAGAGATAGCTGAGAGCAGGGAATACCGAATAGATCGATCTACACAAAAATTACCTGAATTATTTTGGATAGTGATTTTCCTATTGATTTTTGCATTGACAGCTATTAATAGTTTGTTTATCCCATCGCAGCATATGACATTTGCCCTAACGATCGTACCCGTTACTTTTAGCGGCTTAATTTCATTATTGATTATTACGGATCAGCCATTTAAAGGTCAAGCCTCCGTTAAACCACGGGCCTTAGAAAAAGTTTTGGAATCTATCAAAACACGAAATAAATGAAGCTTTGTCGACTATAAGGCGAATAGAGAGTTACTTACCGCGATATTGATGAACTCGGTTTTATCGATAGTTAATTAATTCAAGATGCGATTATTCGGAATTTCGAAGTGATTGGCGAGGCAAGTAAGAATATTGTGCGTCTCTTTACTGAATTTTTAGTTTGTCATCCAGATCTTCCTCCGTTGGTTGCTTATGAAATGCGCAATGCATTAGCCCATGGTTACCTTAAGGTGGACGTGCGAATTGTTTGGAAAACAGTCGAGGTCAATCTGCCTAACCTTCCAACCCAGATAACCAAAATAATTAAAGATCAATAAAAACAAGGCGTAGGTCGCACGTTTGAATCGTGCCGGGCAGGCCAAAAACCTCAAAATGACCTAAATTCCATCAGACGATTGTGATCAATAAATCCCTTAATGTATTACCTTGCTATAGTGCTATCTAATATCCTGAAATTCAGAGTTGGAGCATTTTTTGAAAAATACTGAGCTACCATTGATCGATGATATTCGCCTGTTAGGGAAAATTCTAGGCGATATCGTTCGTGAGCAAGAGGGCGATTCCGTGTATGGATTGGTAGAGCAAATCAGAAAACTGTCTGTAGCTTTTCACCGCGACGCAAATCAGAAAGCTAATCAAGAGCTGGGAAAACTTCTTAAAGGGCTTAGCAGTGAAAGTGCTGTAAAAGTACTGCGTGCTTTTACTTACTTTAGTCATTTAGCTAATTTAGCCGAGGATAGACATCATATTCGTCGTCGCATAGCGTATGAGCGCATTGGCAGTTATCAAGCTGACAGTATTCCGATGACCATGAAAAAGCTTCATGCTGCAGGTGTGACAAACAAGGTGATCTCTAAGACATTAGAAGAAAGCTTGATCTCGCCAGTGCTCACTGCGCACCCAACCGAAGTGCAAAGAACCAGCATTTTAGAGGCTGAGCGCGATATTGCCAATTTGTTGACTCTTCGCGATCAGATCAAAGAATCCTCAAAAGCAAATAATCCTCAAAAGGACGCTTTGCTCAATAAAGAGCTTAAGGCCAATGAAGACCAGATTCGTGCACGAGTTCTTCAGCTTTGGCATACCCGTTTATTGCGCTTTACTAAACTCACCGTTGCTGACGAGATTGAGAATGCTCTCACCTACTACGAGACCACTTTTTTGAGAGAAATTCCCAAGATCTACGCTCAATTAGAAGACTCTCTCTCGGGTAATGCCGTAGCCAGCTTTCTGAAGATGGGTCAATGGATTGGTGGTGATCGCGATGGCAACCCTAACGTCAGCGCTAGGACACTGGAGTACGCCGTTTCAAGGCAGGCTGAAATGGTCATACGCCATTACTTAACAGAAGTACATTACTTGGGTCGAGAGTTATCTATATCTGCATTGCTCCTGAAATTTCCTAAAAAGATGCAAGAGCTTGCAGCAAGTTCGCCAGATTCGAATGAGCATCGTCAGGATGAGCCTTATCGAAGGGCTCTCACAGGCATGTATTCAAGACTTGCGGCTACTTTAAAACAGTTGACTGGGACTGATGCTGCTCGCCATGCCGTCCCACCTCAAAACCCTTATATTAGCGCACAAGAATTTTTATCTGATCTGAAGGTAGTCGAAGATTCACTCATTTCTCAGGGTGCAAAAGCACTAGCAGATCGCCGCTTACATGGCTTAATCAGAGCTGTTGAGGTATTTGGCTTCCATTTAGCTACCGTGGATTTACGACAAAGTTCAGATATGCATGAAGCTATTTTGTCTGAGTTGCTCAGTGTGGCTTCAATTGAAAAAGAATACTCCAGCCTTTCCGAGTTGCAAAAACGTAAGCTATTGCTATCACTCTTAAATGATCCAAGACCACTGAGGGTGGTTGACCATCAATATTCTGAGTTTACCCTTTCTGAAATCGCTATTTTTGAAATGGCTAAGAGAATACGAAAGCTCTTTGGTACAGATGCTATACGACATTACATCATCAGTCACACTGAAACTGTTAGTGACTTGTTAGAGGTTCTGCTACTCCAAAAAGAAGTGGGTTTAATGCCTAAAACTCTAGACAAGAAGTCCTCAGCAGACCTCATCGTTGTTCCATTATTCGAGACAATTGAAGATTTGCGCAATGCTGCGCCAATCATGCGAGATTTTTATGCCTTGCCTGGCATTCTCGATTTAGTAAAACGATCTGGTGCTGAGCAAGACATTATGTTGGGCTACTCTGACTCCAACAAAGATGGCGGTATTGTCACCAGTAATTGGGAGTTGTATTGTGCTGAACTTTCCTTGGTTCAGGTATTTGAGCCTCTGGAACAAAAGCATGGGGTGAAACTCCGCTTATTCCACGGTAGGGGAGGCACAGTGGGTCGTGGGGGCGGCCCAAGCTATGAGGCAATCCTCGCTCAACCTCCAGGTACGGTTCGAGGTCAAATTCGTTTAACCGAGCAAGGAGAAGTGATTGGGTCAAAGTACGCCAACCCTGAGATTGGTAGACGTAATTTAGAGACCCTAGTGGCAGCGACACTAGAGGCCACCTTATTAAAGCCAACTAAACAAGCTAGCAACGCTTTTTTAGATGCTGCTGCACACATCTCACAAGCGAGCATGGATGCTTATCGAGGTCTTGTATATGAAACTCCCGGATTTGCAGAATATTTCTTTGATGCGACGCCTATTCGGGAAATTGCAAAGCTGAATATTGGTTCTAGGCCAGCTAGTCGTAAGGCTAGTCAGAAAATCGAAGACTTAAGGGCGATTCCATGGGGATTTAGTTGGGGTCAGTGTCGTTTAACGCTTCCAGGTTGGTTTGGTTTTGGTTCTGCAGTAGAGAAGTTTTTAAATCATCCCAAGGCCACAGATAAAAAAGCAGCACTCGCTCTTTTGCAAAAGATGTATAAAGATTGGCCATTCTTTAGGACTTTGCTATCAAATATGGACATGGCATTGGCTAAAAGTGACTTAGCACTGGCCTCTCGCTATAGCGAATTAGTTCCTGATTCCAAACTACGTAAGAAGATATTTAATGCCATTGAAACTGAGTGGAATAAAACGGTAGATGCCCTGAATTTGGTTACTGGAGAAAAAGTGCGCCTGGCTAAGAATCCATCTCTAGCCAGATCGATACGCAATCGCTTTCCGTATATCGACCCACTACATCACTTACAGATCGAGTTGGTAAGGCGCTATCGAGAGGGCAAGCATGACGATAGGGTGCAGCGAGGTATTCATATTGCCATTAACGGAATTGCTGCCGGACTCAGAAACACTGGCTAGATTGTCTTAAATTTCGAATACTACAATGTCGGTTAACCCGACAATTTAGACATCTGACTATCTAACTGCCTGCTGATGTCATGGGAGACCTAGCGATTTCCACCCAACAACAAGGCTCTCGATACCTATGCCACACCAATTCTCTACGCCTGATAACTATTGTTTGAGCTCATTTTTTACAGCTTCTAAGGCGTAGGTCGCACGTTCGAATCGTGCTGGGCAGGCCAAAATCCCTTGCATTAATAAAAACCTAGGCTGTTCATTGGCTCGACATTGGCCTAATCTACAAGTGGTTGAATAGTATTGGGAGGCCTTGAGGAGCGCTTTAGCCATCAGGTGCGGCCATTCCATACAATGCTCTAGCTATGAGGGGGCTATTTAATTTACTTCAATTTAATATAATGGATATAGTTACTGTATTAACTCATTTTTCTAAATCTTCAGCTTTCGACATCTTTAGATTTAAAAACCCAAAGTCTTAAAGGAAGTGCGCATGCAAAAGCCAGAAATCCCTAAAAATGATGATCGAAGAGTAGAAGCGCTTGAGGCACTAGAGATATTAGACACGGATCCAGAAGAGCAATTAGATTTCATCACCAAGATTGTCAAGGAACGACTTAATGTTCCTATCGCACTTATCAGTTTAGTTGATAAAAACCGACAATGGTTTAAGTCAAAGCAAGGATTATCTGCAAACGAAACTTCTCGTGACATTTCATTCTGTGGGCATGCCATTTTAGATACAGGCGTTTTTGAAATCAGCAACGCAATTGAGGATTCTCGTTTTAAAGACAATCCGCTAGTGTTAGGCGGGCCTAATATTCGCTTTTATGCAGGAGCACCGATAACAACTGTGGATGGATATCGGATTGGTACCCTATGTATTATTGATAACAAGGCGAGAAAATTAAGCCAACTCGAAAAAGAGGAATTGGTAAGCTTTGCGAAATTGGTGCAAACCAATTTAATCAAAGAAGACTTTCAACCCCATTTTGTGCGGCTCTTGGATAACGCGCTTGAGGGCTTAATCGAAATTAGCATGGAAGGCAATTTCCTTTTTGTAAATCAATTTGCTGCCAATTTATTGGGATACAAAACTGAAGAGTTAATCGGAAAAAACTTGGATCAGATTATCCCCATAAAGAGATACGACGGCTCCGCCAATAAAGCATCCAAAAAAATATTAGAGCATATCGCTTTAAACATAGATTCAATTTATGAGGCTGATGAGGACTTGATGAAAAAAGATGGCCAGGTTCTTCGTGTGGCATGTCATCTTCAGCCTATTTATAAGCTGGGCAAGGTAAGAACTATGCTTATGAGTTTTGTGGATAATTTTGAAAAAGATGCATTAAAGGCATAGTTGCTTTGGCAGCAGGCGCAATCAGACAAAAATATAGTGGATGCTTGAATAGCTGTTATGGGTTTGCGAGACAAGCTCGAGCAAGCTACTAATAGCAAAAAAATGGTTTGCCATTATTTAATAACGTGATGTCGCATCATTTGGTGCCGGTCAGACCGACTATATATCTGTGGATGCCACACGTCACATAGTCAGTCCCACATGATTCCGCCGATCTCGGTACATATGCCACACCTAATTTCAACCCCTTAATGTCATTTTTTAACTTATTGCTTTAGCCCATTTAAAAGTTTCTAAGTTTTGGGTCGTACGTTCGAATCCTGCTTGACAGGCCATTAAACCACCCCGATTGTTTAAATCCATGCTTTGTAGTGATTCATCATTTGATGATAGGGTATTCATATAGCCACCCTCAGATAAGCAACTATTCAGGCGACCCTACATGATTGAGTCTATGCCTGCTTCATAGTGGTATCCCTCATTATTGGGTAGTTTTGAATCTTTTACTGACTATTCAGCAATCCTGATGGGGGTTAAACACTGAGATTTACCCCTTATGGAATATTTAAAAGCCATCTATTTAGCTCCATTCATTCAAATATTTTGAAAATTTCTCAATAAGCATCTATGTTTAAATAAAGTCATAATAGTCAGCGTTGGTTTAATAGGTGAGTTAGATCCTATTGCGAAAGAAATTAGAAGATACCCTTAATGAAAAATAACAAATTTATGAAAAATTTATTTAAGCTCTTATTCCTCATGACTGTTGCAGTTTTTTCATCTCATGCAGCAGCCTTAACGCATGTCGATGGAAACAATCCTTACGAGGATATTGAGGCGTCAATCATTCCGATTGAACAATCGCCCAAAACTATTTTGGGGCAAGATTTTAAATACCCAGTAGGGCAGCCATTGATCAAGGCATTTGATATTTTAATTCCAGCGGGCAAACAAACCTCTATACATAAGCATGCCATTCCATTATTTATTTATGTAGTCTCAGGTGATTTAGAGGTTGACTATGGTAGCAAGGGTAAAAAAATCTTTAAACCAGGCACTTCGTATATCGAAGCTATTGGATGGTGTCATGTGGGTAAGGTAGCCGGAAAAAATCCCGTCAAGATCATAGGTATTTATTTGGGCGAGCAGAATCCCGATCAAATAAAGCCTGAGTCTTGCGCAAAACTCAATTAAATTTAAGGAACCTATTTATGAAATACATTACATCCCTTTTTCTTGGTCTATGCATCGCATTCTCCGCATTCGCTCAATCAGCCTTTAATCCTCAAGCTGAGGGCGAACGTCTTGAAAGACTTTGGTGGGATCAGCAAAAAAATCAGGATATAGCCGGTTTGACAAAAATCATGTCTCCTGCTTTTCAGTCCATCAACACTAAAGGGGCGCAAGATTTAGCCCTCAATATGGCTATTATTAAGGCGGAGAAGTTGGGAAACTATGAGCTGGCCAACATTAAAGTTACGCAAGCACAAGATAATTTGATTGTCTCTTACCAAATTAAGGTACCAGAGAATTATCTTGGTAAAAAGATGTCCCCCAAGCTCCACTATCGCTTAGATGTCTGGACAAAAAATAATGATGGCTGGCAGATTATTTCGCACGCCAATCTTAATCCCATATAAATTTTAAGGGGTCTTTGTGATGCGCGGCATCGACCTTCTTGGCTAGTTTAGGTAGATCAACCCGTTTTCTGGGGTACAAGTCGTTCGCTCGAATCCTACTAGCCAAGCTATTCCCTATGTTAGGTATGCCCCAATAAATAACTAGGCGTTCATTTGTGGCGCACCTTTTGCCTTAGAATGCATCGATGAATATTAAATTAATCAGGGTCTGCTTCCTAGTGCTTGGCGCTGTTTTACTGTCTTCTGCTTGCTCGGTTGCCAAGCTAGAGGCGCGTCTTGAGGCTAACCCCCAATGCAAAGATATCGTGAATCCAAAAACAGGGGCATTAATGCCTTGTCCCGGTTCAGAAAAAGCGTTTTATAGGGAGGTAGGCTTAGCACCAGCAAAACCGACTCCTGCTGTGAGTAACCCAGCCGTTGCAGCATCCGCCACTGCGATCTCACAATCGACAGCTCAATCATCCACCGGCACGCCTGCTACACCAACTACAACACCAATTAAAACAATTCAGGCCCCAGTTGAGTGCAAACCACAAATACACAAAAAGACGGGCGGAACATTGCCTTGTCCTGCACCGGACTAATATAAATAGGTATGATGTCCTTTACCCAATTTAGTCTTTTAGATGTTTCAATCAACCCCTTGGAATCAGTATGAAAAAAATAAACGTATTGTTGGTTTCCCTTGCTGCAGCGATCACCTTGGCCGCATGCAGTAATGCGCCTAAGTTAGCGACGCAACCAATGCCAAGGTCAGGATTCTTGCCTGACTACAATCTCCTAGTTCCAATGGCAACAAACGATGCAGATACACGAGTGTGGAGATATCGCATCTCAGGCGTTAATCCTGGATCTTACACAGCGGTGATCTTGGACCCGATTTATCTAAATCAAAATGCTACTAAATCTGTAAGTATTGATGACATTAATAAGGCAAAAGCTGCATTGCAATCATCGATGGTTGAAGCAGTAAATGCGCGCGGGAATATTAAAATTGTTTCTCAGCCCGGTCCTGGAGTCGCACGCATTTCTGTTGGTATTACAGGCGCAGAGAGCTCTGCGGACAGTTTGCAGCCATGGAACTTCACACCTATTGGTTTGGCTATGAATGCAGCTGCTTATGCTGGTGGCGTGAACTCCAAAACACCAGCGCTTCTGGTTGAAAGCAAGATTATCGATAGTCAATCTAAACAGTTACTAGGCGAAGGCTTAATTACTGTTCAGGGTGAATCTTTCAGAACGAACTCAGGTTCAGCAGATTCATTTGTGGCAATGGCTAAGAAGGTGGTGCGTTCTGCATTGGAGACATCCGCAAACCCAACTCCAACAGGTAAATAATCAATTCATATGCAATTACTCTCTAAATTATTGATTGCCATTGGCTTAAGTTCTTTTTTGTCTATTGCGCTCGTGGCATATGCGGATGATGCCTCGCGTGATAAAGAGATTGCTGAACGTTTCGCAAAATGCGATACCAATCGCGATGGCAAACTAACCCTGGAAGAGGCCAAAGGATGTATGCCCCGTATTTATAGCAACTTTAACTATATTGATACAACGAATAAAGGTTATGTGACTGTTGCTGAAATTCAGGCAATGGCCAATCGATAGTTTTGAAATGACAAGGGCCTCTTAGGAGGCTCTTTTTTATTGGATGAATGATGTCTATTACTTTTCCTGGGTTTGAGGCTAAGAAATTCTCCGTTGAGTCGGAAGAATGGCCTATTGAGATTTCTTATTTGATCGCAGGAAGCGGGCCCCCATTATTGCTACTGCATGGCTTCCCACAAACCAAAGCCATTTGGAGTCAAGTGGCTCCTGAATTGGCAAAGCACTTTACCGTTATTGCGGCAGATCTAAGAGGCTATGGCGCATCATCCAAACCTCGTGGAGAGGCAGATCACTCTACATACTCAAAACGATCAATGGCGGCAGATCAGCATGCACTAATGAAAAGTTTAGGGTTCAATCATTTCTTCTTGCTCGGTCACGATAGAGGGGGGAGAGTTTCTCATCGCCTAGCAATGGACTTTCCTGAAAGTGTTTTACGTTTAATGGTTTTGGATATTTCTCCAACATTAACGATGTATGACAAAACTTCAATGGAATTTGCTAAGGGCTATTGGCATTGGTTCTTTTTAATTCAACCGGAGCCTGTACCGGAAACCATGATTGGAGCGAACCCAGAATATTGGCTTAAAAACCATATGGGCCGACATGCGGGTACGGGAATATTTTCACCGGATCGATGGGCTGAGTATTTAGCGGGCGCTAGCGATCCAGAGAGCATGCACTCAATGTGTGAAGACTATCGAGCAGCCGCTTCAATTGATTTGATTCACGATCGTGCTGACCGTGCTTTGGATAAGAAATTACAGATGCCTCTGAGGGTTTTGTGGGGCGAGTATGGCTTGGTGAATCAATGCTTCAAGCCAATTGAGGACTGGAAAGAGATTTCTAATGAGGTTACTGGTAGGGCTGTCCCAAGCGGACACTACATCCCTGAGGAAACTCCAGAGCTATTGATAGCAGAAGCCAGGGAATTCTTTGGCTAAATCTGCAATTCAGAAATAACAAAAAACCCTAAATAAATCAATTATTTAGGGTTTTTAACTATCACTCTGGGTGAAAATTATTGCTAGCCATGAAGCTAATGGTGCGCTCAAAGCCTAGGATACGGATATAGCGCCAAGCGATATCGCGATATTTACTATCCAGATAGCCAATAGCGACTTCAGGCGTCCTTTTGGACAAGTCGATCTGTTCAATTGCGCGGGCCCAACGTTTGAGTCTTGTTGACATGTTTGTCACCTCCATGGGCTAACAACGCATGGAAATAGTGCGAGGATGACAGAAATTACAAAATATTTACTAAAAATTTCGTTCTTTTTCTTTAAATCGAGACAACTTTATGGGGATTGAGGATATTTTGGGGGTCCATGGCTCTTTTTAGGGTCTTCATGAGCTCATGGGCTACGTCCCCCTTATGAGCCCTTAGGCCGTCCAATTTGAGCTGTCCAACCCCGTGTTCTGCTGATATGGAGCCATGACACCGCTCTACCTGGGCATAAACAAGCTCGTAAATTGGCTTTTCATTGCTTTCATTAAAGTTCTTGGGATCTACACCCAAGGGTGGGGCGATGTTGTAGTGGAGGTTTCCATCACCCAAATGGCCAAAATTAATGATTCTGACGCCCGGATACTTGCTCCTCATCAATGCATCCGTTTCCTGGATAAAACTATCCAGTGAGGACAGGGGAATGGTGATGTCATGCTTAAGGTCGGCACCTTCCTTGGCCTGTGCAAGTGTAATGTGTTCACGCATATGCCAAAAGGCATTGGCTTGACTTAAATTGCTGGCAATTACCGCATCACTAATGAAATGCGCCTCAAAAGCTTCTTCCAAAATAGTTTCAAGAAGCTGCCTCACATGTTCCTCACTCTCGTGATCCGACAGTTCGATCAAGATTGTGAAAGGGGGATTTCCCTGCAAAGGATTTGCCATTTGGGGAAAGTGCTTTTCATTTAACTCCAAAGACTCTTGCGTCATCATTTCAAAACCAGTTAACAGAGATGTAGCCCGTTTTTGAAATAAATTTAAGAGGGAAATGGATGAGGCAATACTTTCACACGCAACTAAAGTGGTCCATTGAGAAATCGGCAGCGGATATAACTTCATCACTGCCGCAGTAATAATTCCTAAAGTACCCTCGGATCCAACAAATAAATCTCGTAAATCGTAACCAGTATTGTCTTTACGCAATCCTTTAATGCCATTCCATACTTCGCCTTTAGCTGTGACAACCTCTAGACCTAAGCAGAGATCGCGCGCATTTCCGTAGCGCAGAACATTTGTTCCACCAGCATTAGTTGCTAAGTTGCCGCCAATCATGCAGCTACCTTCTGCGCCAAGACTCAGTGGAAATAAAAAACCTTGTTCGACTGCTTTTTCTTGCACGGCTTGCAAGATACAACCCGCCTCAACCGTAATAGTTTGATTGGCAATATCAATCTCACGAATTTGGTTCATGCGCTTGAGATTGAGGATGATTTGTGTGCCGCTGTTATCAGGTGTAGCGCCGCCACAAAAACCGGTATGGCCGCCTTGAGGAACAATAGCAACTTGATATTCAGCGCAGAGCTTGACGATATTTGATACTTCAGCACTAGTGCTGGGCAGTAAAACCGCTAATGCTTTTCCGGTGAATCGTTTGCGCCAGTCAGTTAAGTAGGGCGCTTTATCTTCATCATTAGTCAGAATATATTTATGTTCTAGAACCGCAGATAGTTGATTGATGAACTTTTGCATACTTACTCTGCTGAAAGCTTCTTGAGGGCCTTGGCTTCTTTTTTAATCGGCTTTAAGTACATGAGTAAGCAGACAAAACCCGCTGTTGAAAGAATGATTTCAAGAACTGCAAGCCAAAAATTGGCGCCTGCTTCCAGAATTCGAACCAAGCCTTCGGTTACATAAAGCAATATCAACATCGAGGCCCACTGCATTGTGTAAACCCTGCCTTTCCATATTCCGGGAATAGCAAATAACAAAGGTATTCCTTTGAGAACCAACCAAGATCCTCCGGGACGCAGGGGTGAAATAAACCATTCCCAAGAGACGCACAGAATGAACAAATCAATAAAAGCGGCCGTAGCGATGAGTTGGTAAGGATTCTTTTCTAGTATCTTTTTAATCATGATCAATACCTATAGCATTACCTTTTATTTTGATGAAGTGCTAATGCAGTTTCAGCTAAGCGCTTTCCTTGCGCCTTTGCAAGGCGCTGCTCTTCGGGGGTAATAGGTGCTCTTCCATCTGCATGGGCAAGATGAGTCGCACCATATGGACTGCCTCCTGAATTGGAAGACATGAGATCTGGCTCACTATAAGGAATGCCCATCAAAAACATGCCATGGTGGAGCAGGGGAATCATCATCGTTATCAAGGTGGTTTCTTGTCCACCATGTATGCTGCCAGAGCTCGTGAAGACACAGGCAGGTTTTCCAATAAGGGCTCCATTTAGCCATTCTGAAGAACTCCCATCCCAAAAATATTTCATCTGGGCAGCCATATTGCCAAATCGAGTTGGTGAACCCAATGCAAGCCCAATGCATTCCTGTAAATCTGAATATTCAGCATAAGGAGCGCCATCTTGGGGTACAGCTGCTTCCGTGGCTTCGCAAACGGTAGATATGGGAGGAACCGTTCTTAAGCGGGCATTTGCCCCCGGAACGCTTTCAATACCCTCAGCGATCAGACGCGCAAGGTCCTTGGTTGCACCATAACGGGAGTAGTACAAAACTAAAATATCGTGTTGGCTCATATTGATCTCTTATGATACGGCGATGCGCCTTATTCGTAACCCCCAATTATGGCTCTCTCTTGCTAAAGAGATCTGGGAGCGCAATCGCGGCCAAAATTTAAAGCAAATCGCCGCTAGCCTTGCCTTTACAACGACCCTATCGATGGTGCCCATGGTGACAATTGCCACCATGCTGATCGGCTATCTTCCCAGCGTTATTCAGGTAAAAAATGCGTTTAAGGCATGGCTTCTAGATACCTATATGCCTGGTGGCATCAACCAACAGGTATTTATCTATCTAGATCAATTTTCATCCCAAGCAAGAGGCTTAACCTTTGTGGGTATAGCTGGTCTGACTGTTACAACCATCATGACGCTAACTGTGATTGAAGGCGCCTTTAATCAAATCTTCAAAGTCTCGTCAAGTCGACCCTTATACAAGAAGATTGCCATTTATAGTGCAGCAACTATCTTGGGTCCGATACTACTTGGCGTTGGTATTTACTTGAGCGGTGTTTTATTTAGCGCTTCGGAAGGGTGGATTAGTGCGGTTTCAGTTGGCTTTCAATTAGTGGCCACGATTACTCCAGTCTGCCTAGCAATTCTTGTCTATGCAGTTGTCTACAAAATCCTTCCTTATGCCAAGATTTTATGGCGTGATGCTTTTGCTGGTGCCTTGGTAGCAGCACTCGCCTTTGAGTTGATGAAGTTTGGTTTTGCCATTTTCTTAAGCCATACAGCCTTCTATAAAACAGTCTATGGCGCTTTCGCCATCTTCCCTCTGGGTCTAATGTGGATCTATTTAACCTGGTGGATTACCTTGACTGGAGCGGTCTTGGTGGCCAATCTGCCAGATATCCGCAGCGGCGTCATTAGGGTTATTCGTTACTAAAAGTTGCTCCTAAGCCCTTGATTCAAAGAGGTCTTGAGTCTATATTGAAGCTATAAATGCATTGTTTTACGGAGACCAAATGAAAGTTCGCGACATATTACGCGTCAAGGGAAGCACCCTTTTTACAGTAGCCCCTGATACCGCCCTACAAACAGCGGTACTGGTAATGAGTGAACACGACATTGGTTCTTTGGTAGTCATGGAGTACGACAAGCTGGTCGGTATTCTGACTTTTCGCGAAGTCATCTCCGCTTTAGCCAAACATCATGGCAAGCTTGAAGGTCTTCAAGTCAATTTGGTAATGAATCAAAACCCGTTGACTTGCAATATGGAAACCGAGATTGATGAAGTCCGTCGCATGATGTTGGTTGATCATGCACGCTATTTGCCAGTAGTCGATCAGAAAATGTTGATGGGCGTTATTTCTTTCTACGACGTGGCCAAATCAGTAGTAGAGGCTCAAGACTTTGAAAATACGATGCTGAAGGCTTACATCCGCGATTGGCCCGAAGACACCGAAAAAGCTACTTCCTAAGCCGTTCTAGCCATCATTTTCTGACCAATGACATAATGTCGGTATGTCAGGAAATACTTTAGGCCTCCTTTTTACTGTTACCACTTTTGGTGAATCTCACGGTCCCGCTATTGGGGCTGTTGTTGATGGTTGCCCTCCGGGCTTAAAACTGTCTGAAGCTGATATCCAGTTGGATTTGGATCGCCGCAAACCGGGCACGTCGCGTCACGTTACCCAGCGCAAAGAAGAAGATAAGGTGGAGATTCTTTCCGGAGTATTTGAAGGCAAGACAACCGGAACGCCTATTGCATTATTGATACGCAATACTGATCAGCGCAGTCAAGACTATGGCGATATATTGCAAACTTTTCGCCCAGGGCACGCCGACTATGCTTACCAAAAGAAATATGGAATTCGTGACCCCCGTGGTGGTGGTCGTTCATCTGCTCGCCTAACTGCACCTGTTGTAGCAGCTGCAGCAATTGCCAAAAAATGGCTGCACGAGAAATATGGTACTGAGTTTTATGGCTACATGAGCCAATTGGGTGAGCTTGAAATTCCTTTTAAAAATGTAGCTCACATTGAGCAAAATCCATTTTTTGCCGCTAATGAAGAAATCATTCCACGGCTAGAAAGCTATATGGATGAGTTACGCAAAGCAGGGGACTCTTGCGGGGCTCGTATAGAAGTTCGTGCTCGCAATGTTCCCCTCGGTTTAGGTGAGCCTTTATTTGATAAGTTGGATGCCGATATTGCACATGCCATGATGGGGATTAATGCAGTTAAAGGCGTCGAGATTGGTGCTGGCTTTAAATCGGTTTCACAGCGCGGCAGCGACCATGGTGACGAGTTACACCCCGATGGCTTTGCAACAAATAACTCCGGGGGTACTCTCGGTGGCATTAGTACTGGTCAAGATTTGCGTGTCTCGATTGCTATTAAACCGACTTCTAGCATTATGAGTCCCAAGCAATCCATTGATTTGGATGGCAAACCTATTACCGTTCAGACTAAGGGTCGTCATGATCCCTGTGTTGGCATTCGCGCTACCCCGATAGCAGAAGCAATGCTGGCACTTGTCTTAATGGATCATGCTCTACGTCATCGCGCTCAGTGTGCTGATGTGCCTGAGACTGCATCCATCCCAGCTTCGAAACCTGACGCTTTCCGCGACTAATTGGTTTATTAGATGACGCCTTTGCTTCGCTGGGCCTTCGGGTCCTTTTTCTTTTTATATTTTGCCTATGTTGGATTGGTATCCCCATATGCCAGCCTTTTTTTTCTAGAGAGAGGCTTTAGCGTCATTGAGATTGCGGCATTGATGTCCATGTTGCAGATCACTCGAATTATTGGACCATTCTCTTGGGGTTGGTTGTCGGACTATCTCTCTAATCGGATTGGCATTATTCGATTCTGCGCTTGTTTAGCCGCTGTAGTTTTTTTATGTATCTATTTTTTGCAAAGTTATATTGGATTTTTTATCTGGATGTTTGTTCTACACACCATCCTCAGTAGCTTAATGCCATTAGGTGAATCCGCTACCATCCATGCGCTGTACAAAGACAATTCCTTTGATAAACGATATGGTCGTTTGAGACTATGGGGTTCGATTGGTTTTATTGGAATGGTTCTTGCTGCAGGGGAGTTATTTCAGCGCAAGTCTATTGAACTCTATCCCATTGTTGGCAGCATCGTCTTACTGGCTTTAGCCTTGATTACCTTTTGCTTGCACGAGCCTAAAATGGAACGTCGCAAAATGGTCAAAGGAGAGCTCATGGTAGTGCTCTTTAATCCAGATGTTCGGTGGTTCCTAGTGTCTGGATTTTTCATGATCTTTGCGCATGCCGCTTTATATGTTTTTTATTCTCTCTATCTTGCTGATCTAGGCTACGATAAATTTCAGATTGGACTCTTTTGGGCGCTAGGGGTAATGGCTGAAGTGATTTTCTTTTACTTCCAAAGTAAAGTCCTCAGTAGGTTAGATGCTGAGGTGATCCTGCAGGCTGCTTTTGGGATTGGTGTGATTCGCTTTGTTTTAATTGCCTTTTTACCAATCACTTCTGTATTAATAGTTGCACAAATCATGCATGCTGGAACTTTTGCTGCACACCATAGCGCTGCTACAAAAATGTTGCAACGTTGGTTTACAGGCCCCTTGCAGGCCAGAGGCCAAGCTTTGATGGCTACTGTTTCTTACGGATTGGGTGGTACGCTTGGGGGATTGTGTGCCGGTTGGATATGGGAATCTTCACAGCCTAGAGATGTCTTCGTAATGTCCGCCTTTGCATGCGGACTGGCAGGTATGGCAATCCAAAAACTCAGGCCGCGCCATTATCCCGCCAGATAAAACATTGAATACTTCCTTACTGAATCTTTGCCTTAGAGCGTAGTTTTTGCATCATTTCTGAAAACTTCGCTTTTTGCCAATTCTTGTCAGCTATGATCATTTGCTTGAGCTGATCCTTCATCTCTTCCATGCTTGGAGCTTTAACATCACGAGAATCAATCATCTTAATAATGTGCCAACCAAACTGTGATTTCACAGGCTTATCAGTAATCTGACCATTCTTGAGTTGAACCATTGCTTTGGAAAACTCCGGCACTAAAGCTTTATCACTAACCCAACCAAGATCGCCGCCATTCTTGGCCGAGCCGGGATCAAGTGATTTGGCCTTAGCAATGCCTTCAAAGTTCGCGCCGGCTTTTAATTGAGCGGTAATAGCATTCGCATCGGCTTCTTTCTCTACCAAGATATGCTCTACGTGATATTCCTTACCTGTATATTGTGCTTTTACTGATTCATAAGCGGCTTTCAACTCTGCTTCTGCCACACCTTCTTTTTCAATATAGTCTTCAAATACGGCTGCAACCAAAACGCCAATACGCGCCTGTTCAAGTTGCTCGCGAACCATTTCTTTTTGAATTACGCCTCGTTTATCAGCTTCTTGTAAAACCAGCTCACGCGTTACTAACATCTCACGCGCTTGATCACGAACCTGAGGGTTATCAGCTTGTCCAGAGCGTTGCACTAACTTATCCAGTTGTGCTTTTGGAATTGCTTTGCCATTAACAATTACGGCATTTTGAGCCATCACATTGGCAGAAAAAAGGGCGACACTAAGAATGCTTATGGAGAAGATTTGACGTGTAGTGAACATGGTAATTAGCTAGTTAAATTGAAGGGTAGAGTTATTTTAAGTTGGCCTTAGCTGGCAACCTCATCAGGGGCTAGAGCAATAATAGTCAGAGCATGTATTTGTTTAGGAATATGTCTATTTAAGGCGGCATAAACAGCTCTATGACGGGCCACTAGGTTTAAACCCTTAAAATCTGGCGAGGTCATTTCTAATCTAAAGTGACCGCCGCCACTAGCCGCTCCAGCATGCCCGGCATGAAGATGGCTTTCATCTTCAATCTTCAAACTCTGAATCTGAAAGACATTGCGAAGGTCTTCATCAAATGCTGCGATCCGTTGTTGATTGATACTCATTCGCTGGGATGCTCCATATGTTTAGAAAGCCAAACGCCTTGGGCAATGACGAAGACTAATAACAATCCAGTGCTGCCAAATAATTTAAAGTTGACCCAAGTCTCTTCTGAGTATTCAAAGGCGACATAAAGATTAAGTGCGCCCATAAAGAAAAAGAAAATGGCCCATGCCATATTCAGACTATGCCAAACTGAATGAGCACTTTCAGCTTTGAGGGTTACTTGCTTACCCATCAAAACTTGTATCCAGTTCTTTTGAAAAAACTGAGCGCTGATGAAAAGGGCGCCGGAAAAAAGCCAATAAAGCGCGGTTGGCTTTAATTGAATAAATGTTTTGTCATGCAGGAAAATGGTGAGACTGCCAAAAACTAGAATCATCACCAAGCTAACCCATTGCATGGCATCGATTTTTCGATGGCGGTAATACACCCAAAGAATTTGACCAATGGTGGCAACCATGGCAACTATGGTTGCGGTGTAGATATCACTAAACTTAAAGGCGATAAAAAATAGGATGATGGGAAATAGGTCGAATAAGAATTTCATAAAGGGATTATCCAGCTATTTACTTATTCTTCTGTTTTTGAGGGTATAGCATTGATGCTGGGCTCAAAACTCAAAGAAGCAGAGTTAATGCAATAACGCAATCCAGTTGGCATCGGCCCATCTTCAAAAACGTGACCTAAATGAGCATCGCAATTAGCGCAGCGGACTTCCGTTCGAATCATGCCATGGGTAGTGTCTCGGATTTCTTTAATTGAAGATTCAATTTCAGGGGCGTTATAGCTAGGCCATCCGCACCCAGCATCAAACTTGGTGTTTGAAAGAAAAAGGGGGGTGTCACAACAAATACACTTATATCGACCCTGATCCCAATGATCCCAATATTTACCGGTAAAAGGGCGCTCGGTTGCAGCCTCGCGGGTAACGCGATATTCAATCTCACTTAGCGAGTGCTTATATTCTTGATCTGTTTTTTTCATTTTTACCCCAGGATAATTATTTGCTGATCACAAAATTATGATGAACAGCTTACTTCAATTAATTCTAAATTTGGTGGTGGCGCCAGAGCATAAGACTCATGCTCTGGTTGCTCATCAAAAGGTTTACTTAAAATATTGAGAAGCTTGGTCGCCTCGGAAAAGTCTTTGTTCTGAGCCTGCTCTATAGCTTGTTGTGCCAGATGATTTCGCAATACATACTTTGGGTTTACTTGATTCATCTCTTTTTGGCGCAAGGAATCATCGCTGGATTCACTCTGTAGGCGCGCTTGATAATCAAAAAACCATTGATCAATTGATGTTCTGTCGACAAATTCATTGCGCAATGAATTCTGCTCAATTGGTATATCGGCCTTAAATTCACCAAGTCTACGAAAGAAACTTGTGAAATCTACTTTAGAGTCATGCATGGCCTGCAATAGCCGCTCAATCAGGGCAATATCACCATCCTGATTCGTAACGAATCCCAGCTTTTTGCGAAACAACGATTGCCATGTTTGCGCGTAAATGATTGGAAACTCTTCAATCGCTGCACGTAATTGCTCTTGCGCTGCTTTTTCATCACAGCGGAGCTCAATTAGTGGAATCATGGCGCTAGCGAGGCAGGCCATATTCCAATGCATGATCTGTGGCTGGCGATGGTAGGCGTAGCGTCCACCTTGATCGCTATGATTGCAAATATGATCAATCTGAAATTGGTCTAAAAATCCGAATGGACCATAGTCAATGGTTAATCCAAGTACGCTGATATTGTCGCTATTAAGAACGCCATGGCAAAAGCCAATTGCCTGCCACTGTGCTACCAATTTGGCATTACGTTTGCAGATGCTTTTAAATAAGTCCAAGTAGGGCTCTTCAGCCTCGAGGGATTCGGGGTAATGATTTTGGATCAGCAAATCTGCAAGTTCTTTTAATCTTGCATGATTTTGAAGTGCGGCAAAATGTTCAAAGTGACCAACCCGAATAAAGCTTGGTGCCAATCGAGCACAAACTGCCGCGGTTTCCATGCTTTCTCTTCTTACAGGTAAATCAGAGCCAATAATCGATAGCGCTCTCGTTGTAGGTATTCCCAAGGCATGCATTGCCTCACTGCATAAGAATTCCCTAATAGAGGAGCGAAGTACTGCTCGGCCGTCGCCCATTCGAGAGAAGCGAGTTATGCCTGCGCCTTTGAGTTGCAGTTCTTGATCAGCTATATCTCCCAACAAAATTGCACGACCATCACCCAGTTGCCCCGCCCACACACCAAATTGATGACCACTATAGGCTGTTGCTATTGGATTTGAAAATTGGTGGTTTGCGACACTGAGCTGATTTCCCGCTAAAACCTCTAGCCAAGCTTTGTCTAAAGGTAAATTAGTTTCATCAAGAGTGATGCCCGCTAATTTTGCCGAGGAGGGTGAAAATGCAACCCAGTAAGGATTGGGTATGGGAGTCGGTAGGGTTGCTTGGCAGACGTCATCGCCGCTTAATGTAAAGGCCATGAGGGGTATTCTAGGAGGATTTCCTAAATCGCGTACATGCCCTTAAAATTAGACTATGAACAAACAAGTCCAAATGAATCCTCAGACCCAACTGGCCAATTTAGGCGAGGAATTGAACGTTCCTTTTTTAAAGCTGTTAGGGGTTCGATGCATCAGTGCTGAAATGGGCAAAGGTGAGATTTTGCTTGCCCTCAGGCCGGAGCACAATAACACCTGGGAAGTGGCTCATGGCGGAGTTTTATTAACGCTGATGGATGTGGCTATGGCTGTTGCTGCTCGATCGGGAGATCCTAGCGATCGTAGCGTGGTCACTATCGAAATGAAGAATAATTTCATGCAGGCTGCCACTGGCGTACTGAGAGTTAAGGCGGATACCGTCCGTAGAACCGCAACGATGGCCTTTTGTGAGGCTAAGCTATACAACGATCAGGGTGAGGTTTGCTGCATGGCTACCGGCACCTTCAAATATCTGAAGCGTTTAGCAGCGCGTAATGCTGATGGTGAGCGCGTAGTCAACGACGATGGACGTACTATTTAATCCTAAACCGATAAATTAGAATCAGATGCTGAACTCAGGGCGCCAGTTACTACATCATGACCCACGGTTCCAGATGAATCAAAGCGACGCTCCACTAGCTCAAATTGACCATCCTTGCGGACCCTCAGGATGGTGCTTGACCGTGTTCCATAGGCAGCAGTTTTAATAAAAGCAGGTGAGAGCGCCTTCTCCCATTCTTTACTTACCCCTGTATTTGGAAGTTCGTTATCGCTGGCATGATGGCTATCGGCCAAAAGTTTTAAGTACTGATCCGCATTCTTGAGTTTCCCCTGATCCATCGCTAATGCCTGAGCAAATGCAGCAACGCGGTGATTCACTTTGGGCCATGGGGTATCTAGCATTGCATTAGATAGCCCATACACTCCAGGCTCTAGGGCTTGGCGTGGAAAGACCTTACGAGGTCGGACGCTTTGACCCATCATTATGCGGTTACTAACCCAGTGCATTTCTGCGTTTTCTGGATTGCTCAGATCAGCCATTAATAGATTGAAACCGTTGTATTGCTGAAAACGTTTTGCATTGTCTTGAATGAAATCAGCGGGTCTATCCTGACCGGTGAGATACATTAAAGATAGTTCGCCACGTGTTCTGGAGTCAGGATTTTTTTCAGTAGGCGCCCGAACATTGGTTAAGGCTGCAAATTTTCCGGTCTTTGTAAATCCAAGCCATGTGCCAGGACTGCCCAAGACATCAGCCCGATCCCTACCAGCCAATACATGGGGGTGTTCTGGCCACCATGCAACACCTTCGGTATTCCGCTCATAAAACTCATCGCGATTCGCCGCTACCACCAATGAGTAGTCTGGATGAGAATTCCAGGCGAAAAGGATAAGGCACATAAGAATTATTAAATTTCGATCAAGGGATATGGCAATAAATCTATTTTTAACACAGGTCCTTCGGGGCTACCAAGATGAATTTCACCATCTTCAAGCGCCTCCAGCTTGCATTCAATTTGTAGATCAATCCGTTCTGACTCAATTGGGCTTCGTGCAGATAGAACAACCATTCCTGCTGGCTGGCTAGGATCTTTGGAGTGAAATAGCTCCACTCCCGGCTTGACTAAACTATCGCCTAATTCAATCCCATTGAGGTGAGCAAGCTGCAATCGTCTCTTAATAGCGCCACGATATTGGCTGCGAGCGACGATTTCCTGACCAGGATAGCAACCCTTTTTAAAATCCACGCCAGCGACCGATTCAAAATTGATCATTTGCGGTACAAATTGCTCTTGCGTGGCTTGAACAACGCGCGGAATTGCGCTTAAGACTTCTAGCGCATTCCAAACATCAAGAACTTCATTGGTGTTGCTTGAATTCAGCGAACTATTTTGAGGACAAGCCATGAGTAGGCGGGCAATGGCTTGATCATTCACCAAAACATCTGGCATTCTCAAGGCGATACAGCTGTCATCAAACTCAAAATCAGAAATTTGTTTATCTGAGCCGTACAGCCCGGAAATTACCCAGTCTGCAGAAAGATCGACAACCTTTACTTTTGAACGCAATACATACATCGACAAACGTTTAGCGATGCTGGCAGCAATATCTTTTGATATAAATAAAGCATAGCGTTCTTCAGATGCTGCGCTAGTCGGAAATAGTCCAGACCAGGCGCTTGCCAATAATCTACCTTTGGGATTGCAATATCCCACCAAACGAACAGCGTTATAAGCTTGGGCAATTGACCCTGGCAAGATGCGCTGAAGTCCAAGGATGGAATTGGTCAATTGATTTTGTAAAAAGCTGGCGGCATCTGGGCCCTCAACTAAGATTAAGCCCCACTGCGGCAAATTGCAGGGTAGGGAAGAGGGGTTATTCAGCCAGTTTTGCTGAATTTGCAGGGTATTAGTCATCACCCTTTTATCATAGCCTGATGAGCAGAAAAATTCAGGGCAGATCGCTATTTACCAAGAAAAAGGCTAAAGACCGAGGTCTAAAGTATTGGTTCACACTGTTTGCTGTACTTTTGGGTCTACTTTATGGGGGTATTTTTTTAATCCCAGTAGTTCCTAGTAAGTCCAATGTAGAAAATGTTGCCTTATTCAAAGTTAAGGTTAATCCTCAATCAAGCTTATCGAGTATTGCCACCCAATTGAGTGAGCAAGGTTTATCAATTAATGGCTTTATCTTACAAGTTGGAGCTAGAAGTTTATTTGTCGGCTCAAAACTAAAACCAGGCACTTATTTGCTTCCAAGCGGAGGAAGTCTTGGGAAAGTTCTACTGCAGATTGCTCGCGGTGATCGGGTAAGAGAAAGTATCGCAATTATTCCGGGAATGACTATTTGGCAGCTTCGGAGCATTGTTGATTCTCACTCAGCGCTCATTCATCAAACCAAGGGCATGAGTAATAAAGAGCTATTACAAAGTCTTAATCTGAGCTACCCCAATGATGAGGGCATTTTTCTGCCCGATACCTATATATTTGATCCAGATGAACCCGATTTAAATATCTATCGTAGAGCTGCACAGGGCATGCAAAAGCAACTATCCCAAATATGGGACCAGAAAGAAGGGGGGCTCCCCCTCAATACCTCTTATGAGTTATTAATATTGGCCTCTATTGTTGAAAAAGAGACGGGCCGGGCTAGCGATCGAAGTATGGTCTCAGCCGTATTTATTAACCGCCTCAATAAGGGGATGCCACTGCAAACCGACCCAACGGTTATCTACGGGATTGGTCCTAAATTTGATGGGAATTTACGGAAAGCCGATTTGCGCAAAGACACTGCCTACAATACCTATATGCATAAAGGTTTACCTCCTAGCCCCATAGCAATGCCCAGTAAAGAGTCCATTTTGGCCGCCGCCCATCCCGCCCAAAGCAATGCTTTATTCTTTGTAGCTAAAGGTGACGGTAGTAGCCACTTTTCTCAAAGTCTAAAAGAACATGAGACAGCAGTAGATCGATATCAACGCAAGATTACGCCCAAAAATAGCAATAACTAAATTGATTTAAATTCAAATATGTCATCAACTAAAACCGGATATTTCATTAGCTTTGAAGGCATCGATGGCGCAGGGAAAAGTACGCATATAGAAGCATTTCGAAACCTGATGCAAGAGCGCTATCCAGCCAAAGAAGTGGTAATGACTCGGGAGCCCGGAGGAACAGCTCTTGGTGAGCAACTTCGCAATCTACTTTTAGAAGCACCCATGAATTTAGAAACCGAAGCGCTGTTAATGTTTGCTGCACGACGTGAACATCTTGCCCAGATAATTGAACCAGCTCTTACAGAGGGCAAAATTGTGATCTCTGATCGATTTACAGATGCCAGCTTTGCCTATCAAGGCGGGGGTCGCGGCTTGAGTTTGGATAAATTGAATGACTTAGAACGTTGGGTTCAGGGCCTTCCTGATGGCTCGCTTCTGCAGCCCAATTTAACGATCTTGTTTGATTTACCTGGCGAGGTAGCGGAAGCACGACGTTCAAAGGTTCGGGCTCCAGATAAGTTTGAAAAGATGGATTTAGACTTTTTCGAAAGAGTTCGCCAAGAATACTTACGTCGAGCTAGATCCGATTCTGAGCGCTTTCATTTAGTTGATGCCACGCAAACTCCTGAAGCCATTTGGAATGGCTTGAAATTAATTCAGATTGCACTGTAAGTGAACCAGCAAAACCAGATAGCACCATGGCTTGAGCCCTTATGGAAGGGGTTAGATTTTGCCAACTTTCCAAATGCAATTTTGTTGCATGGTCAGTCTGGGATTGGAAAGTTTGCTTTTTCCTTGGAACTTGCCAAGGCGCTTATCTGCGAAAACTCTAGTAGCGTCATAAAACCATGCAACCAATGCGAGGCTTGTCACTGGTTTGATACCGGCAATCATCCTGACTTTATCTCTCTGGTTCCTGAAACGCATCGAAAACTTTTACCTCATGCAGACTACGAGGGTGACGATTCACCTAAAAAAGGAAAAGATGCCCGTGATGATGACGGTGAATCAAGCGACAAAAAGGAGAAAAAAAATATCTCGATTGAGGAAACTCGTCACGCAATAGAAAACTTATCCATTGGTTCTCACCGCGGCGGAAATCGTGTGATATTAATTTATCCCTTAGAGATGCTTCGTTCAGATTCCGCCAATACATTATTGAAGTCATTGGAAGAGCCCCCAAAAAATACCATATTTATATTGCTGGCTGATCGTGTAGATCGCGTCTTACCAACAATACGATCACGCTGCCGCTTATTGAGTGCCCCTCGACCAGATCGCGAACAGGGCTTAATTTGGTTAAAGGCTCAGTTGCTTAAAGTCAGCGGGCTAAAAGCTAATGATGTCGATATTGAGACTGTCTACGACGAACAGGGCGGGGCTCCTTTTACCGTACTTGAGTCTCTCGTTGCAAGGCATAACAAAGACGAAAAGGATGAGCTAACGATATCTATTCAAGCTTCTCGTTATTTACTCCAATCCATGGCTCAGGGTGTCAGAATGAATTGGCTTGACACAGCAGAGAAAACACATAAAGCACAATATTCATTTTTGTTAGCCAGCATGCAGCGCTGGGTTTCCGACTTGCAGTCAGTGACTCAAGGAGGCAATCCTCGTTATTACCCCAAACATTTATCCACTCTTCAGGGCTTATCAACGACGGTAAGCGTGCAGAAGTTACTTCAGTTTTGGAAGTCACTGGTTCAGGCCCGTCGTCATGAAAATCACCCTTTAGCCAACAGAATCCAGCTAGAGGCATTGCTTTCTCAATACCAGCAGATTTTTGGGGGATGAAAACAGCTTAGGCAGTCTAAAATAGTGTGTCATGTTTATAGACTCCCATTGCCATCTCGACTTCCCAGAATTTCAATCTCGTTTGCCAGAGGTTTTGGGCAATATGGAGTCATCCAAAGTAAGTCATGCTTTGTGTGTATCCGTTGATTTGCCTGACTTTCCCAATGTACTAAAGTTGGCGCAAGATCATCAAAACCTGTTTGCATCAGTAGGCGTTCATCCCGATTACGAAGATACCCCAGAGCCTACCTTTGAATTTTTGGTTGAAACCGCCCTAAAACATAGCAAAATTGTTGCAGTCGGCGAGACGGGTCTTGATTACTTTAGGATGGGCGAACGCAGTTATGAGTCCATGGAATGGCAACGAGAACGCTTTAGAACGCATATCAGAGCTTCGATTGCCTGCAAGAAGCCATTGATCATCCACACCCGATCAGCATCTGAGGACACCATTAAAATCCTTAAAGAGGAGGGCGCTCAGAGAATTGGTGGGGTCATGCATTGCTTTACTGAGTCTTATGAAGTTGCTAAAGCTGCCATGGAAATGGGGTTTTTCATCTCTTTTTCTGGCATTGTGACCTTTAAGAGCGCTAAAGAACTTCAGGAAACGTGCAAACAGGTCCCCTTAGAACGAATGCTCATTGAGACAGACTCACCTTATTTAGCACCGATTCCTTATCGCGGCAAGACTAATGAGCCCGCATGGGTAGCAAAGGTTGGAGAATTTATTGCAACCCTTAAAGGTATCCCTATTGAGGATCTGGCTCAACATACCTCAAGTAATTTTTATGAATGTTTTCAAATAGATAGAAACTATTCATGAGAAATAAAATTAAATATATAGCTTGTGTTTTAAGCATATTATTTGGCTTAAATAGCTATGTTTTTGCCCAATCCGAAGAGCAAATCACTGATTTCGCAAAAGCAGCCAAATTTAATGATGTATCCACCGTTAAATTCTTACTTTCTAAAGGCGTTAGTCCAAACACTACCGATCCTAAGGGCGACCCAATGCTGAACCTGGCCATCAAAGATAGGTCTGATGATGTGATTCAGCTTTTGATACTCAATAAGGCTACGGATGTTGATTTATCCAATAAATATGGAGAAACACCTCTCATGATTGCCTCAATTGAGGGTAATTTACCTGTAGTGAAGACGCTCATTAAACAAAGAAATGCTCGAATTGATCATATTGGCTGGACTCCATTGCACTATGCAAGCGCCAAAGGACAGTTAGAGGTTGCGCAATACTTAATCAGCAATGGCGCGATTATTGACTCCTTAAGTCCCGGTAATACAACGCCGCTAATGATGTCTGTTCAATCGGGAAATGAAGAATTGATTAAGCTTTTGCTTGATAAAGGAGCTGATTTGCGGTTGAAAAATTCTCAGGGTTTTACGGCAATTGATATTGCGGTAATTTATGAGAAACCATGGATAGTAGAAGGACTTAGCTCACGTTGGTTAAAGCTTTATAAGCAGCCATATGTAGGCCCCAAAGCACCTAAACAACCAAACTCCTAGCATCATATATTGCGCATAATCATTATTATGTCAAATAAGATATCTTTGTTAATTTATCACCCTCACTCCCATGACAATGAACTTCTTTCATGATCACAAGCTCCCTGTGATTGATTTATTTCAGAATGTTGATCTTCCAAGCTTTTACACACTATTTACCGAGATCAATACGGATATGGGCAATAGCCAGATCTGGATAGTATTAATCTTGTCCTGCTTAATGCTGACTTTTCATGGTGTGGCAGTATTGATGATTGCTGGTTCATTTCATTGGTTGGACCGTAAGCTAGAAAACAAAAGTGTCTATGGCGCTAACTTTCTATCTTATTTCATTGCAATTCTCTTGATTATTGGCAGTCACTTTATAGAAATCATTGCTTGGGCTTATATCTGCGTAGCTTTGAAGGTATTTCCTACCAATCCACAAACCTTTTATTTCGCCGGGGAAATGTATACAACGGTTGGATATGGTGACTATACGCTCTCAGAGCACTGGAGAATTCTGCCTATCATCATCTCATTCTCAGGGATCTTTGCCGTCTCCATGTCTGGCGCAGCCCTGTATTCAATGATGGGAGCATTGCTGAATAGACCAAGTCAGAACCCAAAGTCAGGATCCGGGTTTTAGGTTTAAGGCCTAGTTCCTGCTGGAATAGGGTTCTTTTGCTTGAAAATCAGCTCAAGCACCCTACCATTTGATTCCAAGGAACGAATGCGGCCAGGAAGCCACTCTAGATCTTTTGCTAACCAGATATCAACCTGACGCTTATATGGATCATTCTCACGCTGCATTAAAGCGTAATGGCGATTAACGGTCTTCCCAAGGCTTGGAATATCCTCAGATATTGCCTCACCATAACTTTTGAAGTTCCACATTTCAAGGGTGTTGTAGTCAACCACCGGAATTGCTCGTATTGATCCCGCCTCGTCTATTTTGCTATCACCATTTAATAACGAGGCAAACTGAAACAACAGGCTAAAGCGATCTTGAGTTCCCGGGAGTAATGTTGGGGTGAATTCGGGCTTTTCGGAGAAAAACATCTGCCCTTCCCCGTTTTCATTTCGATCAAAACGTGAATACCGGGGAGGTTTTGTGCCGCGTTGAGTCCAATAAATACTGGGAGCGATTCCGTACGCATCCACTGTACCGCGTGATTCAAAAACAAATGGACCTACAAATGCATACGGAATATTGATGTAAAGACGATAGTTATTGCCTTCAACAATCCAATCAATTTCACCGGTTTGGTACTTTTGTCCGTCGACATATGCATCGTAATAAATGATCCCCGATTCTGGTAATTTAAAGGCAGCACCAGATTGATTGCTTGAGCCACCCTGCAGGCCGACAAGGTTCGATGTGAGATCTTCAGAAGAGTTATTTGATGTAGTTTGCTTTGGCGGCCTCTTTGCATCTTTCGCCATCTGAATTTTTTTAGGGGGCTCAGCCTTTAATTCAGTCTTAATGATTAAATCATCTGCGATGGGTGGAGCTGCAGAGAACGATATGAAGGGTAATCCAAAAAATAAAATGAGGTGACCTGCTATTGATAGCAGTAAGGCAGCGAGAATAATTCTCAGGGAATTGATCTTGAGCGGATGAAATAAATATTCTCGCCCTATTTTTAGATTCAGAGCGAACTCTCTAAAAGGCGACTGTTCTTCGGGAGATTTGCAGCTAGAAAATCCATCTGGTCAGCTAAGATGTTGCGACCCTTGAGAATCATGTCTTCATAAAGACTAGGTAAGTAAGGGGTGTATAACAAAGCCATTCCAGCCTGCTCTGGCGTGCGATTACCCTTGCGTTGGTTGCATGGCCTGCAGGAGATAACCAAATTCATCCAGCTGTACTTACCACCACGACTATTAGGAATAATATGTTCTGCCTCTGACTGGTTTTCATGAATGGCATCGCCGCAATAAGCACAAAGACCACGATCACGCCTAAAAAGTTTATGTTTAGTAATGACCGGCACCACATCAAATAAATTGATCTTGGCACTGCCCTTTACCGCAATGATAGAGTGAAGCTCGATAACAGACTGCCTGCCAGTGGCTCGAGAGATGCCGCCACGCATTTGAAAAATTGGCTCACCTAGCGTCCACAACACACTGCTATCGGCGTATTGCTTGGTGGCTTCTTCTGCATTAACCCAGCCCTGGGGAATTCCACCTGCGTCTAATTTCAAGATGCTCAGCACAAACTCTCCTTTCTAGACAGCGCAAATGAGCGAGAATCGTTTAGATCATCTTACAGAAGAAGTAAGCAGCAATCAATCTACTATTGAGCGATGAACTTTAAGACCTTTGGCAAATGCTCTGAATAGTCTGCAATTCCATGGTCGCTGCCTTCTAGCACTAATTGATGGGCGCCTGGGTAGAAATCAACCATTTCTTGCCAATCTAAAAGCTCATCGCCTTTTGCCGCCATCAAAAAGTAACGCGTGGGGTTACTGATTGCTTCAACCTGAAGCGTCTTGAGTTCATCAATATATTCTGGACGAAAATCATAGGGCTCATCCGTATCGTATGAAGTTAGCATCCCAACGTGTGGCGCTAACTCCTGAGGCGCCCTTACCGCAGGATTTAGTACGATAGCTTTGCAACCATATTTTTCAGCCAAATAATTTGTGTAGTAACCCCCCAAAGAGGATCCAATCACAATCAATCGATCATGAGTTGATTCATCAATATGCTTAATAACCATATCCATACTCGCTTTTGGTGAAGCTAGTAACTGGGGGCAAAACCATTCAATTGGATTCTCCAATGTTGATAAAGCCTTGATAGCTTCACCTGTCATGACCGCTTTACTGGATCTTGGTGAAGAACGAAAGCCGTGTAGATACACTAATAAAGTAGAAGACATTGAACTAGCTTAGGCCTTTTGCCCAATTTCAAAATTGGCAAGCTTCTCTAAGGCCTTCACCATTGCAGAATGATCCCAAGCTTTGCCCCCATGCGCTGAGCAGGAATTGAATAATTCCTGCGCCGTTGCAGTATTTGGTAATGAGACGCCGAGAGCCCTTGCACTATTGAGAGCAAGATTCAAGTCTTTCTGATGGAGCTCAATTCTGAATCCAGGATCAAAAGTGCGCTTCACCATTCTTTCGCCATGAACCTCTAATATCTTCGAGCTTGCAAAACCACCCATTAAAGCCTGACGTACTTTTGCGGGATCGGCGCCAGCTTTGGAAGCAAACAATAGGGCTTCTGCTACAGCCTCAATGTTCAAAGCAACAATAATTTGATTGGCAACCTTTGCCGTTTGGCCATCGCCGTTTCCACCTACGAGATTAATGTTTTTACCCATCAATTCAAACACAGGCTTCACCTTCTCAAAGACTGTCTCATCCCCGCCAACCATAATTGATAGTGTTGCATTTTTTGCGCCAAGCTCGCCACCAGATACTGGTGCGTCAAGATAATCACATCCGAGAGCATTAATTTTTTTAGCAAATTCTTTAGTGTCAATAGGTGATATGGAGCTCATATCCACAACTACTTTACCTTTGGAGAGGCCTGCCGCCACCCCCTTATCACCAAATAATACTTTTTCGACATCTGGCGTGTCAGGCACCATAGTGAAAATAATGTCCGCTTTACTTGCCACTTCTTGCGGAGAATTACATTGCACCGCAGCTGTGGTCGCTAAACCCTCGGGGACCTTGCTACGTGTATGAATAAATACTTCATGACCTGCATTGACAAGATGGCCAGCCATTGGTCCACCCATAATTCCAAGACCAATAAATCCTAGTTTTAATTGATTACTCATGTTGTCTCCGTATTAATATTTATTTGTTAAGTGCCTTGATCCAACCTAAGCCAGCTTCGGTGTTGGATGCGGGCTTGTATTCACAACCAATCCATCGCTTGTAACCAATGCTATCGATAAATTGAAATAGATGCGCATAATTGATTTCACCAGTACCTGGCTCGTTGCGCCCTGGGTTATCTGCTAATTGAATATGGGCAATTTTTGAAAGATTGGTCTCTAGAGTTTTGCAGAGTTCGCCTTCCATTCGTTGCGCATGATATATGTCATATTGAATGTACAAATTATCAGAACCAACCTCATTAAGAATATCGATGGCCTGCTGTGTCTTGGATAAATAGAAACCGGGAATGTCAAAGGTATTAATTGGCTCAATGAGTAGCTTTATATCAGATTTTTTGAGCTCAGCAGCTGCATATCGCAAGTTTGAAATAAATGTTTCTCGCACTAAGGCTGCATCAACATTAGTAGGAATTTTTCCAGCTAAGCAATTTAACTGTTTCACACCAAGTGCTTTTGCATACTCAACAGCCTTTCCAACGCCAGCCTGAAATTCTGCCACGCGATCTGGCAAACAAGCGATTCCGCGTTCACCAGCATCCCAGTCACCCGCAGGCAAATTATGAAGAACTAACTGAAGTTGATATTGATCCAGTTTTTGCTTAATCTCTTGCGCCGTAAATGCATAAGGGAAAAGAAATTCAACAGCCTGAAATCCTGAATTGGCTGCCTTTTCAAATCGCTCCATAAATGGGGACTCATTAAAAAGCATGGTGAGATTAGCGGCAAACTGTGGCATTTAAATTCCTTATAAACAAAAACAGGCAAATCAATGGGATGGATGATATTAACAAAAGATATCTATTTCGACCTCGACATGGAATATCAGGGCCATTAGGCCATTTTTAGGCATAAAAATAGGCTAAGATTGAATTTAGTTGCTTTTTATACATAAGGAAAATAATGAATATGAAATATGCACCAATTGCCTTAGCGCTTGCAGCTCTTTTCGCCGGTACTTCGTTGGCAAATGCACAACCCGCTCCCAATGCTGGCGCAGCAAAGCCCGTAATAATCGATGCCGCTGTAACTGACAATCTCTATCAATTGTACGAAGGCGAAGTGGTCAAGATTGACAAAAAAACTCGCACAATTACTTTTAAAAATAAAGAGGGTGAGTCCAAGTTTGTTGCAGGTCCAGAAATTACCAACTTTGCACAGATCAAAAAAGGTGATCGAGTCAATGTAAGTTATGAATTGGCTGTAGCAATTGAGCTGATCAAAACCAAGAGTGATGGTATTCGTACCAAGGTTGAGACCAATACAGTTACTAAATCTAAAGCAGATGAGAAGCCATCTGAAACAATTACCAATAAAACAACTATCGTTGCTGATATCGTGGAAGTGAATCGCGAGAAAAAATTGGTTTCCGTTAAAGGCCCTAGCGGCAAAATCACTACAGTGACAGTGAAGAATCCTGCGCTCTTAGCGGATGTTAATGTTGGAGAGCAAGTGAAGGTAATTTACTTTGATGCCATGGCAGCATCAATCACAACACCTAAGAAGTAAACCTGAGCCCTGATCTTAAAGCTAAGATCAGGGCCTTTTATCTAAGCCGTCTGCTTAAAACTAACGCAGGTAAGTTACTCGAGATTAGCTTTGGAGATCGTCTTTCTCATAACGCCACGCATTTTCTGATCACCCTCAACCATCAACTTTAATCTGGTTTCGCTTACCAAATAGGCCATTTTTGCGTTGTATTGTTCACGTCGCAAAAGCTCTACCAGTACCCCAGTCAGAACTGTGTACGAGAGGTAAACAAATAAGGTGGTTACATCCCTTTGATCAAGAATCGAAAGCTCTCCGAAGGGCGCTATAAAGAAAAATATTAATAGTGGTGCGCTCAGCGCTAGCGTTAGAAGTGCCGGTAAGATGCCAAAAAAATACGCAATCACAATAGTATTAATTTGAAAGAAAAATAGGGGGAGCGAACCTTCTAAAAAAGGGTGAAGAATGTAGCGTAGAGAAAAAGCTACTAATACACCAAATATTGCTACCCAATAGCCATGGCTCTTATTTGAGCACCAACGTTTTGCGTTTAAGTTATGTCTCATTATTTTTAACCTATTTCGGTGTATCCTAACTCATCTCATTTGAATAAGCCTATATTTTGATGTTTGAGCCACTTACCGACCAATCCAAACATGATCTGACCATCCTTATACCCGGCCTTAATGGAAGCGGGCTTGAGCTGGGGCAGCTTCCTCGATTTTTAGAGGCGGCCGGCCATGATGTTTTGATTCCAGAAATTCCGGGATACTTGTTTGGGAGTACGGCTAGTAAATTTAGTAACTGGGTACAAGAACTTCATCAAATTATCGACACTCAGAAAGAGCTCTATTCAGCAGTCAATCTTGCTGGCATTAGCATGGGCGCAACCTTGGCTACCTTGGTTGCCACCCAAAGGACAGATATTTCATCTTTGGTCCTAATGTCACCAGTACTTAAATACGATGGTTGGTCAGTGCCCTTCTATCGCCCTATTCTCGATTTTTTTTACTTTTTTGGCTTAAGAAACTGGGAATACGCGGAGCGCGAGCCTTTTGGCGTGAAGAATATCGACTTGCGTCGTCGCATCAGCGAGAAATTTAAAACCTCTAAAGTGTCTGAGGTTGGTGCAGCCTCAATCTCTGCACGACATCTGCATGAAGCCAAAGGCTTGATGGCAAGCGCTAAAAATAGTCTTTACAGCCTCACATGCAGACTACTTTTAATTCAGGCGGTAGAAGACGACACATGCTCAGTATGGTCTGCAAACGAAATTCTTGAGCGCTGTAAGTCAGAAGTGCGTCGCGTTATTTGGCTTGGTAATAGTTATCACATCGTGACGATTGATAACGAGCGGGAAATTGTGCTGAATGAAGTTTTAAACTTTATTGCTCAAACTAGCGCTGTTGAAAAACATGCAATGAATCCAGCTACTAGTGATAACCGCAAAGTACTTAAGTTAAGAGTTGGTTACGAATAGAAAAAAGCCCCCTGTTAAGGGGGCTTTTTAATTGTCTTGGCGGAACGGACGGGACTCGAACCCGCGACCCTCGGCGTGACAGGCCGATATTCTAACCAACTGAACTACCGCTCCATATGCATCAAGTAACGCAACATCATACATCTTTACAGCTACCAGAAGAATCTGGCGTCCCCAGGGGGATTCGAACCCCCGTACTCACCGTGAAAGGGTGATGTCCTAGGCCTCTAGACGATGGGGACATGGACTACAACATACATCTATTTTAAATGCTTGGTGGAGATAAGCGGGATCGAACCGCTGACCTCTTGCATGCCATGCAAGCGCTCTCCCAGCTGAGCTATACCCCCGAAATCTCACGATAAAACTACAAGACATCCAAAACAATCCAAGATTTTATCCTATTTTTGTGCAGGCGCGCAAATTCCTTACTGAATTACCTTGGAGAGCCTGTTCACGGCCTCTTCTTTACCCAAAACTACCAATACGGAATCGATAGCAGGTGTCTGTGTTGTAGCAAATAAAGCATATCTAACGGGCATTGCCAGGGCTGGCATTTTGATTTGGTATTTTGCTAAAACTTGCTTAAAAATAGCAGCATAAGCTTCTTTGGTAGGCTCAGCAGTGGAGATTGCCTCAATTAAATCTTTTAGTGCGGGCATCACAGTTTCCGCAATATTTTCTTTAATTTGAGCTGGGCTTAAATTAGGCGCTGGCAAGTAAAACAACTTCGCCCCTTCCGCAATTTCAATCAAAGTATTGGCACGATCTTTTAGCAACCCCACCACCTGCACAAAGTCTGGTCCTGATTCAGTATCAATGCCGAACTCATGCGCAAATGGTTTTGTTGCTGCTGATAACTTAACTGGATCCGCATTCTGTATGTATTGATGATTTAACCAAAGCAACTTTTCTGGATTGTGTTGAGCTGGTGAACGCCCTAAACTCTCTAGATCAAACCAATCAACGAATTGTTCTTTGGTAAATACTTCAGCATCGCCATGGGACCAGCCTAAGCGTGCCAGGTAATTGAGGATAGCCTCTGGTAAGTAGCCTGCTTTTTGATAATCACGAACGCTCATCGCTCCATTGCGTTTACTCATCTTTTCGCCAGCGTCATTCAAGACAGTTGGCAAGTGGGCGTATACAGGGGGCGTGCCACCTAGCGCCTTCATGATGTTGATTTGCCTTGGGGTATTGTTGACATGATCATCGCCACGAATGACATGGGTAATATTCATATCCATATCATCGATCACTACACAGAAGTTATAGGTAGGCGTTCCATCTGGCCTTGCTATCACAAGGTCGTCTAACTCATCATTGCTAATTTCAATTTGACCTTTAACGGCATCATTCCAAATAACTGAACCACCAATCGGATTCTTAAAACGAATTACTGGACTCACACCCTCAGGAATGGTGGGCAATATTTTTCCTGGTTCGGGCCTCCATAAGCCGTTATAGCGCGGCTTTTCCTTATTGGCCATTTGCAGATCACGTAAGCGGTTGAGCTCTTCTTCGCTCATATAGCAGGGGTAAGCCAAACCCGCATCCAGCATTTGCCTGACTACCTCACGATATCGATCAATACGCTGCATTTGATAGACTGGACCTTCATCTAAATCCAGGCCAAGCCATGCCATTCCTTCGATGATGACGTCGACAGCCTCCTGAGTGGAGCGCTCTAGATCGGTATCCTCGATTCGGAGAATAAAGTCACCTTTATTGTGGCGCGCAAAAGCCCATGGATAGAGAGCGCTGCGCAGGTTTCCCAGATGAATAAAGCCCGTGGGACTAGGGGCGAATCGTGTACGAATATGCATAACTGCATTATCTCAGGTCGGGCATATCAGGACTAAATCTCAAAAAACGAGGATACTTTGAGCTATGAATGAATTACTGGTCTTTGTGTGTGATGGTGCCCCGGTCCGCGGGGAAATTGTGTCGATTGGCAGCGCCTGGCAGGCCGTTTTAGAGCGTCGTAATGATCCCCCTGCCGTTCGTCGGATTCTGGGTGACTTTGTTGGTGCAGCCACCCTTTTAAGCGCTAGCCTGAAATTTGATGGGACTCTCATCATTCAAGCGCAAAGCAAGGGTCCCATTCAACTGCTCGTGGTGGAATGTAAGTCAGACTTATCAATGCGGGCGACAGTAAAGCTCTCAGTTGACCCTTCGGAGATAGGTGCCGATGCAAGCCTGGCTGAGCTATTGGATGTTAGTGGGAGCGGAAGATTAGTTATCACCCTAGATCCAGCCGATCGTGAGCCTGGACATGCCCCCTACCAAGGCATCGTAGCCCTTCAAGACCATCAAGGGTCCATTATTAAGCCCGTCACCAGTGCTGCTGAAGCGATAGCTTTGTATATGCAAAATTCTGAGCAGCTTGATACCCGCATATGGCTGACATCAAGCGACACCCATGTAGGCGGATTACTGCTGCAGCGCTTGCCAAATTCGGGCGGCCATGCCCACTTGGATCCGCAGGTTGCAGCTGAAGGCTGGTCGCGTATTCAAGCACTTGGGGAAACAATTACCAATGAAGAATTACTTACCCTCCCCCCGGAAACTATTTTAAGACGCCTCTTTTTGGAGGAGTCCACAGAAAATGGTGTGCGAAGCTTCCCCGCTAGGACTATTCGCTTTGCGTGTAGATGTTCTCGTGCTAAGGTTGCTGATATTTTGCGTATGCTTGGTGAAGAAGAAATTCAAAGCATTCTTGCCGAACAAGGCGCCGTGGAAACTGTTTGCGACTTTTGTGCAAAACCCTATCGCTTTGATGCAGTCGATTGTCTGCAGGTATTTAAAACCGATTTATTGAGTGATGCTACAAGACCGCCATCCAGCGGGCATTAAAAAATCATTGCTTCGTAGCCTGTGCGCCAGATGGTTTATCTGCAGGCAATATTTGCACAAAAAACTCGCCCTCTTTAATTAAGCCGTGCTCAACACGGGCTCGTTCTTCGATGGCACGAGTTCCATCTTTAAGATCTTTTACATCACCAGATAGCTTGGCATTACGCAGAGCTAAGAGGCTATTTTTAGCCTCTTGAAGCTCAACTTGTCGCTCCATCTCATATACCTTAAGCCATCCACCCTTTCCAAGCCAAAGCGGATACTGGATTGCAATTAGCAATACCAGCATGGAATAAATGACTATCCGCATAGGCTATTGAAGAGCTCAGCTATAACTCAAACTTAGCGTTTGAGGTTATAGAAAACAGACTTTCCTGGATAAGTTGCAACATCACCCAAATCCTCTTCAATACGCAAGAGTTGATTATATTTAGCAATACGATCAGAGCGAGATAAAGAGCCTGTCTTGATTTGACCAGCATTCGTGCCAACAGCAATATCTGCAATAGTGCTATCTTCGGTTTCGCCTGAGCGATGTGAAATTACTGCAGTGTAATTTGCACGTTTGGCCATTTCAATTGCAGCAAATGTTTCTGTCAAAGTGCCAATTTGGTTAATCTTGATCAAGATGGAATTGGCAATTCCCTTATCAATTCCTTCTTGGAGAATACGGGTATTGGTAACAAATAAATCATCACCCACTAATTGAATCTTCTTGCCGAGTTTTTTGGTGATATCTGCCCAGCCATCCCAATCTCCCTCATGCATACCATCCTCAATCGAAACGATTGGGAACTGATCCGCTAAATTACCAAGGTAATCTGAGAACTCGCTTGAGCTGAGCTGTAAGCCTTCACCAGACAAATGGTACTTACCATCTTTATAGAACTCGCTAGCGGCACAATCCAAGGCCAAAACCACATCTTTGCCCGCCTGATAGCCGGCACCTTCAATAGCTTTCATAATGGTCTGCAGACACTCATGATTACTCTTAAAGTTTGGTGCAAAGCCACCCTCATCACCAACGGTAGTTGGCATACCCTGAGCACCCAAAATCTTCTTCAACTCATGGAAAATTTCAGCACCGCAGCGTAACGCATCACGGAAATTCTCTGCACCAACCGGCATCACCATGAACTCTTGAATATCTAAGCTGTTATTCGCGTGCGCCCCGCCATTGACAATATTCATCATCGGCACTGGTAATTGCATGCCGCCTGAACCACCAAAGTAACGGTACAAAGGCAAGCCCGCCTCTTCTGCAGCCGCTCTAGCAACTGCCATCGATACAGCCAAAGTTGCATTAGCACCCAAGCGCGCTTTGTTATGAGTACCATCTAACTCGATTAAAGTGCGATCTAAAAAAGCTTGCTCACTTGCATCCAGGCCAAGAATAGATTCTGCAATTTCAATATTAATATTTTGAACTGCCTTAAGAACACCCTTGCCTAAGTAACGAGTCTTATCGCCATCACGCAACTCAATTGCTTCTCGTGATCCAGTTGAAGCACCTGAAGGCACGGCTGCACGACCCATAACGCCAGACTCAAGCAAAACATCGCATTCAACCGTTGGGTTACCACGTGAATCTAAAACTTCTCTACCGATGATGTCAACAATGGCACTCATGCACCTTCTCCTTAAAACAATATGAAATGGATTTAAATAATTACTTAAAGCTATCTTCTAAAAATGAACCTGTTGACTTCACCACGTTGTCTATAGCCACTAAAGATTCAAGTAGCTCTTTCATGCGATTCAAGGGAACCGCATTAGGACCATCCGATAACGCATTAGCAGGATCTGGGTGAGTCTCCATAAAGAGACCGCTAATTCCGACTGCTATGGCAGCACGGGCCAAAACGGGTACAAATTCACGCTGCCCACCACTTGAACTACCTTGGCCACCAGGAAGTTGAACTGAATGCGTTGCATCAAAAACTACTGGGGCTCTTGATTCGCGCAAAATTGCCAAGCTACGCATGTCCGAAACAAGATTGTTATAACCAAAGGAAGCTCCGCGTTCACACACCATAAATTGATCAGTGAGATTTTTTTCAGATGCAGCAGCACGAGCCTTATCAATCACGTTAAGCATTTCGTGAGGCGAAAGAAACTGACCTTTTTTGAAATTCACAGGCTTACCACTTTGTGCGCAGGCACGAATAAAGTCAGTTTGTCTGCATAAGAATGCCGGTGTCTGCAATACATCAACAACACTAGCTACATCAGTAATCTCACTAATGTCATGAACATCAGTGAGCACGTGAACATCAACTTGTTTTTTGACTTTAGCCAAAATCTCTAAACCTTTATTCATCCCCAGTCCACGAAAAGAGGTGCCTGAAGAACGGTTCGCTTTATCGAATGAAGACTTGTAAATAAATGGAATCTTTAATGTAGAAGTGATTTCCTTTAACTGGCCAGCTATATCAATCGCAGATTGCTCGGATTCAATCACGCAAGGACCAGCAATCAAAAAGAAACGATGATCTAAACCAACATCAAATCCACATAGTTTGAATGCGCTCATACTCTTCCTTTATGCAGCTTGCTTCTCAGCAGCTTTTTGGTGCTCAAGTGCAGCACTAATAAATGCAGAGAACAAGGGATGGCCATCACGCGGGGTTGAGGTGAATTCAGGGTGAAACTGAACTCCAAAGAACCAAGGGTGAATAGATGCAGGCAACTCCATCATTTCTGGCAAATCTTCATTAGGTGTTCTAGCTGAAATTATTAAGCCAGACTGCTCCAACTGTGGCACGTAAGTATTATTGACCTCATAACGATGACGATGACGCTCGTTTACTTCTGCACCATAAATACGGTGCGCCAAGGTACCCGCTTTCACTGGGCAACGCTGTGAGCCAAGGCGCATAGTTCCACCCAGATCAGAGTCATTGCTACGTTTTTCAACGTTGCCTTCTCTATCAAGCCACTCAGTAATGAGGGCAACAACAGGTTGCTCTGTCTGAGGTTCAAATTCAGTGCTGTTTGCTTTAGTAAGGTTGGCTACGTGGCGTGCAAATTCAATCACTGCCAATTGCATACCTAAACAAATACCTAAATAAGGCACATTGTTTTCACGGGCATAACGAATAGCTGCAATCTTGCCTTCTGTGCCGCGTTTACCAAAGCCACCAGGAACCAAAATAGCATCTAGGTTTTCCAAACAATCAATGCCATCTTTTTCAATGACTTCTGAGTCAATATAGTTAATGTTGACGCGTGTATGCGTATGAATGCCAGCGTGTCGCAAGGCTTCAATAAGTGATTTATAAGATTCAGTTAGCTCAACATATTTGCCGACCATACCAATGGTTACTTCATGTTGTGGGTTTGCCATTTCATAAACTAAATTAGCCCATACAGAGAGGTCTGCTGGTTTTGCTTTGAGATCTAGTTCTCGACAAATCAAATCATCCATTCTCTGAGCGTGAAGCATTTCGGGGATCTTATAGATTGTGTCTACATCCCATACAGAAATTACCGCTTCCTCGCGAACATTTGAGAAGAGAGAAATCTTTGCGCGCTCATCTTCTGGAATGGGCCGATCAGCACGGCAGAGCAATACGGTCGGCATGATGCCTATCTCGCGAAGCTTTTGGACTGAATGCTGGGTAGGCTTGGTTTTTAACTCACCAGCACTGTTGATATAAGGCACAAGGGTCAGGTGAACAAAAGCGCAATCATGTACAGGCAAGCGCAGACTCATCTGCCTAGCAGCTTCTAAAAATGGGAGAGATTCAATATCACCAACAGTACCGCCAATTTCGCATATCGCAACATCAGCCTTACCATCGTGACTGGCCTTAGCGCCCCGCTCTACAAAAGCCTGAATTTCATTAGTTATGTGTGGAATAACTTGAACTGTTTTTCCAAGATATTCACCACGGCGCTCTTTACTAATCACTGATTCATAAATCTGACCAGTAGTGAAGTTATTGCTTTTGCGCATCTTCGCAGAAACGAAGCGTTCATAGTGGCCCAAATCCAAATCAGTTTCTGCGCCATCTTCGGTTACAAAAACCTCACCGTGCTGGAGTGGACTCATGGTTCCCGGATCAACGTTGATATAGGGGTCTAATTTTAGGAGGGTGACTTTCAGGCCGCGGGATTCGAGAATCGCGGCAAGCGAGGCAGCTGCGATTCCTTTCCCTAAAGAAGAAACCACACCACCAGTGACAAAAACGTATTTGGTCATCGCTTTAGCTCTGTTGGAAAAAGTAATTATAACGA
>CANCPL010000008.1:0-50027 GCA_947380065.1 Burkholderiaceae bacterium | reverse complement strand
TCATCCGCCAATGCTATATATGGGTTATGTTGGCTTCTCAGTAGCTTTTGCCTTTGCGATTGCCTCTTTGCTGTCAGGTAGATTAGATGCCGCTTGGGCGCGTTGGTCACGCCCTTGGACTACTGCCGCGTGGGTTTTCTTGACCCTTGGAATCGCTCTTGGTTCCTGGTGGGCTTATTACGAATTGGGTTGGGGTGGATGGTGGTTTTGGGATCCTGTTGAGAATGCCTCATTCATTCCGTGGCTAGTCGGCACCGCTTTATTGCATTCATTAGCGGTTACCGAAAAGCGCGGCGGCTTTAAGAGTTGGACCGTGCTCCTAGCGATTACAGCATTCTCTTTATCGCTGCTAGGCACCTTTTTAGTTCGCTCAGGTGTATTGACCTCGGTGCACGCATTTGCAACCGATCCAAGACGTGGCATTTTTATCCTCATCTTTTTGTCGTTAGTGGTCGGTTCATCGCTGCTCCTTTACGCATGGCGTGCGCCTAAGAGCTCGATGGGCGGTAAATTTAGTCTGAGCTCTAGAGAAACATTTATCTTGCTCGGTAATGTATTTTTGGTTGTGTCTGCTGGATCTGTTTTGCTGGGTACGCTATATCCATTGCTGATTGATGCATTACATCTCGGTAAGATTTCTGTTGGCCCCCCTTATTTCAATAGCGTATTTGTTCCTATCATGGTTCCATTATTGGTATTGATGGGCATTGGTCCTTGGACGAGCTGGAAGCAAAGCAACTTACTCACCATCATTAAGCGTTTATGGCTGGCTGGCGTAGTCGCTTTGATTGCGGGGATAACAATCCCGATGATCATGGGTCAATTTACTTGGCTTGCAGGCATGGGTTTCATGCTGGCTTTTTGGGTAATCGCTTCTGGCTGTATGCAAATCGTTCGCCAAGCTAAAGCTGGTAAGCCCACACGTTCTTTTATTGGTATGCAAGTAGCGCATTTAGGGATTGCAGTTTTTGTCATCGGTGTCACGATGGTGGGTGCTTACCAAGAAGAAAAAGATGTGCGTATGTCAGCTGGCGATACAGTCAGTGTTGGCGGTTATCAAATTCAGCTAAAGACTGTAAATACCGCTCCTGGTCCAAATTATCAAGCGATGCGCGGTACATTTCTATTATCAAAGAATGGCAGTGACCAGATCAGTCTTTATCCAGAGAAGAGAAGCTATTTTTCATCAACAATGCCAATGACTGAGGCGGCGATTGATGCGGGACTAACTCGTGATATTTATGTGTCTTTAGGTGAAGAGCTCGGAGATCAGTCTTGGGCTGTACGCGTTTATTACAAGCCTTTTGTTGACTGGATTTGGGGCGGTTGCTTGCTAATGGCTTTAGGTGGGATATTGGCTATGTCGGATAAGCGTTATCGGCTAAAACTGAAGAGCAAATTCTCATGAAAGCAAAGTTTTTAATTCCGCTTGTATTGTTTATAGGTTTGGTAGTCTTTTTGGCTATCGGATTAAATCGTGATCCACACGAAGTACCATCGCCATTAATTAATAAGACGGCGCCTGCATTTGAGGTTGCTCAGCTAACTGAAGCCAATAAAACATTTTCGCCGGCCAGCATGAAGGGTCAAGTATGGATACTGAATGTATGGGCATCTTGGTGCGTTGCTTGCCGTGAAGAGCATCCTGTTTTAGTCGAGCTAGCAAAATCTCAAATAGCGCCAGTGATTGGCCTAGACTACAAAGATAAGCGTGAAGATGCCTTGGCAATGCTGGTAAAACAAGGCAATCCTTATGTTCTTTCTGCATTTGATGGTAATGGCCGTGTTGGAATTGATTATGGTGTCTACGGTGTGCCTGAGACTTATATCATTGATAAAGCAGGCGTGATTCGCTTTAAGCATATTGGCCCACTAACGATGAATTTATTGAATCAGAAAATTTATCCCATGCTGACTGAGCTTAAGAAATCATGAGACATTTTTTCTTAATTTTTGTTTGTGTATTGAGCCTGAGTAGCGCGATTGCGAATGAAGCGGCTCCTTTGGCGGATGATCCCGTAACAGAGCAACGCCTCATCAGTATTTCTGAAGAAATGCGTTGTCTGGTATGCCAGAACGAATCTTTGGCTGGCTCACGCTCTGATTTAGCAAATGATTTGCGTCGCGAAATTCGCATTCTGATTAAAGAGGGTAAAAGCGATGATCAAATTCGTTCCTTCATGGTTGAGCGCTATGGCGACTTTGTGCTCTATCGTCCACCAGTCAAACCAGTGACGTGGCTGCTATGGATTGGACCATTTGTCATTTTAGGCATTGGTATTGCTGGCTTATTGATGTATCTAAGACGCAGAAACAGCAGTATTCCTACTATTACTCTGACGGATTCTGATAATCAGAAAATCGATGCCATGCTAAACGCGGCCGATAACAAAGAAGGATGAATTCGGTGACTAGCTTTTTGATTCCTGCTTTCCTACTTCTTGTCTTGGTCTTGGTATTGCTGCTGCGACCTTTTATATTTCCTGCGCAGAGCAAGGCAACATCACGTCGTCAGATGAATGCCACTATTTATCGAGAAGAGCTTGATAAATTGGAGACCGAACATCAATCTGGCGTAATTAATTCTATTGATTATGAAATTGCCCATGCAGAAATGCGTCAAAGTCTTTTTCAAGACACGCTTGAGGAGGATGATCGGGAAGTTGCTGGCTCGGCGAAGAAAACAGCTATCGGTTTATGCATCTTTGTTATCTTAATTTCTTCTGCACTCTATTTTTCTTTAGGTGACCTTGTTCGTGTAGCCCAAAGAAATTCTGAAAATCCTATTACTCAAGAGAGTGTTGAAAAAATGGTGGCTGAGTTTGCTACCAAGATGGAAAAAGACCCAACGAATTTAAAAGGGTGGGCGATGTTGGCTCGTTCATATCGAATCTTGGGTCGCAATGAAGATGCCGCTAAAGCTTATGAGCGCGCTGGTAGCTTTGTAGATTCAGATCCACAGTTATTGGCTGACTACGCTGATGTATTGGCTAGCAATGCAAATGGTAATTTTGCTGGCAAGCCCTTGCAGCTCATTAATCAAGCGCTAAAACTGGACCCTAATAATTTAATGGCGCTTTGGCTTTCTGGAACAGCCTCCTACAACGCTGGTAATTACAAACTAGCGGTGCAAAGTTGGGAAAGGCTGGCGCAGCAACTGCCGCCAGATACGGATGATGCTCGCGCTATTAAAGGCTCGATTGCTGAAGCACGCTCTAAGGGTGGCTTATCTACTCCCGCTTCAACTCCTGTCGTATCTTCCGGAAAAGAAATCAGCGGCAAGATTGAAATAGCTGCCGAACTCAAATCCAACATTAAGCCTGGCGATATTGTGATGGTGATAGCTCGTAAGCCGGGTGAGCGCATGCCAGTTGCCGTCTTAAAAGTGCCTGCAACGGATTTTCCGATGCGCTTTAGTTTGAATGATGCCTTGGCTATGAACCCTAGTGCACCTCTCTCGCAGTTAGTTGACGCAAGTGTGGAGGTGCGTATCTCAAAGACTGGTATGGCTAAGCCAGAAGCAGGGGATCTCATCTCTGCGGCACAAACAATCAAAGTAGGCGAAAAGAATGTCCGCCTACTTGTAAATCAAGTTCGCCAGTAAGGATTAGCCTCTGCCGACAAATGGCATATTGGTTGCCATAATAGTCATCGAGAGAATATTGCTTTCTAGTGGGAGCTGAGCCATGTGCAGTACAGCTTCTCCGACGTGATCTACATCCATGCGCGGCTCCACCTTAATGGATTGATCGGCTTGCATAATTCCAGCAGCCATGCGTTCAGTCATCTCTGTAGCGGCATTGCCGATATCAATTTGCCCGCAAGCAATCTTGAATGGGCGCCCATCCAATGCAATGGATTTAGTTAAGCCACTGATAGCATGTTTTGTGGCGGTATAGGGCGCTGACATTGGGCGCGGTGCATGCGCAGAGATCGAGCCGTTATTGATAATTCTGCCGCCTTGAGGAGACTGGGCTTTCATCATGCGAATTGCCTCTTGCGAGCACAAGAATGCTCCACAGAGATTGGCGTTCACCACATTCATCCATTGTTCGTAACTCAGTTCTTCCATGGGGATTGCTGGGGCACCCATGCCGGCGTTATTAAATAGGACATCAATATGCCCAAACTGATTGCTAAGCGCCGTAAATAGCCTTTTGACTTCTTCAGGTTTGCCAACGTCACAAGCAACGGCAAGGCAATTGTTCTGATCACCACCGATATCGACAATGGCTTTTTCTAGTTTATTTAGATTACGCCCGGTTAAAACCACTTGATAACCCCCTTTGAGGAGCGCCTTGGCTGCCGCCTTGCCAATCCCAGTTCCTGCACCGGTGACTAGGGCTACCTTCGTTTTAGCTGAATTTATCATGATCTTTGGGGTGCTTAAAAAGCCTCATCTTATCTTGATTTAGGTGATTCGTTTTGAAACCTTTTCCTAATACCATGCTCGGGGCATAATGCAAAAAACCTAATCTGGAGTTGATTTTGCGATGGCGCAGGGTAGTCAACTAAAAAAATTGAGTCAACTAAAGGGCAAAAATATCTCCATCGGTAACGAACACAACACTTTAGTGGTATCCCTAAAAATGAATTGCGCGTACAGAAACTAATACCTGAGGAAGCTGAATGAATAAAAAATTTCAAAAAATATTGTTCGTACTGGGCCTTGCTATTTCCTTTGGGGCTCAGGCGCAAGGCTATCCCAATAAGCCTATATCAATGGTTGTTCCTCAGGCAGCAGGTGGTACTAACGATATTGTTGCGCGTTTGATTGCGCCTGCATTTGGTGAATCTATTGGCGCCTCCATTGTGGTGGAAAATAGACCTGGCGCTGGCGGCAATATTGGCACCCAAAGCGTTGCGCGCTCAGCCAAGGATGGCTATACCTTATTGCTCACTATTAATAGTGCTCAAGCTATCAATCCCTCTCTTTATAAAAATCCTGGCTTTGACCCCGTAAATGATTTTGTACCGCTCTATTACATTGGCGCCACACCTTATGTATTGGTATCGCCGCCAGGCTCACCATATAAAACATTAGCCGATGTGATTGCTGCAGCCAAGAAAAAGCCTGGCGAGCTCTCCTACGCCTCGGCTGGTAATGGCACGATTAGTCATTTATTGGGCGCTATGCTCAATGCCAGTGCTGGCGTTGACATGCAACATATTCCTTATAAAGGGGTAGCACCCGCTATTAATGATGTGCTGGGCGGACAGGTTCCTTTAGCGTTCGCAAGTTTGCCATCTGCGTTAAATTACATTAAAGCTGGCAAGCTGCAAGCGATTGCCATTAGCTCTGCAAAGCGATCGAGCGCTGCCCCAGAAATTCCGACGATTGCGGAAACTTACCCTGATTGCGTAGGCGAGGTTTGGGTTGCGATCTTTGCACCTATCGGTGTCAGTGCAGATGTTGTGAAGAAAGTGCAGATAGCAATGGATAAGACCATGGCCAAATCAGAGGTGCGTGAGAAGTTATCTGCGCAGGGATTGGATCTTGCCCCTGTGCCCACTACCAAGTTGATTACTTTGCTAAAAGATGAGCTGGCAAAGTGGGCAAAAATTGTGAAAGCATCAGGGGCTCAGTTGGATTAACGAATTGCTGCTACTTGACCTAAAATAGATAAATGACGATTGCTAGCCTTGCGCCTCCACTGACCCCTCTCAAGCAGATAGATCAGGCTTTGCGCAATGACGGCTTTGCAGTTGTCACTGCAGAGACTGTTGCCGAATTTAGTCATGTTGCATTGCCTAGTCTTCAAAGTCTCACGCAGTTTTGGGAAAAGTTGCCGCGCGACCCTTATTTAAAAGATGGCGGTCGTTATCGCTTTCGTCGTCATGCAAGCTACCAGATTAAGGGTGATGATCTTGCTTTGGTACCACATCGCGCGCATTGGCAGTCACTTGATTACAACGCGTTGCATGGTGGTATTGAACGTTGGTTTGAACCCATTCAAGGTGAGTTATTAAGTAATCCCGCTTGGCAATCAGTATTGCTCGGGCTCGCCCATATCCTAAATGGTCTGAAACCTGTAAATACCTGGTTTGTTGAGGCGCATCAATTTCGGATTGATACTACTGATGGAATCGGGCGTCCAACACCGGAAGGCGCTCATCGTGATGGCGTTGATTTCGTAGCAGTCTTCTTATTGAATCGCTCGGGTATTAAGGGTGGCGAGACCAGAATATTTGATACCTCTGGTTCTGCAGGCTTGCGGTTTACTCTTACGCAACCCTGGTCTTTATTATTGATGAATGATCAACGCATGATTCATGAATCCACACCCATTCAGCCTTTAACAAATTATGGCTATCGAGATACCTTAGTGCTAACTTATCGCTCTAATGGTTTCCAAGACTCTCCAAATCTTAGTCAGCAATGAAACTTTAGGTTAATCTGGCTCCATGCCGGCTTCTTTAATAGCCTTTGCCCACTTGGCAGTTTCTAGCTTAATTTTTTGTCCGAGTGCTTCGGGTGTGCCGGGCTGAGTTTCAAAACCATTCGCAGAAAGTCTTTCCACAAGATCTTTTGATTTAGCAGCGTTGTTGATGGCTTGATTGAGTTTCAGAATGGCATCTTTTGGCATACCTGCTGGACCAAATGCTGCGAAGAAGGCGATCAGTTCATAGCCTTTTGTACCCAGCGCCTCATTCACGGTGGGTAATTCTGGAATCACCGGTGAGCGCTTCAATGAAGTTACGGCTAGACCACGGATCTTTCCTGCTTGCACTTGAGGTAAAGAAACTCCAAAGTCAGAGGTGAACATATTGACCTGACCACCTATTAAATCGGTCATTGCATTAGGGCCACTCTTATACGATACCCCAGTCATTTTGATATCAGCAAAGCTAGCTAGCATTTCTGAAGAAACGCGCTGTGAGGTACTTGCATAAGCAAAGGTGACTTTTCCTGGGTTCGCTTTAGCAAGTGATACAAATCCGTTAAGAGATTTTACGGGTACATCATTGTTAACGGCAATGATGAGTGGGGCCGATCCAAAATATCCAATAGGGGTAAAGGCAGTATCTTGGTTGTAGGGAAGATTTTTTACCAAGCTTTTAAGGGCAGCATTAGTGCTGTTAGTGCCAAATAAAATCGTGTATCCATCCGCAGGGGCTTTAGCCACAAAGTCTGCGCCAATGAGTCCATTTGCTCCGGGTCGATTTTCAATAACCACTGGCTGGCCTAATGTCTCAGACATTTTTGCTGCAAAAGCACGCCCAATTTGGTCTGTAGTACTTCCAGGAGCAAAAGGAACTATTGCTTTAATGGGTTTTGAGGGATAGTTGTCGGCAATTGCTAGTGGACTCGCAAAGCCAATAAAGAGGCTAATACCGAACTGCAGTAGGCTACCAGTAAATGATTTACTTTTCATGCTGTCTCCATCTTGTTTTTAGTAGTGTAACGGGTCTCTTTTATTCTGGGCGAGTAGAATGAGTTCACGTTTCTACTGACTATTTATGCGCTTTCGTTCAGCCGGTTATACCCCTCTTATGCTCATGGCACAAACCTGTGCTTTATTGGGCTTTGCTTGCTACGCTGTTGTTCTTACTGCTTTGCAAGAAGAGTGGCGTTTAACTAATTTGCAGTCAGGTTTAATTGCTAGCGCCTTCTTCTTTGGTTACATGCTTGCTGTTCCTTTGGCTACCGCATTAACTGATCGAGTTGATGCTCGTAAGGTCTATCTCATAGGCGGTCTCGCCGCTACTGCAGGACTTTTAGGTATGGGCTTATTGGCTTATAACTTTTGGACGGCACTATTTTTTATGGCTTTGAATGGCGCAGGTCTTGCTGGTACCTATATGCCGGGACTTAAAATTTTGTCTGATCGGATTCAGTCAGGTGAGTTAACACGCCATATTGCTTTCTATACCGCCTTCTTTGGCATTGGTACAGGCTTTTCTTATTTATGTTCAGGCTGGATTTTAAACGCACTCGGTTGGCATTATGTATTTGGTCTGATTGCCTTGGGTCCATTTGGTGCGTTTCTGATTGTCCTATTGCTGATCCCGGCGCTTCAGCATGAGAAATGGAAGGGCCCTATTCATATTCGTTTACATGATATTTTTCCTATAGATAAATGGAAATTAGTTTTGCAGGACAAGAATGCATCGGGCTATATTTTTGGTTATACCGCACACACCCTAGAACTTTTTGCTTCTCGAAGTTGGATTGTTGCCTTCTTTGCATTTTGTGCGGTCGCTTCTGGGGAGACATTCTTTTTGACTGCTACAACCTTGGCGGGAGTAATTAACTTTTTTGGTGTGCCTTCTTCCATACTGGGGAATGAAATTGCATTGAGAGTCGGTCGTCAAAAGTGGGTGTGTATTGTGATGCTCACAAGTGCTGTATTGGGTATTGCATTCGCTTGTTCAACTGGTCAGTCGTGGTGGTTGATTGTTGCTCTAGCTATCGGGCATGCCGTATTCATCATGGCAGATTCCTCAACACTCACTGCGGGCTTGGTGATGAGTGCACAAGAAAATATCAAGGGCGCCGCTATGGGTCTGCACTCCTTAATGGGTTTTGGTGGTGGCTTATTGGGACCTGCTATTTTTGGCTTCGTTCTAGATATCTCTGGTTCTCGTACCTCGCAAGTTGCTTGGGTGTGGGCATACATTGCTATTGTGATGTGGGGCGTTCTGTTTGTTATTTATGAGCGTCGTAGGGGTTGGGGTAGTTCCGTGCGCGCATGAGTAAGCAGATAAATGAGCAGATAAATGAGCAGATGAATAAGAAGAATTCTTTAGTTTGCTATCACTGTTCAAGCCAGATTCTCCCAAGCGAATTAATCGAGGCAGAACTGGGTGGCGTGACCCATCCATTCTGTTGTCCAGGTTGTATGGCGATTGCACAAACCATTCATGGCGAAGGATTGGAAGTTTTTTATGCCAGGCGATCTCAGTCTGGCGATAAGCCAGCAGCCTATCTCGCTAGTAATGAGATTCCAGAAAAACTGAAGCCCTATGATGACCCATCGTTGCGAGGTCGCTTTACTCGTCCATCTGCAGAGGCGGGTGATCTTGAGGCAACACTGCGCTTAGAGAAAATTCGTTGTGCAGCTTGTGTTTGGTTGTGTGAGCAACATTTACGTCGTAATGCAGGCGTACAGGATGTGCAAATTAATTACGTCACACAAAAAGTGATGGTGCGTTTTTCCCCCGACAAAACAAGTCTAGCTAGATTGCTGTTTGAGATTGAGCGAATTGGTTATGAGGCTTGGCCATTTGAACCTTCTCAATCCTTAGACAGGGCAAAAAAAGAAAGGCGCAGCCTTCTTCTGCGACTTGGCGTGGCAATGCTGGGCATGATGCAAGTCATGATGTATGCGTGGCCTACCTATGTTGGGGCTGATATTACGCCTGAGTTTGAAGTCCTTTTAGGTTGGACGAGTTGGGCCTTGACTGTGCCAGTAATGGTGTATTCAGCAGGACCAATATTCCAAGCGGCTTGGCGTAGTCTTCAGTTGTTCAAGCAAACCCACATGTTGGGTATGGACGTGCCAATTGCTTTAGCTCTTGCCCTGGCATTTACCGCAGGCACAATCAATTTAGTCACTGGCGCAGGCCATAGCTATTTTGACTCTATCACTATGTTTGTTGCATTCATTTTGGCGGCAAGATATGTGGAATTATTGGCTAGACAAGATGCACAAGGCGGAGCCGAGGCTTTGGCAAAGCAATTGCCTGCAACGTGTGAGCGTGCATTGAATTACCCAACTTCACAAGAAATTGAAGTTGTCCCTGTCGTCAATTGCAATCCAGGTGATGTGCTACGTGTTTCTCCTGGTGAGGTAGTGCCAGCGGACGGCATCTTGATTGAGAATCCCAGCGCTTTAGATGAATCTTTATTGACTGGTGAATCCAAACCCGTTGAGAAAAAAATTGGGGATCGCATATACGCTGGCACCCATAACATTCTCAATCCATTGTTGATGAGAATCGAGGCGGTGGGGCAGTCAACACGTATCGCAGGCATTGCCTCTTTATTGGATCAAGCATTGCTTGCTAAGCCAGTAATGGTGAGTCTTGCAGAAAAGTGGACTGCTTATTTTGTAGCCTTCTTGTTGTTGGGTGCGTTTGCTTCCTCAGCTATTTGGTTGTACTTCGATCCTAGTCGCGCATGGACTGTTTTGGTTTCAGTTCTGGTTGCAAGCTGCCCTTGTGCTCTATCGCTAGCGGTACCCACTGCAATGGCTGCTGCGCAAGGCGCCGTCACTAAATTAGGTTTATTGATCGTCCGCGGTCATGTGATGGAAGGTTTAGTAAAGACAACGGATTTGGTGTTGGATAAAACAGGCACCTTGACAATGGGGCAACCAGAGCTACAAGAGATTATTAATTTGCGAGCAGGCTATCACGGTGAAGATGCTTTAGCTTTAGCTGCAGCTATAGAAGCTGGACAAAGACACCCTCTGGCACTTTCTTTGATGCGTGCCGCAGAAGCTGAGAATCTATCCTTGCCTTTATTGGGTGAGCCAGTCATTAATCAGTTAGGTAAAGGCTTGAGTTCGGGAGCTTATCGCTTAGGAAGCGCTTTATGGATAGGTATAGAGCAGGGTGCTCAATTAGGACAATATGGCCAAGTGCATTTGGCAGACGCACAAGGTTTAATTGCCAGCTTTGTATTCTTGGATACACCAAGACCTGGACTGGAGCAGTTTATAAAAGTAGTGAAGTCTAGAAACATCACTGTACATTTGGTTTCTGGAGATGATCGTGCCACCGTTAGATGGTGGGCTAATCATGTTGGTATCAATCACTATCAAGGTGGATGCACTCCCGAAGATAAATATGATTACATTGAGCGAATCCAAAAAGAAGGTCGTTTCGTCTGGGCTATTGGCGATGGTGTAAACGATGCACCTTTACTTGCTCGTGCCGATATCTCAATCGCAGTTGGCGCAGGGGCGCCATTGGCAGCAGCAGGGGCTGATGCAATTCTGACGGCCATCTCACTCGAGCCTCTAGCAAAAACTTTGCGGTTAGCTGATAAGACTCAAACCATTATTAAAGAAAATTTATGGTGGGCTCTAGCGTATAACTTGATAGCCATTCCTGCTGCAATGATGGGTTTAGTCAACCCCTGGGTTGCGGGAATTGGTATGTCACTTTCTTCGCTTGCCGTGACATTAAATGCTTGGCGTTTACGAAAAGCTTAGACTAGAGGGATGGAAAGTCTATTTCTGCTCATCCCGTTATCACTAGTTCTGGTCGGTCTCTTAGTCTGGATTTTGCGTTGGTCCATTAAAAGTGGGCAATTTGACGATTTAGACGGTCCCGGCGAAGCGATTTTGATGGATGACGACACTCCAAAATCCAAGTAAGTTAGTAAACACTCTCAATAATAGCTATATATATAAATAGCTAAATCAATCTAGGGTTTCCATTAGAAGTACAGTCTGAATTTGCCCCACCCTTTTTGATATAGATCAAATCCCCCTCAGGGCTCTACTTTGATAATCAATTCAGTCTATTTGGATTATGTCGCTGTTTGGTCACAAAAAAGGAGAAACCATGGGACTTACCGTGGGGAGTAATCAAGATACCTTCAATTACAAGGTTGTCAGCCAATTTGCCATCGTTACTGTGCTTTGGGGGATTGTTGGCATGCTCGTGGGGGTTATCCTCGCAGCGCAGCTCATCTGGCCTGAAATCACTTTTAATATTCCTTGGCTTAGCTATGGTCGCTTGCGTCCTTTGCACACCAATGCGGTGATTTTTGCTTTTGGTGGTTCGGCTTTATTCGCAACGTCCTATTACATTGTTCAACGCACATGTCAGGTACGACTCTTTTGTGACAAGCTAGCGGCATTTACATTCTGGGGTTGGCAGGCAGTCATTGTGTCTGCTGCGATTACCTTGCCATTGGGTATTACTACTTCTAAAGAGTATGCCGAACTCGAGTGGCCAATCGATTTATTAATCACGGTCGTTTGGGTTGCATATGCAGTTGTGTTTTTTGGTACTGTGATCAAGCGCAAGACTAAACACATTTACGTTTCTAACTGGTTCTTTGGTGCATACATTTTGACGATTGCGGTATTGCACATCGTTAACAATATGGAAATGCCAGCAAGTCTCTTCAAGTCTTACTCAGCATATGCTGGAGCGCAAGACGCGATGATTCAGTGGTGGTACGGACATAATGCAGTAGGCTTCTTTTTGACTACCAGCTTCTTAGGCATGATGTACTACTTCATTCCAAAGCAAGCTGAGCGTCCAATCTACTCATATCGTTTATCGATTGTCCACTTCTGGGCGCTGAACTTTACCTATATGTGGGCTGGTCCTCACCACTTACAGCACACCTCCTTGCCAGACTGGACTCAGTCTTTAGGTATGGTTTTCTCATTGATCTTATTGGCACCGTCATGGGGTGGCATGATCAACGGCATCATGACGCTGTCTGGCGCATGGTACAAATTGCGCCGTGATCCGATCTTGAAATTCTTGGTAGTTGCCTTGTCCTTCTACGGTATGTCTACCTTCGAAGGTTCCATGATGTCTATCAAGACGGTGAATAGCTTGTCTCATTACACGGACTGGACTATTGGCCACGTTCACTCTGGCGCTCTTGGTTGGGTTGCCATGATTACTATTGGCTCCTTGTACTACCTCATTCCACGTTTGGTTGGGCAAAGAGATATGTACAGCACGAAGCTAATTGAACTACATTTCTGGATTGCAACAATCGGTGTAGTGATTTACATCGCTGCCATGTGGATTGCTGGGGTAATGCAAGGCTTGATGTGGAGAGCATTTGAACCAGATGGAACTTTGACTTACAGCTTTGTAGAGTCTGTAAAAGCAACTTATCCCTTCTATGTCATTCGTTTGTTAGGCGGCCTGTGTTACTTAAGCGGTATGTTTGTAATGGCTTACAACGTCTATAAAACAGTGATTGGTAAAACATTCATTGACGCCGCAATTCCACAAACGTCTGTAGCAGCTCATTAAGGATAAGAACATGTCAGAACAACGTCGATTTTTTTCCCACGAAACGCTTGAGCGTAATGTTGGTTGGTTGATCATCGCTACTATTGCGGCAATCTCAATTGCCGGTTTGGTGCAGATCGTGCCTTTGTTTTTCCAACACTCAACAACTGAGCCAAGCCCAGGCGTTGAGCCTTATTCAGCTTTACGCTTAGCTGGCCGTGATATCTATCAACGGGAAGGTTGTCTGGGTTGCCATTCACAACAAATTCGTACACTGCGTTCAGAAGTTGAGCGTTACGGTCCTTACTCATTGGCTGGCGAGTCTGTGTTTGATCACCCATTCTTATGGGGTAGTAAGCGTACTGGCCCAGATTTGGCCCGTGTAGGTGGTCGCTATTCTGATGATTGGCATCGTATTCACTTGCGTAATCCGCGTGACGTAGTGCCTGAGTCCAATATGCCTGCTTACCCATATTTGCAAAAGCCAGCTGCTGCAGACACTATTTCCTCTCATATGACTGCCATGCGCCGCTTGGGTGTTCCATACACTGACGAGCAAATTGCAAATGCACCTAAAGAGTTGGAAGGCAAAACTGAAGAGGATGCATTGATTGCTTATCTCCAGGGTCTTGGTGTAAATCGTAGATACATTATTGTTGATGAGGTAGTTGCTAAGTAATTCTTAGTGACAGAGAACTATGCAAAACATTGCCCCTTATCTCTCAGCAATCTCTACTGTGCTTGGCTTGGTATTTTTTATAGGAATCATTTGGTGGGCTTGGTCTGCAAAAAGACAGCCTGCCAATCAAGAATCCGCCGAACTTCCGTTCGATCTTCCCGATGAATTCAGTAAGGATAAATCATGAGTGACTTTCTTGGTGCCGGTTGGAGTGCCTATATCGCCTTAGTAACATTGGTCGGTATTTTTTGGTGCGTCTGGCTATTATTTTCTCAACGCAAGACCAAGGTAACTTTGAAGCCAGATGGTCAGGTAGCTGATACCGGTCACGTATGGGATGGCGATCTACGTGAGTTAAATAATCCGTTGCCACGTTGGTGGATGTGGATGTTCTTGCTTTCTTGTATCTTTGCGCTTGTTTACTTAGTTCTGTATCCAGGTCTGGGGTCTTATCCTGGCTTATTGGGCTATAGCACTGATGGCGCTTTGATGAGCTCAATGACTGCCGCCAATGATGAGTTAAAACCTGTCTACGCTAAGTATGTCAAGATGGATATTGAACAAGTAGCAGCTGATCCTAAAGCGCGTGAAATGGGTCAACGCCTCTTTCTGAATTCTTGTGCACAGTGTCATGGATCTGATGCCGGTGGCGCTAAAGGCTTCCCAAACTTGACTGATGGCGACTGGCTCTATGGCGGTTCACCAGAAAATATCAAAACATCTATTGTGAATGGCCGTGGCGGCGTAATGCCTCCATTCCCACAATTGAATGCCAATCAAATCATAGATGTTGCTAACTATGTCCGCAGCCTTTCTGGCTTACCGACTGACAGCCAAAAGGCAGCCCGTGGTGCAGAAGTATTTCAAGCGAACTGCGTGGCCTGTCATGGGGCAGATGGTAAAGGTAACATCGCTTTAGGTGCTCCGAACTTGACTGATAAAGTTTGGTTATATGGTGGCTCAGAGGCAACAATTGTTGAGACTGTAACTAAAGGTCGCATGGCAATGATGCCTGCTCAAGACAAAGTATTAAGCCCTGAGAAAATTCAGCTATTAACAGCTTATGTTTGGGGTTTATCCAACAATAAACAGCCAGCAACTGCTAAGTAAGTAAATTATTTAGTGACAGATCATTCGCCGGGTGGGAAACCTGTTCCAATAGAAGTTATTGAGGAGTCTCTTTACGAGGTTCGGCGAAAGATTTATCCACGCTCAGTTTCAGGACTCTTTGCCCGTTGGAGATTCATATTAGTCTTTGCAACCCAACTACTATTTTATGGCTTACCGTGGTTGAGTTGGAATAATCGTCAAGCAGTTCTATTCGATTTAATTCAGCGTAAGTTTTACATTTTTGGCCTTGTTCTTTGGCCTCAAGACGTGATTTATCTCACGCTCTTATTAATTCTTTCTGCATTAGCCTTATTCCTATTTACAGCTGTCGCTGGACGTTTATTTTGCGGCTATGCATGCCCGCAAACGGTGTATACCGAGATCTTTATGTGGATCGAACGTAAGGTCGAAGGGGATCGTTTCGCAAGGATTCGCTTAGATGGCGAAGAGTGGCCTTGGGGTTTCCGTAAGTGGCGTTTAAAGATTACGAAACATTTCCTTTGGCTATTAATCGCTTTCTGGACTGGCTTTACTTTCATTGGGTATTTCACCCCAATTAGTACCTTAGGTTCTGCATTAATTCATTTGTCTCTTGGCCCTTGGCAGACTTTCTGGTTATGTTTCTATAGCTTTGCGACTTGGGGTAATGCAGGGTTTATGCGTGAGCAAGTTTGTAAATATATGTGCCCATACGCACGTTTCCAAAGCGTGATGGTTGATAAAGACACCTTCTTGGTTACTTATGACAAGGTTCGTGGCGAACCTAGAGGAAGTCGTAGCAAATCGGCAGATCAAACTACATTAGGTTTAGGTGATTGTGTTGATTGCAGTATCTGTGTTCAGGTTTGCCCAACTGGCATCGATATTCGGGATGGCTTGCAATACATGTGTATTGGTTGTGGTGCTTGTATTGATGCCTGCAATCAAGTCATGGAAAAGGTAAGCTATCCGAAGGGTTTGATTCGTTATACGACCGAGCGTGCGATTGAAGAAAAGGAATCCAATCAAAGTGTGATTCGCCATATTTTGCGTCCACGGGTGTTGATTTACACAGCATTTATCACGGTTTTGACTTCCGCCTTTCTCGTTTCTCTCGCAACGCGTAATCCTTTGAGAGTTGATGTGATGCGTGATCGCGGGGCTTTAGCTCGTGAGGTGGAAGGTGTTCGCATCGAGAATATTTACCGCATTCAAATCATGAATGCCTCTGAACACCCAATGAAAGTCCGGATTAAGGCTATGGGTTTGGATGATTTAAGGATTCTGAATTCACAAGGTAGGGAAATTCAAGAAATTGAAGTTTCGTCGGCAAGTAATCAGTTGCTCCCAATTAAGGTCAGTACTACCATTGGTCAAAATGAATTTGGAAATTACCCAATTCATTTTGATGTGGTCGCTCAAGAATTATCTGGCGATGAAATAATTATTAGAACGCGCGATGAAAAATCAACTTTTATTATTCCCCGTTAAGTTAAGGCAATGGAGAGGATGCATATGACAGAAGAGCACACTATTAAACCTTGGTTTAAGCAGTTATGGCCATGGTTATTAATCAGCGGCCCTGCAGTTGCAATGATTGGTTGCATTATCACTATTTACTTGGCGGTAAATTTATACGCTGATAAACCTTTGCGCGATGGTCTGGTTAAGCAAGGCTTGAAGGTGGAGCAACTCAAAGACACCCAGGCGAAAAAATGAAGTTCCGCCTGCTGATCTGGATCTTGTGGCCCTCCTTTTTGGTGGCTGGCATGGCAGAAGGCTTGTTATTTACGATCATTCATCCGCAAGATCTTTTGTTTTTTGGTTATCACCCAGAGATTTCTGATGAGGGTATTTACACCATTGGATTCTTTGTGATTTGGACGTTTTGCGCAGTCTCTAGTGCACTAACTGCTTATATCCTGCCTGGCATAGAGGCGCCAGATAATAAAGAAATCGACCGCGGCTTACTTTAAGCGTGTTTTACAGGAATGTCTGCGCTGACGCAGGCTGTTCTATCTGGGTTAGGAATTCCAGCAAGTTCATATAAGCCATCCATATCAATGAGCTTAATGTGACGTTGCTTAATTTGAATAAGGCCTGATTCTGCAAAGCGTGAAAGCATGCGACTTACAGTTTCAATTTGGATGCCAAGATAGCTGCCGATATCATTACGGCTCATGCGTAAATCAAATTCATTATTAAGGTAGCCGCGTGCAGCTAAGCGTTGTGAAAGACTCAATAAAAATACTGCCAATCTTTCTTCTGCACGCATCGTGCCAAGAGAAAGTAAGTGACGTTGATCTTGAGTGAGTTCACGACTCATGATTTTATGGAACTGATTTTGTAAAACTGGGATCTGTCGCGCTAAATCCTCAAAGGCTTCGTAACGAATAATGCAAACTTCACTCTCTTCAAGAGCAATTGCATCCGATTGGTAATGACCTTCACCAATTCCATCAAGACCCAAGATTTCACCAGGAAGATGAAAGCCTATGACTTGTTGACGACCATCCTGTAGGCAAAACTCTGTTTTGAGTGTGCCAAAGCGAACGCTGTAGACGGAGCTCAATGGGTCACCATGGCGATAGAGGCTTTCTCCTTTTTGCAGGTGAACACGCTCTTTAACTAAAGTGTCTATCTGGGAAACTTCACTGCTGTTTAGTCCAACCGGCAGACAAAATTGACCCAGAACGCAGACTGAACATTTGCTAGTTGGGGTGTCGGTAGGTTTGTAATGCATATTTGAATGACTTTATAAGGGCAGTTTATTCTATTAATATGAAAATCATCGCTTTTACCTATTTTTTATCGATTTCATGTTAACAAGCAGCCTGCTACTTGCAGTATTTTTGGGCGCTCTCGTTAGTGGCTGGCACTGTGCTTTGATGTGCGGTGGTATAGCGGGGGCCATAGAGCGGCCTGTAGCCCCAGAGACCCCTTTAAGGGCTAAATCTGAGCTTTTTTACCTGCAATTGATCATGCATTTAGGGCGGGTAACGACTTATGTCTTATTGGGTGCTTTAGCTGCTGCCTTAGGGCTTGTTGTTTGGCAGCAAAACCTGATTCCTATTCAGCGCCCCTTATTTGCCTTAACGTCCCTGATCTTGATTTTGATGGGTATCCGCCTGCTAAGGGTTGGTAAGCCAGATAGATTGCTTGGGGGCAAATGGCTCAGCTCCAAAATTGCAGCTTATTGGGCTAAATACTTGGGTCGTATGGCCAGAGGCCCTTCACGTTGGTTCAGTGGGATGCTTTGGGGTTTAGTGCCTTGCGGATTGGTGTATAGCGTTTTGCCACTCGCATTTTTATCTGGGGACGTATTGACTGGTGCCTCCTTGATGTTGGCTTTTGGCTTGGGAACATTACCTAACTTATTGCTGATCTCTAAATTTTCCGCAGCACTCACTCAGTTTGGACAATATCTTTGGGTGCGGTATTTGGCAGCCTTACTACTTTTAACTGCGGGTGGCTTTGGTTTATATCGCGCCTGGGTTTTGCCAGAGGCTTTACTGAAAGGCGGCTTCTGTATTTCTTAAGCCGCTCTTAAACTGTTGCCGCTTCAATCCCAGAGATCAGATCCGGATAGAAGGAGTCTTGCGGTAGCGAAGAAATAAAGGCACTACGCTCAGCCATTTCTAGCGGTTGATGCGCTAAGCCACAAACAATTAATCGAATGTTACGAATCTTGCACAGATGCGCTAGCTCCATAATCGTATCCATGCCAGAAGTGTCGATGTAAATCACATTCTTCAAATCAAGCAAAAGAGTTTGTGATGGCAGGTTTGCCTCAATCTTTTCAAGAAGTTTTACTGCACCAAAAAAGATGGCGCCATAAATGCGGTAGGCATCAATTTTTCCTTGCTTATTATTGAGCCCTGGGAAATCTGCAGCCAAAGCAGTCTCGCAACGTGAGAGGCTCGAGATACGATAAATGAAGGTGATAAAGGCTAGTAATAAACCTACTTCAACCGCAATGGTGAGATCTAAAACAACTGTGAGAGTGAAGACGCTCAAGATGGTGATGCGATATGGCAAGCGAAACTGTTTGAGATCGATAAACTTCTGCCAATCACCCATATTCCAGGCTATATACATCAATATTGCGGCAAGACTAGCTAAGGGAATATTTTTAGCAAGTGGAGCTGCGAACAAAACGATGATCAATAAGGTGGCTGCATGCACAAGACCAGCAATAGGTGTTGAAGCACCGCTCTCCAAATTTGTTACGGTGCGAGCAATTGTGCCGGTGGCTGGCATTCCACCAAAAAATGGAACAGTGAAATTAGCAATGCCTTGAGCCATGAGTTCTTGATTTGATTCATGGCGATCATGAATTAGCCCATCGGCAATGCGAGCGCAGAGTAAAGATTCAATTGCACCTAATATAGCAAGCGTTAATGCAGGTGCAACCATGTACTGAGCGCTATCCCAGCTAACTGGAATCCATTCAAATGCGGGAAGTCCAGATGGGATTCCGCCAAAGCGACTGCCGATAGTATCTACAGGCAAGTTGAGGGCACTAGTAACGATCGTTGCCACTACCATGGCTACTACTGTGCCAGGTAGGTGTGATAGCCAACCTAAGCGATTCTGAAATAATTTCCAGACAATTAATAAAGCAAGGCTACCGCAAGCTATGCCAAGTGCAATTGGGTTAAAGGTATCTGCCGCTAAGTAAAGCGTATGAACTGATTGAAAAAACTGGGCAGGCATTTTTTCAATCTGGAGTCCAAAGAAATCTTTAATTTGAGATAGGCCAATCAGAAAAGCGATCCCGTTGGTAAAACCAATAATCACTGCGATGGGAATAAAGCGTACGAGCGTTCCAAGCCGAAACACTCCCATGAGAACTAAAAATACTCCTGACATCGCCGTTGCTAGTAATAAATTAGGGACGCCATAGCGCTCCACAATGCCATACACAATGACAATGAAAGCGCCTGCTGGTCCGCCGATTTGAACTCGACTACCGCCGAGCAGGGAAATCAGGCCACCAGCAATAATGGCAGTGAAGATGCCGGCTTCTGGTTTAAGCCCGCTGGCAATTGCAAAGGCCATAGCCAAGGGAAGCGCAACGATTCCAACGGTTAGTCCAGCAAAAATATCCTTGGTGAATAGGGTACGGTTATAGCTGGCAAATGAATCTAGTAGCCGAGGACGAAAAAACATTACGGTTGGGTCTTAATCATTTAAGAGTTGCTAACTTAAGGGATGCGGTTGCCAACCCAGTATGCAAAGCCAGCACATAAGGCCGTAACGAGGCTGCCCCATGCAATATCAATGAAAGCCAATTGCGTTGGAAAGTTTCTAACAACTGCCAGATTGGTGAGGTCGTAGGTCATATAACAAAATAGACCGAACAAGGCTCCATATTGCAGTGCATATATCCAGGACTGTTTTGATAGCGCCGGAACAATTACAAAAATACAGACTCCCAGCGCATAAAGGAGATAAAACGCAAGTCCAGCAAGTAGTTTGGGTTCGCTGGCCATCAAATCACCCATCTCGTTACGGTACAGGTTTTTTGCGACACCCAACAGCCATGCCAAATCAATTACGATTAAGGCGACTAAAAATGAGAGGTAAATAGCAAAATTCTTAAGCAATTAAGTTACCTTTATTCTTTAATAGACTAATAATAAGCATTATGATGGAAAGAGTGAGTTAGTAAATCAATTTAAGAGGAGTCAACATGTTTAAGCATTTATTGGTGCCGGTAGATGGTTCAGATGTCAGCAAAAAATCCTTAAAGAAAGTCGCTGCACTTGCCAAGGCTGATGGCGCTGCAGTTACCTTGGTGTATGTTTCGGATCCATTGCCTCCGATGGTTTATTCGGATAGCACTATGGGTTATGGAATCTCTCAGAAAGAACATTCCAAGGTTTGTGAGGCTTATGCAAATGATGTATTCAAGAAGGCTGTGACAGCTCTTGGCGCTGGTGTTAAAGCAAAAAGTATTCATATTGCTAATAACAATCTATCTGAAGGAATCTTGGATGGTGCCAAAAAAGCAAAAGCAGATGTGATCGTGATGGCATCGCACAAGCGCACAGGCATTAAGGGCATCTTGCTGGGCAGCGAGACTCATGAAGTCATCGTTCATTCATCTTTGCCGGTGTTGGTTCTAGGTTAGTCAATTCACCGCCAAACAGACAGGGTCCAATTGGACCCTTTTTTGTTACAGCAGAACGTATTAAGCTCCATTAGTTGTATTTTATAGGGCTACCCAATAAGAGTATTTCTCTGGTTAGTTGCCCACTTTCGTTATCGCGCATAGACCATAAATCTAGTTGAGTCTTGGAGCCGTAGGGATCTACGTAAATACCATTCTTTCTTAATTCAAAATGAAGGTGTGGTCCGGTTGATCTGCCGGTTGAGCCGACATAGCCAATTTCAAATCCGCGCCTTACTTCATTACCCAATTCAAGTTCTACGTTGTAATTGCTTAAGTGAGCATAGTAGGTGTTGTAATTACCCGGATGCTCTAAAACAATTAAGTTTCCAAATGCACCGCTAAAGCCTATGTGTACGACTTTGCCATTGGCAACACTAAAAATGGGGGTGCCGATTGGGGCAGCATAATCAATCCCCATATGGGCGCGATAGCGTTGGGTTGTTGCTGGTGCCTGGGTTGGAGCTGCTGGCGAACGGCTTTTACTACGCTTGCTAGAGGAGGCTTTCACCATACCAACGCCTCTAGAAATTCGGCGATAGCTTAATGGATTGGTCCAGAAAGAGCGTTCAAGCGATTCTCCGCTTCCGGTAAAGAAACCTCCAGGGATGTCGTTACGCTCCATCCAAAAGGCATTAGCGTATAGCTCTTTGGTAATAGGATCCATAATTTCTACCGCCCAAATTTGTGCCCACTTTTCTCGATCACCAAAGTCCACAATCAAGCGTACAACACTATAAGTATTTTCGAGTGAATTATTTTCTTCGGGATAAATTTGTTTGATTAGAGAATTTAATTCCCAGACAAGTTCAACAGGCAACTGGTCGCTTACCTTACGCGGATCATACAAAACATCTCTCAGGGGGATGCGAATCTCTGTCAAACGTTTGGACTCATCCTTAAGATAGTCTTGTTGGATGAGAAATCCACCAACAGCTGAAGGTGTAAATGTCCACACCTCTGTTTTACTGTCTTGGATAGGACCGTTCATGATGCTTAAGGAATCAAAGCGATTGCGGCCACCAAAAGCAACTGCATATGGGATGCAATCTCCACGCATGCGGTCAAAAAAGGTTTTAGTCTGAGTCTTGAAAAATTCAGCAAACTGGCGGTTATCAATTCCAATGCTTGCGGGTAGATTATCTTCATTAAAGTTGCGGCGTAAACAGCCTTGGGCAACTCGGTAATCTAAATTGGCATCACTATCGAGCATGAGCTCATCCGGAGCTTTTCGCTGAAATAGGGAGGGGTTCATAGTCATACTGCTGGTTTTTGAGCCTATACCTGATGATTTATCTTTAAATCCAATCTGTTTAGAAGGTTGAACAATGACTTTCTGACGAGTTTGGCTCGGGCTTGGGTTACTTTGTGCTTGGGCTGCATCAGCCAACCCCGGGGTTGAGCTAAGAAAGGCACAGCCAGACAAAATGATCACTCCCTTAGTGAACCGGGAGCCAAGGGATACTTTTTTATTCACACCCCAATTATCTAATAATGTGGGAGTGCCCATCAATAAATATGCTGTGCCGCAGCAAAATCAATTCAGTCTTGATCTGGAGCTATCGCGAGAACTTCAAAAGCCGCCTTTAGTCTTTCTTCGTAATTCCGCTTCATGATGGCCGCCTCATCGGCAGGCCAAGCCCTAAAACCAGCACCTTTGGCAATGCCAGTTTTGCCACTTTTAACTAAATTCGTCACACAGCTTGGAGGTTTAGTGATGTTGGAGAGGGAGGGGTATATCAACTCTGCAGCCAAGGTCATTCCCTCCCAACCAGAAATCTCTTTTTGAGTCATGGGCCCAACCGCCGCATAACGAAAGCCAAAGCTATAACGAACTGCAGTATCTATATCGTCTGGTGTGGCTATGCCTTCCTCAATAAGCGAGAGTGCCTCCCGCATTAAGGCATGTTGAATGCGGTTTGCCAAAAAGCCAGGGATATCTTTCTTTACAAGAACAGGTTTTTTATTGTGTGCTCGGTAAAAATCACAGAGTGTTTCAGCCAAAGCAAGATCGGATTGTTGCCCAGCAACAATTTCCACAAGTGGCACTATATGCGCAGGCATGAAGTAGTGCGTATTAAACATGCGATGTGCTGTAGGCAGGTCTTTTGCGATATCGCTAATGGGAAAGCCGGAGCTATTACTGCCAATGGGAATATGGGGGGGTACGCGTTGATCTAGCGTAGCAAAGATTTCCTTTTTTAGCGCAAGATGTTCTGAAATCGTCTCAATGACTAAGTCCACCCCAGACCAATCCTGCCACCCGTCAATACTGCCATTTTGTAATTGCGGGTTTAGCTTAGACCAGTCTGGATTGATTGACTGCGCAAGTGTCCGAATGGAGTCTAGGCACGCCAGTGCCTTTTCAGTGCTGCGCCCGAGGATGACAGTGTCGGCGTCGCTAGCTAGAAATCCTGCGGCTATTCCAACCCCCATCGTACCCGTTCCGATGACAACAACTTTGCTCATTTCTGACCTATGAATTTGTAAAGGAATGAATGGATTATTCCTTATTCATGCTCCTGCCGGTAAATTAAATTCTCGATACAATCATTTTTTGATTAAGGAGTTTAGATGCCGATTATCGAATCTATCCAAGTAGCCTCAGTAGCAGTGCCCTTAGATAAGGTTACCTCATTTTCTACTCGTACCGTTTCTGAGCGCCATTATTGCTTAGTTAAAGTTCGCGGCAAAGACGGTAATGAGGGAATTGGTTTTTGTTACGTCGGAAGTGCTGGTGGAGACATCGCGAAAATTGCTGTAGAGCAATTACTAGCTCCAAAATTAATTGGTCAAAATAGCCATCGCAGTGAAGGTCTCTGGATGGAGATGTATAACGAATCCATTCTTCAAGGTCGGGCTGGTGCGGTAATGCGTGGCATCTCTATTTTGGACACAGCCTTGTGGGATTTGAATGCACGTTCTGTCGGCCTGCCTTTGCATCAATACCTTGGCTCAGTAGTAGACGACCGTGTGCCAGCCTATGCCAGTGGGGGCTATTATTTAGAAGGCAAAACTCCTGCCAAGCTCGGTAAGGAAATGGAGTCTTACGTGAAGCAGGGCTTTAAAGCAGTCAAGATGAAAGTGGGGCGACTATCCCCATCTGAAGAAGAGGCGCGCGTGAAGGCTGCTCGCAAAGCTGTTGGTGACGATGTATTGCTGACTCTCGATGCTAATAATGCATGGCGTGATTTACCGACTGCACTTGAGTATGTCCGTCGATTTGAGGCTTACAACCCTTATTGGATTGAAGAGCCATTCTCTCCCGATGCAATTGATTTGCATGCTGCCTTAGCACGCCAAACGAAGATCAACGTTGCTACCGGTGAAATGGAAGCGGGGCGCTGGCGCTTTAGGGAGTTAATTGATGCTGGTGGCGCAGCCATATTGCAATCAGATGCTGCAGTCTGTGGTGGTATTACCGAATGGAGAAGAATTTCTGCATATGCAGATTTGAAGGGTGTAATAGTCTGCCCACATTGGATGCATGATTTACATGCGCCTTTAGTTGCAGCAACACCTAATGCGCGTTTTGTAGAGTTTTTCTTGGATGATCAAGTGCTAAATTTCCGCAGGTTAATCAATAAACAACTCACCTTTAAAAATGGGGATTTAATTTTGCATAAAACCCCCGGATTAGGATTTGAGTTTGATGAAACTGCTGTGAAGAAATACGCGGGTAAGGCTGCTTGGAGCAAGATTTCTTAAGCAAAACTTTTACACCCTTGCTTCACAAATAATGAAGCCCGCTGATGCGGGCTTCATTATGAAGATGGAATAGAGTTCTTAACTGGATCTGGGGTTGAGCTTGAAATGCGTAATAGTTTGCGTCACTAGAACTAGACCAAAGCCAATAAAGCCAATCAAGTCAGCCTCTGTAGAGGGATAGGCTAATGCAACGCCGGAGACCACCATGATGACGCGTTCAAAGATCTTGGTTTTCTCAATAAACCAACCTTGGAGTCCTCCAGCTAAGCAAATAATTCCAACCACTGCTGTAAAGGATACCCAGGCAATTTGCATCCAGTCGGCCTGCTCTAATGCGCTGGTGGATCCCATTAATAGCAAGCTCACACCAGACTTATCAAGCACAAACATGAAGGGAACCAGAATGGCGGGAGCCACATACTTCCAGGTCTGTAAAGTAGTCTTATAGGGATTCCCTTTGCAAATTGCTGCTGCTGCAAATGGAGAGAGTGCGGTCGGAGGTGACACCTCAGAAAGTACAGCGTAATAGAAGATGAACATATGCGCTGCAAAAGCAGGTACACCCAAATTAATCAATGCAGGTGCTGCAATCACCGCGCAAATAATATAAGAAGCTGTAACCGGCACAGCTAAGCCAACCACCCATACAACTAAGGCAGTAAAAATAGTAGTGAGCAAGAGTGAGCCGCCAGCATACTGAATAACGATGGAACTAAATTTCAGACCGAGGCCAGTAAGGGTGACGGTACCTACAATCAAGCCAGCACCAGCGCAGGTAGCGGCAATTGCTAAGACGCCAGTTGAGCCAGAGGCAAGAGCCTTAGTTAGATTGGAGTTATACAACCCAGAAAGGATAGGCTCTTTACCTTTAAACCATGCCCAAGGAATGATTGCGGTATCTTCACGCAACATGCTCGATAAAGCGGAAACTACAGTCGCCCAAAATACCGACATGACGGGTGAGAAGCCCATCATCATGAACACCACAATAGAGATGAGTGAGAAGAAGTGGAACCAGTATTTCTTGGTGAGTTGCCACGCTGTTTCGGCTGAAGCAAATTGAATGCTCTTCATACCATATTTGCGTACATCAATTTCTACCATGACGAATAAGCCAAGGTAGAAAAGAATGGTCGGGATAGTTGCCATCAGCAATACATCCAAATATGAAATCTTGAGAAAGTCTGCAATCAAGAAGGCGGCTGCACCAAGCACTGGCGGGGAGATGATGGCACCTAGGCCACCTGCCGCCAAAAGCCCACCTGCCGCATTTTTTTCGTAACCTACTTTATCCAACATAGGGGCTGCGACTGAGCCAACGGTAACGGTCGTAGCAACGCCTGAGCCCGATGGCCCACCTAGCAGGAAAGACGACATCACAATCGTTCTGCCGACGCCAGAAGATTTTCCACCCATGGCTGCAAAGGAGAAATCAATGAAGAATTTGCCCGCACCCGTGAACTGCAGGAAGGCGCCAAAAATAGTGAAGAGAATGATGAGGGTTGCCGAGACGTCCACGGCAGTGCCATAGATGCCCTCTAGAGTCATGTACATATAACCCACCAAACGATCAAGGCCGTAACCCTTGTGGGTCCAGGGTGCTGGCAAGTAATTGCCAAATAAAGCATAGAGCAGAAACAAGACGGTAACCGTTACCAATACCATGCCGTTGGTTCTTCTAACGCTCTCGAGGATTAGCAATATTAAGCCAATACCAACCATGACATCAGTAGAGTTGGGCGCAGTGTTTCTATCCATGAAATCATCGCCACCAGTCAGGATGTAATAGGCGATCGCTACAGACCCAAGCGCAAACACTACATCCCAGATCATGAGGCGATTTTTGAAGCGGGCTGCAATTGGAAAGCTTAAAAAAACCAGAAACAGCACCAAAGCTACGTGGATCACACGTAATTGCTGGGTTGGAACAATGGAGTAGGCAGCGTATAGGTGAAATAAAGACATTCCTACTGCTACTAGAGTGATGAACTTCGCTAGTAGACCCTTGTAGTCATTAGAGTCGCCTTCTTCCTGCTTAATAAAGGCGTCTAATTTTTCTTGGGTTTCGTTATCAATAACGTTTTGATTCATGTCTCAACCTATTTTTTATATTTATGCGGTACTTTATTTTTATGCCGCTTTAAAACGAAAGGGGTGAGTTTGACTCACCCCTTAATACAAACACTGACTTAATTTACTTTGATGTTCTTTTCTTTAAAGTACTTTAATGCGCCTGGATGAAAATCAACCGGAGTAGATTTTGCTTTTTGATTTTCCAGGCTGACATTCATGTATTCCTGATGGGTACGCACTAAATCAATCTTGTTATCAAACATTGTTTTCACAATCTTATAAGCTTGATCATCGGGCATGTTGGCATTCACTACTAAAATATTAGCAACGGCTGCAACTTTATTATCTTTAGTCATGCCGCTATACATTGCCTTCGGGATCACTGTAGGGAAATATAGATTCCCATATTTTTTATTCATTGCAGGTACTTCGTCCGTTGTGTCCACCATCACAATTTTCATGCCGGGACTATTAGCCAAATCAGTAACAGCAGCAGTAGGTAAGCCTCCAACCCAGAAGAAAGCATCGATCTTGCGATCTTTCACGGCGTTAACGGATTCCGCTACGCTTAAACGCTCACGTTTTACATCTTTATCTTTATCGATACCGGCAGCTTCTAGCAAGCGAAAGGCCATCACTTCCGTTGCGCTACCTGGGGCGCCAGTACTAATACGCTTGCCCTTTAAATCTTTCATGGATTTAATGCCAGTAGAGTCTACTGTGACCACGTGCATCAAATTTGGATAAAGAACTACTAGGGTGCGAAGGTCCACTTTTTTACCAACAAACTTACCTTCACCAATCTGAGCATCTTTTGCAGCGTCAGCCATCGAAAAGCCAACGTAAGGCTTGCCTGTGCCAATGAGGTTCAAATTGTCTACCGATCCACCAGTAACTTCTGCAGTAGCAGACATTCCAGGAACTTTGCTCGATAGAACTGAAGCTAAGCCACCACCCATTGGGTAGTAAACACCCCCTGTACCACCTGTTGCGATAGAAATATTTTGAGCGCTGACACTTGCACAAAGAAAACTAAGCGATAAAGCAATAACCTTAACTAGTTTCATTGTTGTCTCCTAATTATTTTTTATTTTTCTAAATTACAAACCTGGCATGCTGAAATTAATCGCTTGTAGCTCACTAAGAAGTTGAGCTTGCTGATCAGCAGTTAACTGCATGAGTGGTGGACGTACTCTGAGCCACTCAGGGTCTTTGCTGTAGTGTGCAACAGCGGTCTTCATACCTGCAATCATTTGATACTTGGCAAAAATCCCTCGTACTTGATCTAAGCCTGCTTGACGTTCATCAGCGTTAGATTCTCTCCAGTGATCTGCCAAATCAGCAATAGCCTTGGGATTCACGTTGGCGGTAGCTGAGATGCAACCAACGCCGCCAGCACGTAAGGCGCGCATTAAAAATACTTCGCTGCCTGCATACACGCGGAAACCTGATGGCGCTAAGAGCTTAATAACTGATTCTGTATATGACCAATCACCTGAGCTATCTTTCATGCCTACAACAGTATTTGGATATTCTTTTGCTAAGCGCTCAAGTAAGGAGAGGCTTAAGGTCACTTTAGTGACGGGTGGAATGTTGTAGATATAAATTTGTAGTGCGGCACTGCCAATTTTTTGAATGACTTCGGAAAAAAAAGCAAATAAACCATCATCAGAAACATCTTTGTAATAGAAGGGCGGCAACATCAATACGCCTGCGCACTTATGGTTAACTGCGTGGCGTGTCATATTGACAGTGGCATCGATGGATGTGGCTCCAGTGCCGGGCATCAAATGCTCTGGATTTAACCCGCCCTCAATTAATGCAGTTAATGTGTCCATCTTCTGTGGCGCTGACATTGAGTTTGCTTCTGAATTAGTGCCAAAAATTGCTTGTCCAACTCCATTAGCTTCTAGCCATTGGCATTGCTTTAATAGCTTGGGAGCATCTGGGCTACCGTCTGCTTTAAATGGTGTGAGTACAGGGGATAACACCGCAGGTAAGGTGGAAGGGTGCAAGGCAATCGTCATACTGGCTCCGTTTTTTAGTTATTTACTTCCGAGGGAAGTGTTTGTTGCTTAAAGAAGGCTTCTAAATTATCTACAGCTAAGTTGGTCATGGCTATCCGTGTTTCCGAGGTAGCGCTCCCGATATGAGGTGTTAACAATACATTATCAAGGGTTAAAAAAGCAGCGCTGGGATTGGGTTCGTTCTCAAAAACATCTAAAGCGGCCCCGGCAATCTTTTTATGTTGCAGTGCATATAAAAGTGCGCCCTCATCCACCACACTTCCACGGGCAATATTGACCAAATATCCAGATGGCCCCAAAGCTTCGAGTACCTTGGTGTTAATCATTTTTTCGGTATCAGGTGTAGCGGGACAGGCTAAAAATAAGATGTCACAGGCCTTAGCCAATTCTTGAATATTCGGATAGTAGGTATAAGCCAATGATTTCTGATGAGGCCCTGTATATGCAATGTCGACTTTAAAGGGCACTAATCGCTTGGCGAGATCCTGCCCAATGCGACCCATTCCAGCAATCCCTACGCACTTACCAGCTAGAGTGGTGGTGAGTCTAAAGGGCGCCTTTGACCAAGCAGTACTTTTAACGTATTCCTGAGCCTCGGGTAGTTGGCGAAGCAGAGCCAACATCATGCCCATGGCGAGCTCACACACCGCATCGTTTAAGACGCCGGGGGTATTGCTTGCCTTAATACCTTTTTCTTTTAAATAAGCCAAAGGTAGGTTATCGTAGCCAACCCCGCAAGTGGCTACCATCCGAATGGTGGAGATCTGCTGAACGAGCTCTTCGGGAAGTGTGGTGTTAGAGCGAATTAAGATGGCCTCAAAGTTTCCGGCTGGAGCAGGCGCTTTAGGGTCTGGATGATGGATAGGTGTAAAGCGCCGATCAATCTCTGCCTGCATAATTTCAGGGAAATGGCCGACCTGCAACACCGAATTGACGGGGATCATGTCTCACTTACTTTTTTATTGAAATAATAACCTTATTGTAAGAGGATTTTAGAAATAGTCCGCCCCCATTTAGGAGAGTATTCATGTTATTTACCCCAGCTGAAACCAAGGTAGTGATTGTCGGTGGCGGTACCATGGGCGCAGACGTTGCGGCTGTTTGCGCGCGCGGTGGTTGCGCTGTTCAAGTGGTTGAGCCGACCACTGAGCGACGAGCCCTCTTGCCAGATTATTTTGCAAACACCATGACTGAGCTCGGTTATGAGCATCGTATTCATTTGCTTTCTGTTGCGGGCACACTTGAAGAAGTGGATTGGTCGGATATTGATTTGGTAATTGAGTGTGTCCCAGAGCGCTTGGATATTAAGCGTGAGTTATTTACGAAGCTAGAAAAATATGCAAAGCCTGAGGCGGTTTTGGCAAGCAATAGTACGAGCTTCCCGATTAGTGAAATAGCAAATGGCCTGAAAACCGCTGCTCGAATGATTGGCTTGCATTTCTTTATGCCCGCACATTTAGTGCCTTGTGTAGAGGTAGTTTATGGTGCAAAGACTTCCCCGATGGTAGGCGAAAGCCTCTCGCGTTTAATGACTGCATGCGGCATGGTGCCTGTTACTGTCAAAAAAGATTTGCCAGGATTTTTGGCTAATCGCTTGCAGCATGCATTATCGCGTGAGGCGTTTTCAATGGTTGATGAAGGCATCTGTACGCCAGAAGATATTGATAAGGCAGTTCGTTTTGGTTTTGGTTTTCGTTACATCGCAGCAGGCCCAGCCATGCAACGAGATCATGCTGGCCTAGAGGTACATGGTGCTGGAGGGGCAACTATTTATCCGACATTAAATAATTCACCAACGATAGCCAAGTGCTTAAGCGACCGCATTGCTAGTGGTAAGTTTGGTATGAAAACAGGCGAAGGTTTTTTCAAATGGACTGCCGAAACCATTAAGGCAGAGCGTGAGCGCTATCAAGAGGCTTTGCGCGCAGGCTTGAAGATTATTCAAAAAGATTTGCCTGAAATCAAATAGCAGAAATTTATTGGGTTGGCTTCTAAGAAATATCTTTCAGATGTAATTTGCCAAGGTGTGGGGCGAGTCGATAAGTGATGAGGACGATAGCAATCGTTGCGGCCCCACCAAATACGATGGAAGGCACTAGACCCATCATGCTGGCAGCGATGCCAGATTCAAGGGCGCCTAGTTCATTAGACGAGCCAATGAAGATGCCATTAATGGCGCTAATTCTGCCGCGCATATGATCTGGTGTGGTGAGCTGCATGATGCTACCTCGAATCACTACGGATATAGAGTCAAAGCATCCAGAAATAAATAGAAAGAATGCGCAGATCCATAAATTGCTGGAGAGGCCAAAGGCAATAATCGTTGCGCCAAATCCTGCAACCGAAATCAGTAGATGTTTTCCGGAATCAGTCAAAATAGGGCGCCTGGCTAAGTAAATGCCAGTAATGACTGCCCCAGCTGCAGGCGCGGCTCGCAATATCCCAAGGGTTTCTGGTCCCGCATTCAGCACCTCTTTAACAAAAGCAGGGAGTATGGAGACTGCGCCACCAAAAAGAACGGCAAACATGTCGAGCGCCATAATGCCCAAAATGAGTTCATGCTTTCTGACGTAATGAAAGCCCTCCATGAAACTCTTTAGAAAGTGGCCGGATAAATTACTCGATTTTTCCTGCACAGCGTTAATGAAGGTAATTCCATATAATCCGATTGCCCCACAAAAGGCCGCGAGCAAGTAAGTCCACTCAAGACCAGCAAAGCCGATCATGAGTCCGCCAAGGCCGGGTCCTGCCACGACGCAAATTTGAAACGCTGATGAGGCATACGCCGTGTAACGTGGCAGCTGGTCTCTCGGAATGACTTGTCCAAACAGCGCTTGATACGAGGGTCTTAATAAAGCGCGGCCAACGCCAATGAATGCTACAGCGGTGTATATCAACGGTACCGGAGGGGAAAGCCAACCCAGCGCAATAGCGGTTAAAAATAAGCCTACTGCAATATGGATGAAGCAGGCAATGGCCGCAATCCATTTGCGGGAGTAGTGATCAACCGCATGCCCGGAATAAAGTGCAAGCGCAAAATAGGGGACAAGCTCTGCTAGACCAATTAGCCCAAGAGAAACTACGCTATTGGTGAGTTCATAGAGGTGCCAACCAACCGCTACCATCGTAATTTGGTAACTGAGGGTTGCGCCGATACGGTACAGCAGCAGGGTTCTAAAGGCTTTGCCGGGATTCATGAATTCTCTCTATTTTAAGGGAGAAGCTGCTTTATCCTTAGGGTATGAAGAAAATCATTCGCGTATGGGACTTGCCAATCCGTTTATTTCATTGGCTTCTGGTGGTTTGTATAACTGGGAGCTTTGTGAGCATCAATTTGGGTGATGAATTCATTCAATGGCATGCCTATTTTGGGTACAGCATTTTGACTCTATTAATTTTCAGAATCTTCTGGGGTTTCGTTGGCTCAACCCACGCAAGATTCACCTCTTTCTTTCCAACTAAGAAAGCCATTCTGGATTATTTAAGCGGAAGCTCGCCTCGTGTTCTTGGGCACAACCCTATTGGCGCAATTTCTGTTTTTGCCTTGCTATTTGCTCTCAGTGTTCAAGTAATCACTGGCTTATTTGTCGATGATGAAGTGTCCTTTAAAGGACCTTTGGAAAAATATGTATCTAGTTCGATAGCTTCATTTTTGTCACAGATTCATGAGGGTAATCAAGTAGTGATACTGACATTGATCACTATTCATATTGCCGCTATTATTTTCTATAAGAAATTTAAAGCTGAAGATCTGATTAAGCCCATGATTAGTGGCGACAAAGAAATTGACCCAAGCGAAGTGGCAAAATATTTGCCAGCTGACTTGGGTCGGGCCTCCAAGGATGGAGTGTTACAGCGCAGCTTTGCTTTATTGCTTTTAAGCGTGATCGCGGTAGTAGTGGGTTACTTGATTACAAAATAACGATCAATCAGAATGACTTATTTCTTTTTGAAATCGTCATGGCAACCTTTGCAAGTTGCACCTGCTGCGCCAAAGCTTTTCTTAATGCTGTCTAAGTCACCAGACTGCGCGGCCTTATTCAGATCGGCTACAGCCAATTGCATTTTGTCGCCAGCAGCTTTGAATTTAGCGTTATCAGACCAAATATCTGACTGAGCTTTGCCGCCTTCTGTACCAGGGCCAAATGCTTGCCATGGCAAGCTGGATATCATTGCAACAATGGCCGCATTCTTCGCAACTTCATCCTTGTTGTAAGGAGCTTCACCCTTTACAACAGCACCAATTTTCCCAAAAGAATTTGCCATTACCGTAAAGGCACTTTGACGATATTTAATAGCATCTTCTGGTTTTTGGAATTGAGCAAATGCGATACCCGCACCAATGGTCAAAACAGTTGCGGTACTGGCCAAAACAAATTTTTGTAGTTTCATGAGGGTTCTCCGTTAATCAGGTGAGCTGAATGGGCTCAGCATATCCCAGAACAGCATTTCTCGCTTAAAAAATCATTCTTAAAGGACTGGTCAGTAAGAGGATGAGCCATTCAAAGAAGTTCATTAATGGGCTCATCCATAAGGCGCCAATGACACCGGTAAATACGAGTCCCAAGACAATAAAAAAGCCCCACGGCTCGAGCTTGCCCAAGGCAATCGATTGGCGGGCAGGAAGTAAGCTTGCAAGAACGCGACCCCCATCCAAAGGAGGGAGGGGGAATAGATTGAATACGAGTAAACCGAGATTCCAGGTAATTCCGGCCTGGGACATGGAGATCAGGAATTTCTCATTCACGCCAAAGCCTAAAAGCAGTATTAAAAGGGTTAGCCAGATAAGTGCCTGAATGAAATTAGACCCTGGCCCTGCCAGAGCAACCCAAATCGAGTCGATCCGAGGGTTTCTGAGGCGCCCAAAATTGACGGGCACTGGCTTTGCATAGCCAACTAAAAAGGGAGATCCAGTCAAAATTAAGACCAAGGGAATTAGGATGGTTCCTACAGGGTCTATATGTTTGGCGGGGTTCAGGCTCACCCGTCCCAGCATGTAGGCGGTGTTATCACCAAATTTGCGGGCAGCATAGCCATGGGCTGCTTCGTGGATGGTGATGGCGAAAATTAAGGGAATCGCATTAATTGCGACAGCTTGGATAGAATAGTCAGTAATCATGGCAATATGATATCCATAGGAGCTCAAAGTGACTGACGAAAAGAAAACTGATTCAAAAACCCCCGCTAAGGCAGTTGTTGCCAAGCCCCCAGCACGTCCACCCGTGCCAAAAGGCCCATCCGGCCCCGCTGGAAGGCCTCAAGCAGGCTTTGGCGGTGGAAAAGGCATGATGCGCAAGGCCGGTCGCGGTCGATAGTGGATAATTACCCTATTCAATAATGTGTTTACAGAGGATTTAGCATGAACGAATGGCATAACGAATCTAAAGAAGAAATCAACAAAAAGATCATTACATTGGTTGTGATGTTGGCAGCAGCTACAAGCTTGGCTATTTTGTTTGCATTGGTTGCGGCTCACACAGGTTACGTATTCGGTTAATCTGCGTTAATGACTAGCCATCGCCAACCTGCAATATTTGCTGGCCATGGCAGTCCGATGTATGCCATAGAGCCTAATCGCTACACAGCAGCATGGTCAGTTCTTGGAAAATCTTTAAAGCGCCCGGACGCTATATTGGTGATTTCAGCGCATTGGGTAACTCGAGGTACTTGGGTTACTGCAATGCCCAAACCAAAAACGATTCACGATTTTGGTGGCTTTCCACAAGCGCTTTTTGAAATTCAATATCCAGCACCAGGCAGCCCTGCCTTAGCTGATCGCGTACAAGAATTATTAAACGTACCGATAGTGCTTGAAGAAAATGAGTGGGGCATTGATCATGGTGCTTGGTCAGTTCTCAAATACATGTATCCAGACGCAGATGTACCAGTAGTGCAATTGAGTCTCGATGGATCTATGACGGCGCGTGAGCACTATGAGCTTGCCAAACAGCTACGTCCTTTGCGTGAAGAAAATATCCTCATTTTGTCGAGCGGTAATGTAGTTCACAACTTGCGTACCATTCATTGGCAAGAGGGGGCTGAGCCCTATCCTTGGGCAACAAAATTTAATGATTTTTTTGCTTCAGAAATCCGAGCCAATCATCATGATCCCTTGATTGACTGGGAAGGTTATGGTGACGCAGCGCATCTTTCTGTTCCGACTGCAGAGCACTATTGGCCCGCTTTGTATACCCTAGCATTACAAGAAGAGGGCGAACAAGCAAAAGTCTATACAGATGGAATTGAGATGAGCTCAATTAGCATGCTGGGTTTTTCAATTCAATAAAGAGTAGATTATGTGGCTACCTATCTCCGCAATCTTTTTTGGTGCAGGTTTTGGCGCTTTATTAAGAGCTGGCTTTAATTTTATGACCGTGGGCGTTGCCTCCTCGCTACCCTTGGGTACTTTTATATCCAATATGGTTGGTGGATATTTGATCGGTATTGCAGTTGCCTTCTTTGGCAACAATCCACATCTTTCTCCTGAGTGGAAGCTTTTGGTGGTTACCGGATTTTTGGGAGGCTTAACTACCTTCTCGAGCTTTTCAGCTGAGGTAGTTGGCTTTATGCAGCGCGGCGAATTTACCTGGGCTTTGGGCACCGCGCTACTGAATCTCATTGGCTCACTTGTATTAACCTTCTTAGGGATCTTGACTTACCAAGCCTTCAAATAAAATTGGGGACAGCCCCAATGCCATTCAATATTGAATTCGTTACTCCGGCTTGATATTGGCTGTTTTTACAACAGCACTCCATTTCGTACTCTCAGCTTTAATTAGGCTGGCAAATTCAGCTGGAGTCCCTCCGCCAATTTCATTTCCTTGAGAGAGCATGAGTTCACGTAATTGCGGATCCTTGAGTGCTTCATTCGCAGCAGCATTCAATTTATCAATAATGGCTTTAGGCGTTCCTTTGGGGGCGATTAAACCCTGCCAATTGAGAACCTCTACTTTTGAGTAGCCTAGCTCTGCAAAGCTAGGAACATTAGGCAATAAGGGGGAGCGTTTTTTGCTAGTAATAGCAAGTGGACGAATCTTGTCTGCCTTAATACTGGGAACAGCGGAATACATTTGATCGAACATGAGGTCAACATTGCCACCCATGAGGTCGGTTAGTGCCGCAGAGCCACTTTTGTATGGCACGTGAATCATCTGAATGCCTGCATTTTGTTCAAAGAGCTCGGCAGACAGTTGGTGGCTTCCTCCGATGCCGCCAGAAGAGAATGTTAGTACCCCAGGCTTTGCTTTAGCGGCAGCAACAATATCTTGCACAGATTTGTAAGGAGAATTTGGGTTGACTACCAATACCAAAGGCCCTTTTTCAATCAAGATGATGGGCGTTAAATCTATCTCTGGGTCATAACGCAAATTACCAAATAGTGTTTTATTGACCGCCATTGGCGCAAAGTTACCCATACCAATGGTGTAGCCATCAGGTGCGGCTCGAACGATCGCTTCTGTACCAATATTGCCGCCGGCCCCTGGTTTGTTATCAATCACGATCGGTTGCTTGAGGAGGACACTCATCTTTTGTGCAATTTGGCGACTTCTGGAGTCAGCACTGCCTCCCGCGCCGTAAGGAACGATAAAGTTAATCGGTTTATTTGGGTAATTACTTTGTGCAAAAGACGCGTTGCAGAAAACAGAGATCAAGCACACTAGGAAGAAGGTGAGATGTTGAATGAGGGGCATATCTTTTCCGTAAAACGTTTAAATAAATCCTAGAACGCCTAACACCCCACCAATTGCAATCAGATAGAGAGGGTGCCAGCGTGTAAATAATGTAAATCCGATAGTAGCGAGGGTCAAGGCGTACGCTGCAGCATTGTGGTTAATTTGGAGAGCGATTTGCCAGGCGGAAGAGAGAACAAGTCCTATGGCTAGGGCCGCTGCTGCATATTGAATGGACTTCCTTGTGATGGGATCTTGAATTCTCAAGATAAAGCGCTGCAAAAAATAAATCAAAATGGATGAGGGCCACGCAATTGCCAAAGTGGCAAGTAATGCGCCTAAGACGCCAAATAGATGCCAGCCCAATAGCGTGACTGTCATGAAGTTAGGGCCAGGTGCTGCTTGGGCTATAGCAAAGTAATCTGAAAAAGTTTGCAGATCAATCCAATGCTCTTGATAGACGGCTAAGTTCAAGAGCTCAGGCAGTAAAGCATTAACACCGCCAAAAGCAACTAATGAGAAGGCGGATAGTTTTAGAAAGAAGCTTAAAAGCATACTCATGAACTCAACGCTTTCTTGCGGGCTAAGAAGAGCGCGAATGGTAAAACTGCGAGCACTACCCACCCTAGACCAAGATGAAAGTAGGTTACAGCGCAGATAGTGATGGCAACTACAAGTAGCATAAGAGGAAAGCGAAACTCATCGCGTAGCATCTTAAAACCAGTTGAAGCAATGAGGCCTACACCTACTGCAGATATCCCTCGTAAAAGTCCTTTTACAGTATCTAGATAACTGTAATGTTGATAGAGCATTGCTAGTAACAACACAATGGCAATGGGTCCGAGTGTAAGGCCAAGAACTGATGCAGCCGCTCCTCTCGCTCCCGCAAATCGGGAGCCAACACAAACTGCGAGATTAACAACATTAGGGCCTGGAACAATTTGGCAAATACCGAGGATGGCACTAAATTCCTCAGACGTCAGAATTTTGTCGCGCTCCACTAAAGTTCGTCTTGCCCAAGGAAGAACGCCACCAAATCCAGAGATACCAATTTTACTAAAACTAATAAATAGCTGTGAGGGTGTTAGGCTATTCATAAAATTCGTTTTGGTAAATAAATTATTGAGGCTTAAAAGGGTGCGGCACGGGTTTATTTTCTAGCCAAGCCTCTAGTGATTCGGTGATGCCTTTAGAGAAGGTTGCGAATATAGGTTCAGCGATAAATCCAAGGTGTGGCGTTACTAGTAGGTTTGGAGTGTTACGAAGAATATCTTTTTCCGGAAGAGGCTCTACATCAAAAACGTCTACCGCTGCTTGACCAGGTCTACCTGTAGCTAGCGCCTTTTGGAGATCTGGCATATTGATCAATGCAGCGCGTGAAGTATTAATCAAAATGGAGTCTGGACGCATCAGCCCTAATTGATCAGCGCTGATTAAGCCCTTAGTTCCGGGTCCGGCTACCAAGTGCATGGATACCACTTTGGAGGTTTTGAGAAGTTCTTCGAGGCTAACTGCTTTGGCATTTTCAGCGGCAGCACGTTCAGGCGTCATACGAGGACTCCAGGCTACAACTTCCATACCAAAGGCTGCGCCAACACGTGCTACACGACTACCGATCGCACCTAGACCCATAATTCCCAAGCGTTCGCCAGAGAGCATCGGCAGTAGAGACATGGCATCACGCCAGCCACCAGAAGCAATCAGTTTGTTTTCTTCAATCAGGCGCTTAGAGGCGCCCAAAATTAAAGCCCAAGTTAGTTCTGCAGTAGTTTCCTTGGAGGGGCCACCAGGAGTACAGGCCATAGGTATATTTCTGGAAACTAAGGCCGATGCTTCAAGGGTGCCATTGCGCTCACCAGTAAACATCAAAAACTTGAGCTTCGGTAAGCGCGCAATCATGGCTTCGTTGAAGGGGGACCGGTCTCTGACGATCGCAATTGCATCAGCATCTTTAACTGCTTCATATAAAGCCTCATCTCGCAGAGGTTCATGATGGATGGTGAGCTTGGCTTGCTGGTCTAATTTTTCCCAATTAGAAAAACGGCGTAGCGCACGTTCATAGTCCCCGAGAACAACGATATTAGGCAATGCAGTCATGGATGAAAAGCTTTCAGGTAAAAATTAGTCTGGGGTGCAAAGGCTTAGGATTTGCTTAAGGTCTGGCGCTTGTCCTAACTGCCAAAGTGCAGAAATCAGCTGACGCGTTTTCTCTTTGCCAATAATAGGTTCAGCCAAACTGGTGAACTTTTGTTCCAAGTTAGCATCGCTCATTGGGTTCTCTACAGAGCCAATTGCATTCTTCACGAAGATATGGACTTCTTTGCCATTTTTGAGGAAGGCTTTTACGTCAACTGATGCTTCGCTAATGGAAGTGTCCGTTGTGGCATTCACCTTGGCACGCAAGGCAACAACGTCAGGACGGTTTACGATGTCATCGGCATACTCACCTTCGCCGGCTTGGCCAAACATCAAGCCAACTGCACAGCCGTGATAAACACTGAACTTACCTTCTAAACCATCTTTAGGTGTTTTCTTGCCGGTGAGTTCGAGTACAAGTGGGTGAACGCGCAGCTCAATACGCTCTACATCTTCTGCATTGACACCTTGGGCACGTAATTGTGCGCAGGCATCAATGGCTGGATGAATCACAATGCCACAAGCAAATGGTTTATAGGTATTTAAGGAGATTTCAAAAGATTTTCCTAGGGCGCGATCAATTTCTGACCAGTCACATTTCGTGGATACGGTTTGCATGTAGCCGCGACCAGCTTCAAGGGCTTTAGGGCTTGCAGTAAAACCATGCTTTGCCAGTAGGGCGGACAGTTGACCAGCACGTGCAGCACCACCCGGATGAAATGGTTTGGTCATCGTGCCAAATTGTTCGCGCATACCAACCGGTTGTGAGGCTGCAATACCTAGAGCCATTATTGTTTTTTGAAGATCAAGCCCCATCAAGCGAGAGCATGCAGCAGCAGATCCCAGCATGCCGGTAGAGCCAGTGATATGCCAACCGCGATGGTAGTGGTCTGGATACATTGCATTGCCAACTCGGCAAGCAACATCAATGCCTAGGACGAGAGAATCAATCATTTGACGTCCATTTGCATTGATGTGTTCTCCTAGCGCTAGGATGGCGGATGCTACAGGACCCGCAGGATGAATCACAGTCTTGAGGTGAGTGTCATCAAAGTCAAAGGTATGCGAGCTGATACCGTTAATCAGTGCAGCTCCACCCATATCTACCTTATCTTTGCGGCCGAGAATGCTGGCTTGTGGAGCTGGCTGAAATTCACGAATAGCAGCTAGTGAAGATTCCACACTCTCATGATTGGCTGCACCGATGGCGCAACCAAGCCAGTTTAAAAATGTGCGATGCGCCTCGTGCTCTACTTCAGGTGTCCAACCTTGGCTTGGGTGGGCGTTGACAAACTCTGCCAATATTTTAGTCACTGGCGGTGCGTTGAGATCAGCTGCTGCGGCAATAGCGTGAGACATATCAAAGTTCCTATAAAAGAGTAAAGTTTTTAATTAATAAGTTCTGAAAAATTAGTCAATTTCAATATTACGATCTTTGGCAACCTTAGCCCAGCGTGCAATATCTTCTTTGATGTAGTTAGTAAATTGAGGAGGCGTCATAGGCATTAATGTCATTGCTTCACTAGTCATTTTTTCTGAGAAGTCTGGCAAAGCGAGAACTTTATTTAATTCTGCATTCAGCTTTGCGACAATGGCTGGCGGTAAATTGGCTGGTCCTACTAGGCCGTACCATTGTTGGCCGTCAAAGCCGTTATAGCCCAACTCTTTAAAGGTCGGAATATTGGGCGCTGCTGAACTTCGCTTGGCTCCAGTCACTGCAAGACCACGAACCCTGTTGGTGGTGATATACGGTAGCGCTGCAAACAGAGTGGGAAACATCGCTTGAGTTTGACCTGCTAATAAATCGGTATAAGCAGGGCCTACGCCACGATAAGGCACATGCACCATAAAGATTCCAGCAGCTAACTTCAGTTGCTCCATACCGAGATGGGTTAGTGTTCCTGGACCGGCAGACCCGTAACTTAATTTAGCGGGATTCTTTTTTGCGTAATCGACAAACTCTTTAAAGTTCTTGATGGGTAGATCAGGATTAATAATGAGTACGTTTGGCGTTGCGCCAATCATGCCAATCGGCGTGAAGTCTTTGATGGCGTCGTAGGGTAATTTGCGTACTGCAGGATTAGTGCCATGTGTCCCTACATAAGCAATCATGAGGGTATAGCCATCAGCTGGCGCCTTAGCGGTTGCTTGTGATGCGATGGAGCCACCACCGCCACCCATGTTTTCAACAACAACCGTTTGGCCAATTGAACGAGAGAGTTTTTCTGCAACAGCGCGCGCAATATTATCAAGGCCCCCACCAGCAGCAACTGGCGCAATGAGTTTGATGGGCTTCACTGGGTAGGTCGGCACTGCACTCTCCGCCTGCGCATTGAAGTGGATGGCCATTCCCAGAAATGCACAGAGTAGGGATGATAAAAAAATCGGCATTTGCCGATTGATCGTCTTAGACATGTCTCGAGTCCGAATGGTTGTTATATTAATTTTGTGCTTCTTGTGCTTCTTGTGCAACTTGGCAATTCTACTATTTATGACCTCAATGCACTTCAGACTTAGCCGGCATTAAGCTTTTTTCGAATAGAGCGCTCAACGGGGATGGAATCTAGATTGGGCTCTAGCGCCTCACGCTCATCAAAGACAAAACAGCTGCCTTGGTAATGCGCAGACCCAACCTCTTCAAAGTATTTCAAAATTCCGCCCTCTAATTGGTAGCTATGCTCCATACCAATCTCTCGCATATATAAGCCCGATTTTTCGCAGCGAATGCCGCCAGTACAAAAGCTCACTAGTGTTTTATCTGCTAACGCATCTTTGTGAGCAGATATCGCCTCTGGAAACTCAGTGAACTTTTCTATATTGAAATGCAAAGCATTTTCAAAGGTCCCGTAGTCGACTTCAAACGCGTTACGCGTATCTACCATCACCACAGGTCGACCAAGATCATCTGTGCCTCGATCTAACCACTCTTGCAATTTTTTTGGACTAATAAAATTAGCTCGACCTTCCTCTGGACGAATCGCTGGGTGATTCATGCGGATGATTTCATTTTTCAGTTTGATCAGCATTTTTTTGAAAGGCTGATCCTCGGACCAGCTTTCCTTGGCTTGAAGTGGCTTGAAACGGGGGTCGGTACGCAGCCAGTCTAGGAATCCGCGTAGCTCATCTGTTTTGCCAGCCAGAAACAGATTGATGCCTTCGCCAGTTAACAAGATAGTGCCTTTCAGTTGGCGAGCATTGCATTCATCAAGCATTTTGGCGCGCAGCTCTGGTAGGCCATCAAGGCTTACAAATAAATAGGCGGCAATATTTAGAATCGACTTCATTTTTCTCTCACTGGGCTTGAGCAACATTATCGAGCAAATAGCCTGCGGGAGTGTTAATCTTAAGTTCTTATTTATAGGAGACAAATCCATGCGGGGTCTAGCAAAAATGGCTAAAAGAGCCTTTAAAAACAGCCTATTAGCCACTTTGATGGCCTTGGGAGTAAGTGGTTTTGCTTTAGCTCAAACTGCGGGTGTTGGCACATGGCCCACTCAAAAGCCAATCCGTTTCATTGCGGTCTTTCCGCCAGGGGGTTCGGTTGATCAGGTTGCCCGTGTGTTGGCACCAGCCTTGCAGTCAGAGTTAAAGCAAAACGTGATTGTGGAGAACGTTGGTGGTGCCTCCGGTGTAATTGGTACCTCTGCGATGACGCGCTCAGATCCCGATGGATATACCTTTGCGGTGGTTTTTGATACCCATGGTGTTAATCCCAGCCTCAAAGATAAGCTCCCCTACGACTCTATTAAAGATATTGCTCCTGTTATTCTGGTGGGCACATCACCAATGGTCTTGGTTGCTAGTAAGAAGTCCGGCATTACCAGCTTCAAGCAGTTAGTGGACCTTTCTAAAACCGGCAAGCAATTTAGTTATGGCTCTATCGGTATTGGCAGCCTAGGACACTTAGCAATGGCTCGCCTTGCAAAACAAGCCGGCTTCGATTGGAATCACATTCCATATCGTGGCGGTGGCCCTTTGATGCAAGATTCCTTGGGCGGTCAGGTTGAACTGGCAATCGGCTCCGAGTTTTTGGTGAAGCCCCATATTGATAGCGGCGGCGTAATTCCATTAGTGATTACTACAGCCAAGAGATCACCATCCCTGCCGAATGTGCCGACGATTTCTGAAAGTGGCTTCCCTGGATTTAGTGCTCCAGCTTGGTGGGCGGTATTGGCTCCGGGTAAAACTCCTCCGGCAGTTGTGGATGCGATGAACAAGGCCTTGAATAAGGCGCTGAAAACACCGGCAGTTGCTGAAAAGTTCAAGGCTCAAGGGATTCAAATTGTTGGTGGTACTCCTGAGGCTGCTCAAGAGTTTATTGGCAAGCAGATTGGCATCTGGGGCAAGTTTGTGATTGAAAATAACATTAAAGAAACTGCTCAGTAAGAATTATTTAAAAGAGATATTTATGTCCGAACGTTTAATTCCGTATCAACCAATGGATTTGGCAGAGCCAGCTGAGCTAGTCGCAGCTATTCGCAAGAGACGTGGGGGCCAGTTCATTAATTTGGACCGCATGCTTTTGCATAGCGTTCCTATCGCAGAGGGCTGGAATCATTTCATTGGCGAGATTCGTAACAACCTCTCTTTGGATCCTAAGTTGCGTGAACTGGCAATGTGTGGGGTAGCTGTCCTCAATGGTGCTGAATATGAATTCTTTCACCATGCACCTCCGTTTAAGAAAGCGGGCGGTACAGAAGAGCAGGTTCAAGGCTTAAGGTTAATTGGGCAGCCGAATTTCCCGAAAGACTTGTACTCCCCAGTAGAAAACGATGCTGCTGAGCTCACTTTTCAGATGACACGCAACATCAAGGTGGACCCCGATTTGATGAAGCGCTTGCAAAAGGCGTTGGGAAGTACTGATTCAGTTGAGTTGGTAACGGTGATTGCTGCTTACAACATGGTGTCTCGTTTCTTGATTGCGCTTGACGTGAATCCTGAAGATCACCCTCCAGCCTAAAAGACGCAGCATCTTTAAATATGATTCGTAATATTCAAACCATCATTCCTGGCATTGCGACTTCTGATGGTGCGGGCGTGAAATTACGTCGTAGTCTTGGTGGTCAGAATCAAATCAGGCTAGATCCATTTTTGATGCTTGATGAATTTTCATCAAATGATCCGAATGATTATGTAGCGGGTTTTCCTGCACATCCTCATCGTGGATTTGAGACGGTAACCTACATGCTTGAAGGTCACATGTTGCATGAAGATCATTTAGGCAATCAAGGACATCTGAAAACAGGTGGCGTGCAGTGGATGACGGCGGGGCGCGGGATTATTCACTCTGAGATGCCTCAGCAGGTCGGTGGCGCTATGCGTGGCTTTCAGTTGTGGATTAACTTACCCGCTCAAGAAAAAATGAAGCCGGCTGGATATAAGGATATTCAGCTTGAGGATATCCCAAAGATTGCTTTGGTAAACGGCGGTTCTGTAAAAGTCATTGCAGGCGCTTACAACGGTGACGGCAAAGAAGTGCAAGGCCCGATTCAAGGGATTACCACTGCACCTATTTTTTTAGATGTGCAATTACCACCAAATGGTGAGTTCGAACACCGCATACCAAAAGAGCTAAATGCCTTCGTTTATGTTTATGAGGGTGATCTTGAGGTAGGCGGACCCATGCGTGACGTACCAAGACAGGCTGCTATTGTGCTTGGAGATGGCGATCGTTTAAAAGCCAAATCAGGAGCTGCTGGCGCGCAATTTATTGTGCTTGCGGCGTTGCCTTTACATGAGCCCATCGTTCAATATGGCCCCTTTGTGATGAATACCCGTGCGGAGATTGAGCAAGCAATTGATGATTATCAAAACAATCGGTTCGTGGTTTCCTAGGTGATTCAAACAACCGCCCTTCAATGGGAAGATGGTGGACAAACTCATAGTGCTAAGTGGCATTCTGAAAATGGTATTGCACCCCATAAAAAGATTCAAATCGCGGATGACACGCTGACTGCAGATGTCGCTTATCGCTTGGCTTGTGAAGGTACGGCGATGCTTTACAGGGGGGACTTTCAAAATGCGCGACAACTATTGCAGGCTTTGGTGCGAAGGGTAGACAAGCCTTCCAAAAAAGCCAAGCGGGTTGACCGTGTGGAAAAAGACAAAATCAAAAGTCCATTAGATATCTTCAACCTCCATCGCCTTGCCCAATCACAACGAGCACGTATTCTCGGAATGGTTTTGATGCAGGTAAATGCCGATCACAGTATCCCCTTAAGGCGCGCACCAAATGTTACACAGGCCTGTCTTGAAGCCTACGGTCCGCAAGAAGACTCTTATGTCATTTCTTTGCGCGAACTACTCGGTGTTATTAGTGCCCATGAGTGGCGCAAAACAGGCGTTCAAGTGCTTACTAGGGATGATGAAGAGGTTCGTATTCATCCGCACTATGGTGTCTTCTCTCCAGTACGAAGTGAATATATAAATTTGGTCCTGAAAGCCCCGTTGCCAGACGCAATCAAACAAAGCTCTACAGCCTTTGATATTGGTACCGGAACTGGAGTCTTGGCAGTTGTTTTGGCTCTACGAGGTATTCAGAAAATTGTCGCAACCGATCTAAATGATCGAGCTATTGTTTGTGCGAAAGAAAACATTGATCATTTAGGCCTGCATTCTCAGATTGAAATTCACAAAGCCAATCTGTTCCCTGAAGCAAAGGCTGCACTGATTGTTTGCAATCCGCCTTGGTTACCTGCTAGACCAAGCTCTTTGCTAGAGCATGCTGTATACGACCCTGATAGTCAGATGCTAAAAGGCTTTCTAGAAAAACTGAATGATCATCTGTTACCTCATGGTGAAGGCTGGCTCATTCTGTCTGATTTAGCGGAGCACCTAGGCTTAAGAACGAGACAAGAACTTCTCAACTGGATTGAGCAGGCTGGGCTGAAAGTGTTGGGGAGGGCCGATACCAAACCAACGCACCACAAAGTATTTGATAAAGAGGACGCATTGCATGCAGCGCGATCAAAAGAAGTCACTTCACTTTGGCGTTTGACTTCAAAGTAGTAGCACACTAAATAGCCCTACAGGTGCCGTCCCCATTGGGATCATGGTTGTTTATCTACAGCAGCACCTCTAAAATCCTTGAGAATATTAGTTAACTTACTACAAGTTTTATCGGTAAGTCAGCTTGATTCATTCTCTTTTATTTCTTAAGGAAGCTATTTGCCTTGTATTTCACCCCCTAGAAATATTTTGCTCATTTCAGGTGTAGTGCTCTCTCACCTATTGGTTTTGCTGGGGCTTTTATCGATACCCCTTGGTAGTGAAAAATCGCCTACTCAGGAAGTTCTCATGGTGAGTTTGATGGGTGATAGAGCAAAGTCCTCTGTAATGAAAAAATCTATTGTTACACCTCAAATTATTTCATTCTCAGGCAAAGAAAACCAAAGCCTGATGGAGGCTGGTGGAATTTCTTCCCTTATTGGTATTGAGGGTGCCAGTCGATTAACAGAGGGTACGGCTAGGCAAGCTATACATAGCCCAAAACCCCATTACCCCTTGGCAAGCAGGCAACTTAGGGAGCAAGGTTTAGTTATCGTTAAGTTATGCGTGAATGAACAGGGAGTCGTGGGTGAGGCTGGCATTTCTAAGAGTTCAGGCTTTCAGAATTTGGATCACTCTGCCCTTAAGACCCTGGTGCAGTGGAGATTTTCAGAAATTTCCTCAAGTTCAAGCGGCCTTTTTCCACAATGCTTTCAGACGCCTATTCAATTTACCTTAGAGGGTTAGTAGTTGAGCGAGAAAATTACCTCCAATTTCGATTCACCCCACATTCGAGTTCCTCAATTATTCCCCAAGATAATTTCTAGTGAGGCGCTATTGGGTCAAGCGAAGCAGATTTGTATTCTGCATGAAGGGCATGCATATCAATTGCGCATCACTAAATTAGGAAAGCTCATTCTGACAAAGTAAATATGAATTAAGTAAGCAGCCAGCAAGAGCATTTTCATATGCATATAGCCAGCGATTTTTTATTTTTATCACTGGAGATGGTATATGAAGCATCAAGAATTTTTTCGCCCCCGAAATCGGTTGGCCTGGATTTCATCGCTTGCATTTTTATATGGGAGCTCTTTTTCAGGCTTGGTTAAAGCGCAAGACATTGAGTTGCCTAGAATTGATATTGTTGGTCGCGAAGAAAATGCTGTACGCAAAATTCCAGGAACGGTCGATGTCATTAATCAACAGAAGATGGAGGAGTTGCAACCTCAATCCTTGCAAGATGTTTTAAAGACAATTCCGGGTGTCAATATTCGCGGAGATGAAGGTGGTCTGGGATCTATCCCAAATATTGGAATTCGGGGTTTAAATCCGACTCGAAGTACAAAGGTTCTCTTGTTAGAGGATGGCGCCCCAATCCAACCAAGTCTTTTTATTTCCAATGCTTCCTATTACAGCCCGCCGGTTGAGCGCATTGGGGGCATTGAGGTATTAAAGGGGGCATCAGGTCTGAAATACGGACCGTCTAATATTGGCGGGGTTGTTAATTACCTTAGCAAAACACCATCTCAGGGCTTTAAGCTAACAGGCAAATTAGGTAATTACGGCTATCGTTTGGCGGAGGTGGAGGCAGGGGGTAAATCATCCTCGAATGGTGCAATTGGCGGAATCAACCTTATTCAATCTGAATCTAACGGTTATCAGGGTAATGCTTTTAAGATGTACGACATCCTCATGAAGGGCGGAATCGAGATTGCTCAGAATCAGTGGCTAAGCTTGAAATACACCCACTACGATAACAATATCAATACGTCTTATGTGGGTCTACGCCCTACTCAGTATGCTAATCGCATATCAGATAACCCTGCTCCCAATGATCGTTTTATTACCCAACGAAATGCCGTAGATCTGAATCACTCTATTGAAATTAATTCGGATACCAAAATCAATACCTTGATGTATTGGAGTAAGTTAAATCGGGATTATTGGCGACAAAGCATTGTTAAGCGCACTCAAGATGAAACAGTTTTTAAGGGTTGTAATCTTGGTGCCGATTGTCTGATTGGGCGGAATCGAGAATTTCAAATGTTAGGTGTGGATTCTCGGATAAGCCATGCATATCAGGCCCTCGGTATTTCTAACGAAGCAGAGTTTGGTATTCGCTTGCATACTGAATCTCAAATCAATAAGCTAGTCAGCTCTAAATCGCTAGCCTATTCTGGTCGACTTTCCTCGCAAGAAGAAAATAAGGCTAATTCAGTGGCCGTATACGCGCAAAACCGTTTCTTGCTGGGTAAAGACTTTGCCCTCATTCCAGGGGTGCGAGTGGAAAGTTATAACCAGACTCGTTCAAATATCATCACTGGTAAAGCGGGGAGTGCTAAGAATGTAGAAACCATTCCGCAAATTGGCGCTACTTGGCAGCTTATTCCTCAAGTTCAAGCATACGGCAGTGTTTATAAAGGTTTTGCGCCAGCGCAACTAGCCACCGCAATTGACGACAAAGGGGTTGATCAGCAGCTAGCACCAGAGCGCTCAACCAATATGGAGCTTGGCTTGCGCGGTCGCTCGGGGGATTTTTCTTACGATTCGGCAGTTTTTAGCATGAACTTTAGTAATCAAATCGTGAACCAGAGCTTGGCTGCAGGCATCTCCAAAGCAAACGGTGGAAAAAGTTTGCACCAAGGCGCTGAATTAGCTTTGGCTTATAAATTGTGGCGTGGTTGGGGTATTAACGGTAATGCCACCTATATCCCAGTAGCAAAATTTGTGGGCACGAATTCTTTGGGCCGGGATGGCAATCGCATTCCTTATACGCCTAAACTCACTTCCAATTTGGGTGTTAGCTATGAAAAGAATGGCTTCAATACTTTGGTAACTCTCAATTATGTTTCTATTCAGTATGCGGATTCAGCAAATACGGTTGCGCAAAATGCCATTGGTACTTTAGGCGAGGTTCCTGCCTTCACAACAGTCAATTGGAGTGCTAACTATGCAATCAATAAAGATTGGAAAGTATTTGGAGTTATTAATAATCTATTAGATAAAAGATATATATCCAGTCGGAGTCCAGATGGCATTTTTGCTGGTGCACCACTCAATTTCCAGGCAGGCATGAGTTATCAATTTAATTAACTGAAGACAATTAAAAAATAGAGATTTATTGCCTAGCAAATTGAATTAGTGGTGCGATATCTCCTTGATCTGCAGCGCGTAGAGCGGATAAGTAGTTTTGGCGTGTGGCGCCTGGGGTGGTAATTGAATTGTTGCCACCCCAAGAAAATCTTTTACCACCAAGGCTGACAATGAGAGCATCCGCTATCAATCGTGCATGACGACCATTGCCATTTGGAAAAGCATGGATCAGCACTAACTGATGATGAAAGCGCACTACGACTTCATCAATAAGCATTGTTTTATTTTCAATTTGATAGGCAGTGTTATCTAAGAGATTCTTGAGAGCAACAGCAATTTGAGTCCAGTCAATACCTATGCTCTTAGCGCTCTTTCTGAACGTGCCAGCCCACTGCCATGTTTGATTAAACATGCGGCTATGCAATTCACGCACCAAGCCCTCATTTAAACCTTGAATGATCTTTTGACGCGCGATCCAATCTGCGCCTTCGACAATATTCAACTCTTCCCAAGCATTTAACTCGGCTTGAGTCCTAATGTGTATGGGGATGAGACCAAGAGCTTCATCCGGATCAATCGGAGTGGCTCCTTGCGCGTATTCAAACTGCATCACCATAGATTCCTTCTGGGGCCATCCAAAATCTCTTTTGCTAGTAGTTGCAGTTGCTTTTCACTAGCGGACTTGTCTACCGACTGATCCTCAAGACTCATCGAATGAGAAATGGGGCGCAGTCTTTCACGCGCAACCGTAATAGCGCGATCTTCCAAGATTTCTTCTAAAGATTTGCGTGGCACTAGGGTGTATTGCAACTCGCAATCTAAGGCGCTCGCCAGCTTTCGTAAGCTAGCTAAAGTGATCTTTTCATCAGCTTCAGCTTTTTCAAGCTTAGCAATGCTATGTGGCGTAACTCCGAGCTTACGAGCCAGTGCAGAGGCGGACATACCCAAAGATTCACGGATAGCCTTAACCCACCCATTTCCTGGGCGGCTTGGGGGGCGAGCATCCCTTAACTTAGTAAGGGCTAAATCCATTTGATAGAGTTGTAAGTTGGCGAATTTCTTGTTCATGTTGATACCTATAGGTATAAATTAATATGTCTTATTGTAACCTATAGGTATAAATTAATACAACAAATTAATACCTATAGGTATCAAAAATCTATAAGAAGGAGGAGTTTTAGGTTAAAAAAACAAGGTCATTCCGTCAAGGGCATCCCAAAGGGATAGTTTCATAACCTTAGGTGTCTAGAAAAGAAAAACGCCACCCTGGTGGGTGGCGTTGGACTGTTACATACTTCAAATTGGTGGAACCGGCGGGAATCGAACCCGCGTCCGCAAATCCTCCACAACAAGTTCTACATACTTAGTCATATCATTTGATTTAATTAGTTAAGCACGGACTGACACGTTCTTCGCTAACGATTCACTAAATTTTCGAATCATTCCCCGTG
>CANCPL010000007.1:0-51878 GCA_947380065.1 Burkholderiaceae bacterium | reverse complement strand
CCCAAGTCCGATAACTTAATCATTTCTCAAAACCCAGCTTTTCTTCTGAGTGATTCGGAAGACCGAAAGTTGTTTGAATCAGAATATCAAAAAGTAGCTAGCCTATATTACAAAGGCCAGCCAAATTTTCCTGATCTATTAAATCGGATTAGTCAGCATCTAAAGGTTTTGTAGGTAAATCCATTTTGGAGCAACGTAGTGTTAGATGGTTGCTCCAAATATCCTATAGTTTCGAAAACCAAAGACCGATAGAGCTCTTCTAGTAAATTCGTGAATTTGCTTGCACACCAACACTGATAACCCGCAGACCCCCTGTTTATAAGGGTCTACCTTGGGCTTCTGCTCTCATAATCCTTTGGTCCCAGGTTCAAGTCCTGGTGGGCCCACCAATGAAATCAACGACTTAGGGAGAAATCCCTAAGTCGTTTTTCTGCAAATCATCCATTGTGCCCAATAGATATATAGACCTTCCAGTGTAGTAATAAGCTAAACACAAAAGACAAACCCTTAAATTGGTTTGGAGACCATTTCTAACTTAGAATTGGGTATCGGCATAAAGAGTGAACGAGGTTAAATATGGCTTCAGGATTTAAGGGTAAAAGCAAGAATGTTGCCTTGGAAGAGCTTGTAGCTAAGGTTCCCAACGGCGCCTCTTTAGCCTTGGGTGGTAGTTTCTTGCATCGCGGTCCTTTTGCATTTGTAAGGGAGCTCATTCGCCAGAAAAAAACTCAGCTTGAAATTATGAAGCAGTCTCCTGGTTACGATATCGATATTTTGTGTAGAGCAGGAATTGTAAAAAAGGTAAGGGCTGGTATTGTCGCAATGGAAGGTAACTTTGGTTTAGCGCCTTCTTATAGAAAAGCAATTGAGTCAAAAGTAGTAGAGCTAGAGGAACATGCTTGTGCAACATTGACGGCAGGTTTGAGGGCGGCAGCCTATGGAGTTCCATTCCAACCCTGTGGCGGTTTACAAGGTAGTGAAATTCCTGATATTAATGGCTGGAAGAAAATAGATGATCCTTACAGTCAAGGTGAGCCAGTTTGGGTGATACCAGCCATTTCTCCTGATATAGCAATTATTCACGCTAATGAAGTTGATCGGCATGGGAATGTCCGTGTCTATGGCACCTCGCATTGGGATCGAATCATGAGTCGCTCCTCAAAAACAGTATTAGTTACAGCAGAGAAATTGGTGGAAGACCATATATTTACAGATCAACCCGAGATGACATTGATTCCATACTTTATGGTTGAAGCTTTTTCAATTGTTCCTCAGGGAGCATGGCCAGGTTCTTGTTGGCCTGACTATGAAATCGATTATCCGGCAGTGGAGGAATATATGAGTTCCTTGAGTCAAGAAGTTTTGGATGCACATTTGAAAGCCGCATCCAAAAAGTTGGAGTTAATCAATGCCTAATCCATGGTCCCCATTCTCGTATATCGTAACCAATCTAGCCAGATTTATTCGGCCTAATGAAATCACTTTTAGCGGAGTAAATTCAAGTATGCCGATGCTGGCCTGTTTAATGGCTAAGCGTGCTTATGATTGGGATTATGTTTATATCAATGTGGCTGGAGGCGTGGATCCAGAACCCTCATCTATTCCATTATCTAGTTCAGATCCGGTATTGGCTGAAAACACTGCGTCAATTTTTGATAACGAAGATTTTTATGATCTCTGTACCAGAGGACGTATGGACCTTACTTTTTTGGGGGCCGCACAAATTGATGGCGATGGGTCTGCCAATAATTCTGTCATTGGTGATTGGCATAACCCAAAAGTGCGCTTACCTGGAGGTGGTGGTGGAGCGGTAATGTTGCCAACTGCTAGGCGAGCTTGTACTTGGCGTACTGAGCACTCGAAGAGAACATTGGTTGATAAGTTAGATTTCCGAACCTCTTGGGGAGGATTTCATGGGGTAGTGACCCCCATTGCGGTATTTATAAAGCGTGATGGACGTTTAGCCCTAGAGAGTTGGCATCCTGAGTCGAGCCTAGAAGAGGTCAAAGAAAGAACAGGGTTTACGTTTGATGCTTCACAAGCAAAACCAACGGATTATCCTACAGCTACAGAAATTGAAGCCTTGCGATCACTTGATCCGCATGGTCACTTTGAGCGTGATGCCGCTGTGAGCATCCGTATTGCAGCACACGCAGCTCCATAACCATTATCAATATTGACGACTACTATTCCTGAAGAGCAGCTACTTAAGGCTGCATTGAGGGCAGTGCGCCCACCTTCAGCAGCACCATAGCCCACTGAAGTAGGGATGGCAATAATGGCGCTGTTCACTAAACCACCTAAAACAGTAGGCAGTGCGCCATCCATTCCTGCGGCTACTATAATGATAGGGAATTTAGCGAGCTCATCAAGTCGTTCGAGGAGCCGCCATAAGCCGGCTACCCCAATATCATGGATTAATTCAGAGCGATGACCAAAAAAAGCTAAGGTTCGAGCAGCTTCTATAGCAACTGCCGCATCACTGGTTCCTGCGCTAATAATGGCAATATTCTTCTCAGTAGATAGAGGGTGGGGCTTAGAAAAAAATCCAGTATTAGAGATGGGATCAAAATCAATTTTATTCTTCAGCTTTTCTGAAATGCCCTCTAATTTAGTCTGAGTAAGATGGGTTAACAGAATTGATTTTTCATGCTGCATAACCGCTTCGAGAATATTGCTGATTTGTCCGGAAGTTTTTCCACCACAAAAAACAGCTTCACCTAAACCCGTACGCTCCTGGCGATTCACATCAAGCTTAAAGTCAGGCGATTGCATGTTTGTTTCCAATAAAAGCGCTGCCAGTAACATAGAGTACAAACTCAATTACTTTGTCGGGATGAGTCTCATCTACAATTTTTCGAATGGTATTTGTAAGATGGATTTTGACTGAGGATTGATCGTCAGCCAACAGAAAATTGAGGCTGTCATCATCCAATTCAACGGATACTGATTTAGTGCGAATACGACATCTCACAACTGAAGCCTTTATGGATTGACGTATAAGATTCTCAACTCGATGCACTAGCTGAAGAGTACTTACTTGAATAGGTATTCCAGTTTCAATGCGACTGGATAGACAGGGCGATGCAGGGAGATTTGCAAGTTCTCCAAGGCCCAACTCAAGGGCGATAGACCTAATCATGACTTTATTAACCCCCCATTTTGCAAAGGGATGAATAACGTCGAGATTGGATGCTGCCTCTAATCCGGGCCGATACTCCAATAGATCATCAGCATTAGTGCCCGAAAAAATTTGTGCTGAGGTTTTCTTTGATATTGTAGAGATTGCTGTATAAAGGGACTGTTTACAATAAAAGCATCGATTGATGGGATTTGTTAAATAGCGCTCATCACTAAATTCACCTGAGAAAATTTCTATTAGGTTCCAGCCATACTTAGCAGAAAGAGCGCGCACACGCTCTGTAGCCTCCGGAGGTACCGCAGGTGAGATAGCATGAAATACTTCCAAAGAGTCATTACTTAGTAGGCCAGCTATTCTCGTTAGGGTGATGCTGTCAATCCCCCCGCTGAGAGCAATCGCAACTTTAGGAAATCCACTGATTTCCCCCTTAATGAGTTCAATTTTTTCCGTAAGCTGGTTATTTAGCATCTTTTTTTAAAACTTGTTGTTCTGAGATTTGCTTATTTATTGATCTTTGCGAGGCGCTAGAGGAGATTGCTGCTATATCTGAAATTTCTGCCTTGGCAGTTACTTCATTATTAGGCCTCTTCGCAATCTTCACTCTACTTTTAGGTTGTTCAAGACTAACCTCTGATCGACTTAATATTTTTCTTTCTACTTTTGAGATGCGTAGGCCCAAAGTGCTTGTTTCAATAAAGCATTGCTCACATACAGATTCCAGGGCGTCAGGCTTGACCAAAATTTGGACTTGCGTCAGCATTCGCCCTTTTTTCCCAAATAGAGATCCTTGGTAAACCTCAATGACGCCTGGGCATTGTCGTAGTGCATCGAGACCAATGGCTAAATCTTCTGAGGTTTGATCATCGATTTCAAAAGTAATAGTGGAGATGTAGTCATGATTAGCAGATTGCTCGGTAGCTTCGAAAGCTAGGCATCGCAGCACATTAGAAATATTGGCAAGCTTTTTGCTGCCAAAACCATTGCCATAATTTGCAATCGATGTGCTTGAGAATTGATGGGGTTTAGAGATCGACAGTAAGTATTTCACAATAGTTGCCCCGGTCGGAGTTACTCGTTCACCTTGTATCCCATCATCTACCACCGAAATACCCTGCATGAGAATTGCAGTTGCAGGGGCTGGTACCGGTAAGAGGCCATGAGCAGTTTTAACAGTTCCGCCCCCGATAGGTAATGCTGAAAAAGTCCACTCCATACTTCCGAGGGCATCAATAAAATAAGCTGCTGCAACAAAGTCGATAATCGAGTCCCATGCCCCAACCTCATGAAAGCTAACTTCTTCTGGTTTGATGCCGTGAACTTGGGATTCTGCTTTAGCTAAAAGTGAGAATAAATTGAGCGCATGAGAAATGACTTCAGCCTTGAGACTAGAATTTTTCAGCAGTGTGCAAATATGGGCGTATTGAACATGGTCATGGTTATGACTATGCCCATGATCATCATGGTGATGAGAATGGGTATGCTCAATAGCATCGAAGCGCAATCCCTCGAGGATGCCGTCATGATGTTTTACAAACTCTACTCTTCCTTTGGATGATTGAGGAAATTTTTCTATTTCTTCTATCATGGCCTGAGCAAGCTCGGGAAAAGTATCAGCAAGAGCTGCAACGAACATATCTCCTGCAATACCACCAACTAAGTCAAGATGAATACGAGTAATTTTTTTTATCACTCTTAGGCATCCACGCGAAACTTGACTCTAGGTTTACTCCAAAAGCTGGGCGCAACTACTACTCTGGGATTTCCCCCAACTATTTTTTTGGCAATTTTCCATGCAGCCTCGAAGTTTGGCGTCGTATTCATCCCTATGGCCCTAAAGGCAGCTGGATTGGAGGTGCCGGCCATGATAACGGCTCCAGCGCGATTTAGCGTGTATTCATTTTCATACAGCAACCAGAAGGGATGGAGTGGGGGATAGCCATGACAATGGGTGTATTGATGAATATATTCGGGGTTATTGTTAAATTCATCCTCGAAATCAATGAGCCCTCGGGGACTGTGCAGGGTTCCATACACTTCGATTATTTTTTTGTAAGATGGGTAGAGTTGCGGATCGATGTAACCTGTAGTGGGAGATACTGCAATCACTACGCCGCCTTCGCGCAGCACAGGTCCTTGTGCATTGTAGCGAGGGAGAGTAAAGGTTCCGGCGCCAGCAATTAAAGTGTTATTTGCATTGCCGTAGGAAAAGCTGGCTGATAGACCAACAATCAAAACATCTGCTTGGGGCGCATCATAGACAAAACGACTGGATGCTAATTCCCAGGCTGGGGCTTTGATAGCGCTTGCATGTCCTGCATGCACTCCAATCATTTTTCCACCTATGCCATTAATGGAATTAATGTAAAAGACTTGTTTGCCGATAGCTTGCTCCATAAAGGAACTCATTTCGTCTTTTACGTTGACTGGTTTTTTCTTTTCACCAGCAGTTACTTTGATCGCATCTGGATCTGGGATTGCATTAATACTGTGGTGAGATGCAATACTCTTCGTAGAGGCAAGACCGATGCACACTCCAGTACCCGTATAGCTTGGGCCTTGCGCAGACGATACATTGCCTTGATAAATCATTAAGTCTGCATCTAAATAGCGCTTATTGTGTTCTACGTATCTTCCGCTTTCCGTAATTCCGAGATAAGTCAGTTCATCTTGGTTGGAGCAGTCATGATTGACGATAGCATTAAGACGCCAGAAGCGATTGAATAAGGTCGGACCAAGATGATTGGCTAATTCTGTGCGAGTAGGTTTGCGGTGATTGCTAGAGGCGCAAATGAATAAAATATCTCGATCTTTTATACCCGCGCGATTAAGCTCCTCTACTAAAATAGGTAAGATGGTTCTTGCTGGTAAATTTGGTCTTGTAATGTCATCAAAACCAATTGCTACTTTCATTCCTGGCTTAGCCAACGAAGATAGTGCTGGCATTCCTAGAGGATTAGCTAGGGCATTTAAAACAGCCTCGCGTGCATTCTCAATTAGAGCGCCTTCTTCGTATTCGATAATTGATGAGCTATCTGGTACTTCAATATCAATTTTTCGGTCCCCATAATCGACCGCTACTTTCTTGGTCCCCATTGATTAGCCCTTTGCTGTTGAAAATGCTGCCCGTAAGTCATTTCTGGTTACCTTACCCATAGCGTTACGAGGTAATTTATCACTAAAGGCGATGTATTCAGGAACTTTAAAGGGGCTAAGCCGTTCGCGGCAGAATTTGATAATGGAATCAGGGTTTATGTCTCCGGAAGAAACTACGACCAGACCAACACATTCACCCCAAATTGGATCAGCAAGGCCCACAGCGGCAGCTTCAATAACATCTGGATGCATGGCTGCTACTTGCTCTACCTCTAGAGGAGATATATTTTCACCGCCCCGAATAATCATTTCTTTTTTTCTACCGACAATGAAGACAAAACCTTCTTCATCAATGGTGGCTAAGTCACCCGAATGAAGCCAGCCATTCTTAATAGTAGAGCTAGTGTTGCTAGGATCTAGATAATATTCTTTCATGATTAATTCACTCTGAATTAATAATTCACCCACTTCATTTATGCCTAAAGTATTGTTGTTTGCGTCAACAATTTTCACCTTTTGCGGGGCTAAAGCTTGCCCAATCGAGCCAAACTTTCTTTTTCCATTGATGGGATTCATGGTGTTAATTGCAGTTGTTTCTGTAAGTCCAAACGTCTCTAAAAGTAAATTTCTTCCAAAACGATTTTCAAAACGCTCAGCTAATTCTTTAGAGGTCGGTGCAGATGCAACTTTAATGTAATTCAAAGAAATTTCATCTGAGGAGGGCGCCTGCTTTTCATGCTCAAGTAGAAGAGACAAAATAGTAGGGGAGACACTAGATGAATTGACTGCGTAGTTCTTGCATTCATGCCAAAAATTACTGGCAGAGAAACGCTTGCGCAGCACAACGCTAGCACCTCGATATAAAAACGGTAAGTTACTAAACATCAGTCCATTAGTATGAAAGAGAGGCATGACGCACAAGGTACGATCACTTTCTTGAATTTCAAAACCTTGACTCACAATTTGTGCTGCCGAACATAAATTATGGTGGCTAAGTAAAACCCCCTTGGGGTTACCTGTGGTTCCTGAGGTGTAGAGCAATAAGGCGCCATCATCAGCGGTAATATTCTTAATCTCGAGAGCACTATCAGAATAATTTATTAATTCGTCATCACGGTGAGCTGTAATAGCTACATTTTCTGGGGCGCGCAATACTAAAATTTTGGGTTCATGCTTTATTAGGGGCAAAGTATTACTTATAACCTCTATGAATTCGGCAGAAATGACGATACATTTACTTTGCGCGTGATTAAGAATGTAGGCAAATTCAGGAGGAGTTAAGCGATTATTGATAGGGTTTGCAATTGCTCCAGCTTTAAATGCTCCGAAATACCCCGCTATCAGCAAAGAATCGTTTAGGGAGATAAAACTTACTTTGTCTCCAATGCCGACTCCAGCAGATTGAAAGAAATGGGAAAATTGGTTTGATAGCTTATCCAAGTCTTGATAGCTAAGAACCTCATCCTCAAAAAAGATGGCAGGTTTCTGGCTACTATGACGAGTAATAATTTCTTGGGTGAGCATATTTAATATGGCTTCAATTTAGTGCGGATGAGGAACGTTTGACAACATTGGCCCATTTAGCCATTTCATCTTTTAGTAAGCGGCAAGTTTCTTCGGGAGTGGTGCCTAATGCTTCGGATCCTTGTTTTTTAAATGCACCTATTACTTCTGGTGTTTTTGATAAAGCCTGAACTTCACGTGAAAGTCGGTTAACGATTTCAGGCGATGTACCGACCGGTGCAAGTATGGCATAGGCGTTCGTTACTTCGTATCCAGGCACACCTTGCTCTTGCACAGTAGGGAGGTCCGGTAACGAAGGGGCACGTTTAGCACTGGTAACGCCTAAGAGTCTTATCTTTCCAGTACTTACTTGCGGAAGGAGGGCGGGCAATGTCTCAAAAACTATATCAATCTGTCCGCCAAGCAGGTCTGCTACTGCAGGACCACTGCCCTTGTAAGGAATATGCAGCAACTGTGTATTTGTCATTGCTTTAAATAATTCTCCTGCCATTTGCTGGGGGGTGCCAGGGCCGGCTGAGCCGAAACTTAATTTATTTGGTTGGGCTTTGGCCAAGGCAATGAGTTCTTGAACATTCTTTGCTGGTAGGGAGCTATTGACAGCTAATACCATCGGTGTTGATGATGTCATGGAAACACATGCAAAAGCAGTGGCGAAATCATATGCAGGTTTCTGTGATGGCATCGCAGCATGGATAGAGTGACTTCCAAGCGCGCCTAGTAAAAACGTATAGCCATCTGGAGGAGATTTAGCTACTGCCTCAGCGCCAATTTCGCCGCCAGCGCCGGCTCGATTATCAACAACAAAAGACTGTCCAAATTTTTCACTCAAAAATTGAGCATAGACTCGCCCTGAAGCGTCACTTGCACCACCGGGAGGAAAAGGAACGACTATTTTGATTGGCTTATTAGGCCATGCTTGCGCGCTTACAAGAGAGGTGACGGACGCCAGTATTAAACCCAAAAACCCGATGCGTAATTTTTGCTTTAGTCCCATAGATGTCTCGATATATATTTTGGTTTTAGAAATAAATTTTAGTACTTAGGATTAGAACCCTAAATAATCTTGACCTTATAGAACTTTACCACTAGGATTGAATAAGAAGTAAAGGAAATGACGACATTCATTAGGCAAGATGGTTAGCCTTCTATTTTGGACAAGCGGGCGCTAAAGCAAAAAATAATGGTTAATTAAATTAGCCTTACTATAACTACTTAATAAATATTTGGCGGTGCAAATATGAAGCCTGTAAAGATATTCTTCTTCTTCTTTTTCCTATGTTTTGCTAATTTGCTGATGGCTCATCCAGGTCATATTGGAGGCCCTGGATTTATGCAAGGTTTTTTACATCCATTGAGCGGCTTTGACCACTTTCTAGTGATTCTATTGGTAGGTTTTTGGAGTGTTTTTGTACTGAACATTTTCTGGCTTGGCCCTTTGATTTTTATGGCGGGCATGATTCTTGGAGTTTTCTTTGGGCTGACAGACGTCAACATTGAATGGCTTGAACTTGGTATTTCAATATCAGTCATGGCTCTCGGCCTTTTCATTTTCCTTAAGAAAAAGCTGGATCTACGTATGAGCCTTTTCCTTATGGCAATATTCGGCGCGTTTCATGGTTTGGCTCATGTTCAGTATTTGAATTTTATGCATAGTGGCTTTATTTATAAATCGCTTGAGGATTTAAGTGGATTATTACTTGCAACATTTGCTCTCCATCTTCTGGGGGCTGCGGTAGCCAAAATATCGAAGCATAAAATTTCATTAGTGAGTCAAGGCGCTGGTTCTATTGCTTTCATCTATGGACTTATACTTACTGCTCGCCTTATCTAGTTTTATTAGATTGAAGCAACCTAGATATTATTCAAGAAAATTAGCAGCAAGCATTTTACTAATCTGATTAATTAAATCTTTCATCAAAAAGCATCAGGTTGAGGGTCTATCAGTAGCCGCTTAAGCGGCAAATAAAAAAGCCCCGAAAAACTGATTCTATATGGCGGATCGGGCGACATTCGAACGTCTTAAACATTACTTTAAGTAACACTCACCAACCATAAGTAAAAACTATTTGGAGCAACGAAGTGTTAGATGGTTGCTCCAAAATTCTTTGGTTTTCGAAACCAAAGAGTGAGAGACTGCTTCTCTTAAATCCACGAATTTGCTTACACACCGACACTGACCACCCGCAGAGCCCCTTTTTATATGGGTCTATCTTGGGTGTCTGCTCTCATAATCCTTTGGTCCCAGGTTCAAGTCCTGGTGGGCTCACCAATGAAATCAACGACTTAGGGAGAAATTCCTAAGTCGTTTTTCTATTTGTAAAACTAAGTGCTTAAGTAGTATCTGGGGGATTGGGCTATTCTGATGATAAGTACCAATTGACTTACATGTAAACCCTCTGCATTCTATTTTTTTTACCAAAAATGATAGGGTTGATATGTGCCAATTGTGTGATGATAAGTCTGAGTCAAGCCATAAACCAATGCAGCCAGCTAGGCGTTCACTATTAAAGCTAGCTAGTTCAACTCCTCTTTGGGTTGCTGGACTTGGCTCATCATCAATGATGGTAGGTGCGAGAGCGGATGATGCACATCCAGCTCCTAAACCAGGAAACATTATTACTCCTGATCAGGCGCTCGAAAGATTGATGAAAGGCAATGGCCGTTATGTAAACGGTAATATCAATACAGACGATTCATTTAAAAGTGCGGCAGCAGCATTAAAGAATGGACAAAACCCGTATGCAATTATTTTGTCCTGCGCAGATTCACGTGTTAGTCCTGAATTATGTTTTGATGAAGGTCCTGGAGATTTATTTGTAAACCGAATTGCTGGAAATTACGTCACCACAGATCTTCTAGGTAGCATAGAGTATGGCGCCTTAGTACTAAAGGCCCCACTTATTATGGTGCTTGGGCATACAGAATGCGGAGCCGTAAAGGCGGCGATGAAAGCGGAAGAAGAAAATACAAGCTTTCCAGGTCATATTCAATCCATTGCCTCTCATATAGGTGCAGCAGTGCGAGCTACAAAACAACAAGGCGGTAAAGTCACAACAACCGATGTGGTTAAGGCTAATATCAGAATTAACGTAACTTACCTACAGCAATCTACTCCAATCATCAGACAGTTAGTACAAGAAAATAAAGTAAAAGTTGTTGGTGGAATTTATAGCCTAGAGGATGGAACGGTAAGCATGGTTAACTAAAAGTCTATGGGAGGAGTTATCACGATAGATTGTCATTCATGGTTGCGGTTGCTTTGGATTTATTAGCCGCTATCCAGAAAAGTAAGCATTACTTTCTTTAAGTAGTACTTACAATTTATTCAAAAAAATACCTTGGGAAAACAAGGAATTTAAGCCATTTTTCTAAAAATTTTTGATGTTCAAAACCAAGAGTCAGAGAGTTTGTTTTTTAGTTTCATTAACTTTAGCCGTCTGCCCTGATAATCCTTAAGTCCCAGGCTCAGGTCCTAGTGGGCGTACCAGAAAAGCAAACCCTCATCAGAAATGGTGAGGGTTTTGTCATTTGAGAACTACCCCTCTAAATCCTCGCTATCTTCATCGATTCGATATTCCACTTTAAATTTTTTTAACATGGTGGGTGAGGGTGAATTGATATCGTGGGCAGTTGGATCAGTTAAATAGCAATAACCATAAAAGGGTATTGGTTCTTTTTCAACAAGCTCGCGATCATCAGTAGTAAAGGTAGTCATCAATGCTCTCCCTAAATGAATTAGAAGTGGTTACCTATGGGCTGTTAGAGCAAGCTGAGGAGACCGGAAAGGAGCAGAATTGCTCTTCATCTCCCATAAGTAGATTCTATTATTTATGAATGAATATGACACTTCTATCATTAATTGAAATATTTTTTTGTAATTTTAAATAGTGAAATTGTCATATATGGGATTGATAAACAGGCCTCAATTATGACAAAAGTGGATGCAAAAATTCATATAGATGTCATATGAAAGGTAGAGCATCTTATTCAAGTTCAATGCCAAATTGAAGGAGAGAAAAAATGCTAGATCAAGACATGAGTGACAAGGTTATTAATTTAAGAAGAAAGGCTGCGGAGTTTTTCCAAAAAGCAGCGTGGAATCAATTGTTAGCTTTAGATAACTATCAAAAGAATAATTTCATAGCTGCTGAACGTTTTGCCCAGCTCTCTTTTGATGATCAAATGAATGGGGTAGAGTGCGCAGAGCTGGCCGATGCAGAGTCACTTATATTTCTAGATCTCAATATTGAGGAAGAATATTGAGCATTAATAGATTCTCCCAGCTGGGTAATTTTATTGTGAAGCGAGCATTTCTTTTGTGCTTTTTAATGGGCGGTCAATCTTGTTATGCAACCTCCGAGCTCACTCCCTATGATTTGCAGGTATTGGTAGAAAAATTAGGTACCAGTTTTAAGGTGCAAGCTAGCTACATAGCACCAGTTAGCCAGTGTGAGGCATATACCTTTCTGACAGATTATGAGGATGTAAAAACTGCTCCAGGAATTGTTGAGTCAAAAGTGCGCACAAGGAATGGTAATCGGGTCACTGTAGAAAGACTCATTGAGGAGCGGGTTTTATTGTTCCCTATTCAACTGCGGTCTGAAGTGGAGTTCACCGAGCTACCAAATCAGGGCCTAAATTTTATTCAGATTAAAGGCGATAACAAGGCCTATTCTGGGACATGGCGACTACAAGCTAATGAGAAGGGTGTGTTGGTGCGGTATGCCAGCATCATCGAGCCTGACTCTGTAATTCCCAATAGGGTCATAGAATATTTCATGAGAAATAATATTCGAAAAGGTTTCGAAATGATGGCTGAGGGGATGCATCGCAGCCGAGACAGCCTGAGTTTAGCCTGTAGATAGCTTATGGATATCTCAAGTATTCAAATAAAGCCTCACCCATACGTATATGGTCACCCAGATTTAAGCTTGTTAGCAAGTGATAATTTTTTGGAGCAAAAACAATAATAGTTGAGCCGTGCTGAAACCAGCCCAATTCCTCACCGCGAGCGACAGCAAAGTTGCAGTCAATCTCATTAGGGCCTTTGTACCGAAGATGTAAAAGTAGGTTAATGCAGTGCATTCGAATGCTCGCAACCAGAATTGCCGCTACAGGTACCAGAGTCAGAGTCGTATTTTCGGCTCCCTTGTCTGGATGATCTATTTCACATTCAATCACGGCCCTTTCATTCTTGCAAAAGAGTTTCTCAACTCGCTTCAATGCAATTGGGTTTACATTCCAGGTATCACCAGAGATGTAAGTGATTTTTTTAATTCGCATTGCCGTTGGAGCATGAAAGCGGTGGTACATGCTTGAAGTGAGTCGCAAGGTTACATATTCACAACCCTCATAGCTTTCGGCCAAACTCTGATTTGGTATTAATTCATTTAAGGCATAAGGAAAGCCCTTAGCTTGAAAAACTTCTCCATTACTGACTTTCCCGAATGCGCCAATAAGAGCATCACAGGGACTCACTAGATAGCTTGAGTCTTGATGGATTGGCCTTGCATTTGGCTTTAGCTCACGTGTAAAGCATGCATGCATACTTTTAAAGCTCTGATTTTTTGCCTCCGATAGATCAAGTGCAGAAAAGAATTTCCAAACCTGGATAGAGATATAAGCAATGGCTGGGTTTTCAATTTGACTAAACCAGCCAATAAAGCGAGTAAGCGTATTTCGAGGAATGCGATTAGTCAGAAGAAAATTGAGATCTTCCTGGGACAGAATGTTTTGGATGGTTTTTTTCATTGACATAATTTTGTCAAACAAATGAAGTAAAAGTGTCAAGAAAGAACAATTGGAGTATGTATGAATAGTTGGATCGTATTAAGTATATTCGGTGCAGGGTTCGGAGTGTTGATTGTTCGGAAGGTCTTTACAAGATTACAGCTATCTAAGGCAAAGCATCCATCTTTAGCTGGCCACTCTCGCATGGCTAAGAGGGTAGCCCGTTTAATTCCTTTTTACTCCTTTAATCGAGAATCCTTTTTTAAAGTCGATGGTGCGCCAGAAAATATCGCCTCCTTAAGAGAGGCTGGTTTTATGCGCTTATCGCATATCTATCAAGAGCGTTTTGCAAAATCAATTGCCCTGACAAATCAAGCGGCTAAAAACATATCAGATCTGCAATTTACCGGTAGGTATCGCGTACCATTTCAATTTAGCCCTTTTGTTAGCGTGCATTTGAAATCCGGTAGCTTCATGCAGTCGTCATCTGGGGTTACCTTGACTGATTTAGATGGCAATATCTTTTATGACTTAACTGGGTCATATGGCGTCAATGTTCTCGGATATGACTTTTATAAAAAAGCCATCGAAGAAGGGGCTAAACGTGTCTCTGAGCTGGGGCCTGTTTTGGGGTTTTATAACCCAATTGTTGCGGACAATGTAAAGCGTTTGACAACCATTTCGGGATTGGATGAAATATCCTTTCATATGTCTGGCACAGAGGCTGTAATGCAGGCGGTGCGCTTGGCTCGTTACCACACAAAGCGTAGCCATGTGGTGCGTTTTAATGGCGCCTATCACGGTTGGTGGGAAGATGTTCAGCCTGGCATAGGTAATCCACTTCCCCCTCGGGAAACCTACACTCTCAAGGAGATGGATCAAGATACCCTGCGCGTGCTTCGTAATCGAAAAAATATTGCCTGCGTATTAGTGAATCCACTACAGGCAATGCATCCGAATAAAGGGGCGCCTGGCGATTCATCCCTATTGGATAGTTCACGTAGTGCGCATTATGATCGTGCTGCCTATACCAAATGGCTCCATGAATTAAGGGAAGTCTGTACAAAGAAGGGAATTGTTCTCATTTTTGATGAGGTATTTGTAGGATTTCGTTTGGCTCAGGGTGGCGCTCAAGAATACTTTGGCGTACGGGCTGATATGGTGACTTACGGTAAAACCTTAGGCGGTGGCTTGCCGATCGGCGTTGTGTGCGGACGAAGTGATTTAATGAAGCGATTTAGGGAAGAAAAGCCAGCTGACATTTGTTTTGCAAGAGGAACCTTTAACTCACATCCGTATGTGATGGGTGCTATGCAAGTATTCCTAGAGCAGCTTGAGACTCCAGAAATCCAAAAAATGTATATGAATTTGGATGAAGTTTGGAATCGTCGCGCCAATCTCTTTAATGAAAAATTAATTTCATTGGATTTGCCAGTCAGGGTTGCGAATATGTCTAGTATTTGGACCATCTCTTTCACGGAGCCAAGTCGCTACAACTGGATGTTTCAATACTACTTAAAAGAGCAGGGTTTAGCTCTGAGCTGGATTGGTACAGGAAGATTTATTTTTAGCCTTAACTACAGTGATATAGACATGTTGGCTGTTCTAGATCGCTTCATTGCTGCAGCCCAGTCCATGAAGCAAGATGCTTGGTGGTGGAATGGAAACGGCCTGAGCAACAAAGCAATCAAGCGTCAAATTATTAAAGAAATGTTCTTTAGAAAAAAAGGCTTTCAAACTTCATCTGTACTATGAATTTATAGTGCCAAGATTTTCTTCATTGACCTCTATGTGATTCATAGGGTCGATGAGTTGTCCGCGCAATAAATACAGGGGTGCAGTTGCATAAATTTTTGCATCATGGAATGGGTCCGTAATAATTTTTGTCATCCATGCCAAGGCAGCTTCAACGTCATGAATGAAGAAGAGGTGGAAAGTGCGGAATAACACGCCACCAAGACCAAGCCAGAGCCATAAGAGGCCAGTTTGTCGAATAAAACCATCAGTATTGGTGAAGGTATTCAAAGCAATAAATTTTTGCAAGAATACGGGATTGAAATAAACCAATACTGGGATTGCCGCCCAAATGGACAAAAGAACAATCTTTCTATTGAGGTTGTAGCCTACTTTGATTTCTTCTTTGTATTCGTGAGTGGCTTTATTAACCTCGTCATATCCTTTGGGCTCAAAAAAGAAATGTCCGCTTTGACGAGTTGTCATAGCAACTAACCAAGCAAGCAATGAAGCTGCGATAGGATCGGTAAAAAGTAAAAAGTAGGCAGTTAAGAAACTCAGAGCACTAACAAAGTGTAGTGATTGATTGATGCGGCTATGGTGATAGTAACGATGATCATCCCAGCGCTGTTTTTTTAGGGTTTCAAGAAATTGAATCAATTTTGGATCCTCTGAATATTGAAGTGCTACATTACAAAAATATGAATATCACCAATATTTACAATTTATTTGTGACAATTTTAAGACATGTAAAAAAATTCACAATGTCATAAAACTGTTATTTTCTTCGAGAATACTCATAGCCAATGACATCAAATACCTTGGGAGAAAATAGTGACTTAATGCCGAACGCATCGGTAAAAGTGGCTATTGTTACGGAAACATATCCTCCAGAGGTTAATGGAGTGGCTAGCACGATCGCTCGGTTTATTAAGGGTTTGGCGGAGCTGGGACATGACATCACGCTCATCCGGCCTCGTCAGGGATTAAAAGATAAGCCTAAAAATGAATCTCATTTCAAAGAAATACTGACATTGGGAATGCCTATACCGGGTTATAGTTCTCTAAGGATGGGCCTCCCTCAAAAAAATATGCTGTTAAAGCTATGGGCATCTGATAGGCCTAGTCTTGTCCATATTGTTACTGAAGGTCCTCTGGGTTGGTCAGCGCTACAGGCTGCTAAAAAATTAAATATTCCTATTTGTTCAGATTTCCGAACAAATTTCGATGCTTATTCAACTCATTACGGAATAAGCTTCCTAAAGAATTCTATTCAAAGGTATCTTCGATATTTTCATAACAATAGCAACTTCACAATGGTGCCAACTCAGGAACTCAAAAATCAATTACTGAGTAACGGTTTTGAAAGACTCAAAGTGCTGGCTCGAGGGGTGGATACTGAATTATTTAATCCATCTAAGCGTTGTCAAGAATTACGCAATCATTGGGGAATTAAGGATCATGAAAAAGTGGTCTTATGCGTCGGTAGACTTGCCTCAGAGAAAAATCTACAAGTCACTGTAGATACATTTAAAGCAATGTTACAAGTTAACCCAAATTTAAAAATGGTATGGGTTGGTGAAGGTCCCGAAAAAGGGTCTTTAAAGTTAAGTTGCCCTAATAGTATCTTTACTGGGGTCCAGAGGGGTGAAGCACTTGCAGCCCATTATGCTAGTGGCGATATCTTTTTATTTTCGAGCCTGAGTGAAACATTTGGCAATGTAACAATTGAAGCGATGGCTAGTGGTTTGGCCGTGTTAGCGTACGACTATGCAGCAGCTCGGCAATTTATAAATCATGGTACCAATGGATTTTTAGCTAGCCTAAATGAGGCCAACTCGTTCGTTGCAGCGGGCCTTTCGTTAATACAAGATGATGTTGACTTGGAAAATTTGAGAGCCCATGCAAGGCAAACAACCTTAGAAATTTCATGGAATCAAGTCACTAAAAAATTAGAAAACAATTATCACGATTTAATACTAAATTCGCATGCAAAAGATAAACTGGCCTCATCGCCCGTTTTAAGAGAAATTTATATTAAGCAATGAATCGTATTTTCTATACGATAGCTTTCTCACAGTTTTTATCATCGCTAGCAGATAATGCATTGCTCATAGTATCCATTGCTCTTTTAGTGTCAATGCAAGAGCCTGATTGGTTATCACCTTTACTGAAGATTTTTTTTGTAGTCCCCTATGTTCTTTTTGCCCCATTTGTAGGTGCTTTTGCAGACTCCAGGCCTAAAGGCCAGGTGATGTTGATTTCTAATATGCTCAAGGCTAGCGGGTGCGGCCTGATGCTTTTTGGTATGCATCCATTATTAGGGTATGGCATCGTTGGTATCGGTGCCGCCTTATACGCGCCTGCAAAATATGGAATTTTGACTGAGCTTCTACCATCAGATAAGTTGGTTGCAGCAAATGGTTGGATGGAAGGTCTGATTATTGGTTCAATTATTTTTGGAACCTTATTGGGAGGATTTCTAATTAGTAATTTTCTGTATGATTTTTTCCAGCTGGTTAATCTAGATATCTTAAGAGGTGATATTTCCAGTTCTGCAGCAATGGCTATCTATCTGATTTCAGCCATCTATACTTCGGCTGCTTTACTAAATGTACCTCTATTGAAGGTGGGATTTTGCTATCAAAAGTTGAATCTACATTGTGGCAATTTGGTGCGGGATTTTTCCACTTGTTTTGTGAGCTTGTGGCGAGATCGGCTAGGTAAACTTTCCTTAACGGTGACCACTTTATTCTGGGGGGCTGGAGCAACCCTTCAATTCCTGATGTTGAAATGGGCAGAATATGCCTTACATATGAATCTTTCTGAGAGCGCAGCTTTACAAGCCGTTTCCGCAATAGGGGTTGCGGCAGGGGCTGTTTATGCGGCATGCAAAGTCTCTCTGAAGAATTCCGCTAATGTATTGCCCTACGGTGCACTGATGGGCTTAGTAGTCTGTTTAATGGGTATGTATAACGATGAACTCTTACCGCCAATTGTTCTTTTTCAAATGCATTCAATTCAATTAACATTGAACGATTTACCGGCCTATTTTTTATTAATACTATTAGGTTGGTTATCGGGTTATTTTGTAGTTCCAATGAATGCCTTATTGCAACACCAAGGTCATTCATTAATGGCAACCGGTCAATCTATAGCTGTTCAGGGTTTTAGTGAGAACTTAGCAGTGTTGTTTATGCTCCTCGTCTACTCTATTCTCCTGTGGATAAATATCAGCTTGCCGCTCATCATTATTGGCTTTGGTGGGACAGTCTTTTTAGCTATGGTGCTGATCATGTATCAGTATTTTGGGTCAAAAAATAGCACTCTAAATGCGATTTCCTAAAACATTATCCCCTTTACTTGTAGCGCTCTTGCTTTTAACCAGCATGTCGGGATTTGCACAAGAAATACAGTTCGGGGTAAGACCATATTATCTAATTGATGCCATGAAAGATGGCCCCTTAAAAAGCAAGCTTAGAAGTTGTGCTGGAATGACCCCCTATCGGTCTTCATTTTCAATAGCACACCGTGGCGCTCCCTTAGAGTTTCCCGAGCATACGGTTCAGTCAAATAAAGCAGCTGCTTTGATGGGGGCCGGTATTTTTGAATGTGATGTCACTTTTACTAAAGATAAGCAATTGGTTTGTCGTCATGCACAAAATGATTTACAAGGAACAACGAATATTTTGTTAACAAATTTACAAGAAAAGTGTGCAAAGCCTTTTACTCCAGCAAATGGAGCGCAGCCTGCGGAAGCGGAGTGTCGTACAACTGATATTACTTTAGAGGAATTTAAAACCCTGCGTGGCAAGATGGATGGGTTTAATAAAAATGCCAAGGATATTCAGTCTTATATGGCAGGTACACCATCTTGGAGGACTGAACTATATTCCGAGGCTGGTGGTACTTTGCTAACACATCAGGAATCTATCGCATTATTTAAACAATTTGGCGGCAAATTTACTCCTGAGCTAAAAGAGGCAGTTGTTCCGATGCCCTTCTTAGGATTTACCCAAGAGCAATATGCTCAAGCGCTAATTAATGAATATAAGAGGGCTGGTATATCTCCTAAAGACGTTTTCCCGCAATCATTTAATTTGAACGATGTGCTTTACTGGATTCAGAATGAACCAGAGTTTGGAAGACAGGCGATTTACTTGGATGGCAGATATGAGCAGAAAGAGTTTAATGCTGCTAAGCCGGAATTATTAAAACCAACTATGCAAGAGCTGTATGCAAAAGGAGTGCGTTACATCGCTCCCCCGATATGGGTTTTGTTGACCACTGGTGGTAATGGAGAAATTATTCCATCGCCTTATGCCAAGGCAGCAAAAGATGCGGGATTGAATATCATTACATGGTCTTTAGAGCGTGATGGCCCTATGAATCAGGGGGGAGCTTGGTATCATCAATCAATCAAGTCAGCCATTAACTCTGATGGCCAAATTTATGATCTTTTGGATGTCCTGGCCAAGCAAGTTGGCGTTCAAGGAGTATTTTCAGACTGGCCTGCAACAGTTACTTATTATGCTAACTGTATGGGGCTTGAGTAAATACATAATCAAGTATTTATTGATGTTCTCAAGAGAGGGTGTTGGCACAAGCCTCCTAAGAGGGGGCTGCAGTGTAGCCGGGCGAGATTTGGGCTCCTGAGTGTTTATCTTAAGTAATGCTTATTTATTCTTTAAAAGGGTAATACCTTATTTTTTGCCATTTTGACCATCCTATAATCTAGATGATCTTTCTCTATCTCCTGTGTTGCAAATAAGCCAATAATGAAAAATTTCAAAACCTATTTCACTACCTTTCTGCTTTTAACTTCAGTTCAGGTATTTGCCGATACTGCAACGGTTTATTTCAATGGCGATATCCTCACTATGGAGGGTGATAAACCACAGTATGTTGAGGCGGTCGTTGTTAAAGATAAGAAGATTGTCTTTACCGGCAATTTGCGAGATGCATTAAGTAAGGCCGATGCTAATCCAACTATGCTGGATTTAAAAGGGCAAACCTTAATGCCAGGGTTTATTGATGCGTGGGGCCACTTTACATTGATTGCTCAGAATACTCTGAGCGTTAATCTGGGTTATTTTTCAGAGAAGCCTCCACATACCACCCAGGAGATCATTGGTCGCTTGAAGGCTGAAGCTCAACCATTTAATGGTTGGATCATTGGTTCGGAGTATGCGGATGCCTTTCTGACTGATGGCCCTTTAACGATTGCACAATTAGATCAGGCGTTTCCCAATCAACCAGTATTTTTAAATAACATTTCTACTTTGACTGGGATTGTGAACACTGCAGGACTAAAGAAGCTAGGGTTTACCAAAAAAACCAAAGTGACACAAGGTATGCTTCCAGTTGATCCAAAAACCGGCAAGCTTACTGGTGAATTGATCGGCGGCCCTAATTTCGAGGCAACAGCAAAGGTATTCGGTAAGTATTCTCATGACTTAACCATGGAAACCTATCGCAAGGCTGAAAAAGTTTATACCTCCAATGGATATACTACTGCGCAAAGTTATCAAACTACCACCCAAGATATTAGCAATATGCGCCAGGCAGTGGATCGCAATGTGATTAGCTTAGATCTGATTGCGCTGCCCACCTATGATGTGGTTGACCAATTGCTAGCGACTAACAAAAGTTACCCATTTGGAATCTATACCAAGGGAGATGGTGGCTTTAAGGTTGCAGGAATTTTGGTTGAAACTGATGGTGCGCCACAATTGCGTTTGGCTTATTTCACTAAACCCTATATCGATACCACGGGCTTTCCAAAAAATTGGCGCGGTATGGCTGTTGCCTCTCAGGATTTAGTGAATAAATATGCCAAGTTAGCCTATGAAAAAAATATCCAGTACTTCGGTTACTCCAATGGGGATGCCGGTATTGATATGGCACTTTCTGGAATTACCAAGGCAATAAAAGAAACGGGCATTACCGAAGACCGCAGATCAGTAATCTCACATTCCTTCTTTGTTCGTGATGATCAACTCGACCAATACAAGGCTAATAAAATCCTGCCCCAATTTATGCCTAACCACATCTGGATGTATGGGGATGTGTATAGACAGATTCTGGGGGACGAGAGAGCCAATAGTATGGTTCCGCTCAATTTAGCCAAAGCAAAAGGCATGCAATTTGGACTTCATAATGACACGCCATCATCAGGGCCAAGCGCATTGTTTACGATTTGGACTGCGGTTAATCGCAAAACCTATGGAGGAGCGACTTTAGGACCTGATCAACGCATAGATCCATATACCGCTCTGCGTGGCTTTACTTCTGTGCCTGCATATCAGTACAAAGAAGAGGCATCAAAGGGTTCTATTACGGCTGGAAAGCTCGCAGATATGGTGGTGCTAGATCGTAATCCATTGAAAGTGGATCCAATGGAAATTAAGGATATTCAAATCGTGAAGACTATTAAGAATGGTAAAGATTTGTATGTTCGACCTTAGTTAGTTCATTCATTTCTTGTGACAGTTAAACCACCTTTGGGTGGTTTTTTGTTATCCCTAGAACAACTCACTGCACATTTTTCCATTACAAACCCCAAGAAACTGCTTTTAGAGAGTAGTGTGTAAGCATATAGGACTGCAACCAGCAGGCGGCGCTCTATAAAACTCAGCATTGGAAGAAAAATAAAGAACTAAAACAGTTTTGAGAATTGGAGCAAATGCATCGTCTAGCTTAATCAATGTATAGCTGCACTATATTTTCATAGCTAGATGCTCTCGAATAGATGCCCACATTGATGAAGGTAAACCCCTATTAAATCGTCATTGACAGGCTCCTTACTCTTCCTTACATTGAACTGATCAATTAGCCAAAACAATTACAACCCATGCATTTAGGGTAATAAAAAAAGGGGGCATCTTGAAACAACATGAAAAAGAGCGACTTTTAGAGGTCGTTAAGTCCTCCGAAAAGGATATACAGGCAGATGTTTCTATTACCCATGGAAGGCGATCATTCTTAAAAAATTCGGTTGCCATGGCTGGTGGCGCGGGAATGTTGGGGGCGAGCGCACTCGCTTCAGCGCAGAGCGATATATTGCCCATTCCCGAATCAAATAAAACATTTGGCAAGCAGTTGGAGCTAGAGTCATACGGGATGCCGTCTAAGTATGAGTCTAAAGTTAAGCGTCGTAGATCAGATATCTTGGTTAATAAGCAACAATATTCTGATTGGAGCATGACCCCCATACAGTCAACGCCGGGTATTGTTACACCAAACGGGCTTTTTTATGAGAGACATCATAACGGCATTCCAGACATCAACCCTGATCTCCATAAGCTAGTTGTGCATGGCATGGTAGCAAAGCCACTTGTACTGACAATGAACGATATCGTCAGGTATCCAACGGTAACAAAGTTTTATTTTATGGAGTGCTCTGGTAATGGTCTGACGGACTGGCTGACTGCAAAATCTAAAACAGTTCAGCAAACTCATGGCTTGCTTTCTTGTGCGCAGTGGACTGGGGTGCCAGTCTCATGGATTCTGGATGAAGCCGGAATTGATCCGAAGGCAACATGGTTGATCGCAGAAGGCGCTGATGCTTCTGGGCACTTTCGGAGTATTCCTATAGATAAGATGCTTGATGATGCCCTTTTGGTTTATGCAATGAATGGCGAAATGTTACGACCTGAAAATGGATACCCGTTGCGACTCTTTATTCCTGGTTGGGAGGGGAATGTAAGTATTAAATGGCTAAGGAGAATTAAGGCTGGAACTGAGCCATGGCATGCACGAGGTGAAACTGCTCGGTATACGGATCCTATGCCCGATGGCAAATGGCGAAAGTTTAGTTTTGTCATGGAGGCCAAATCAGTGATTACCAATCCATCAGGAGGAATGAAAATTCAGCCTGGTTTTAATGAAATTCGTGGGTACGCCTGGACTGGAAATGGAAAAATTACAGGCGTAGATGTGTCGGTTGATGGCGGTAAGAATTGGCAAACCGCTGAATTAGAAGAGCCTGTAATCGACAAATGTTTAACTAGATTTAAATTTAATTGGAATTGGCAGGGAGGCCCCGCTCAGATTGTAAGTAGATGTGTTGATAGCACTGGTTATGTTCAACCAACAGTTGAGGATATTAAAAAGGTGCGAGCTATCACTGGATTTGTTCAGCACCATAATGGTCTTTTCCCATGGAATGTAAGTGCAAGCGGGGAGGTAACAAATGGTATCGGTTAAACAACTTGGAATTGGCTTTGGGCTTTTGTCCGCCGCACTTCTTGTAGCCTGCACAACTTCAACGGGCAACACAAATCCAAAGAATACTTCTGGAGCGTCTTTTGGCAAACCTATTTCGGAGCAGGCTTTAGTGCTATGGAATATTGATATTCGTACTCAAGATGGGCTAGGACTACCTCCGGGGTCCGGCAATGCAGTTGTAGGTGAAAAAATTTACAACGAAAAATGCTCGTCATGCCATGGAGCGGATGCTAAAGGTGGTCCGATGTATGGGACCATGGTTGGGGGTATTGGGTCATTTAAGACAAATGCTAGGGTATTAACGCCTGGCAGTATGTATCCATATGCGCCAATATTATTTGATTACGTTCGACGTGCAATGCCTCTTAATGCGCCTCAATCATTAACAAACGATGAAGTCTATGCACTTTCAGCGTATATTTTAAATTTGAACGGTCTAGTGGACAAAACAGCAGTCATGAATAGCAAAACATTGGCTGCAGTTCAGATGCCAAATAAAGATGGCTTCTATGTTGATGATAGACCTGACACTCAGGCCGTCAGATGTATGACTAATTGCAAATAGTTTCGTGATTCTTTAGAAAAACCACCCTTCGGGTGGTTTTTTTCTGGTGCCACTAGATATGTGAGAGATCTTCCCATATCTTCATTTGTAACCCCGATAAACATATGGCTCTACATTGGAGCAATAGAGTCCTTTTTTGGACTTATTCTTGCATTTGTAACTATTAAGACTTGGCAAAACTACAACAGCGTCAGTCAAACAGTCGGCCAAGGAGGGGGGTGTAGTGTATGGAATTTACACTTCCTTAGAAGGATATCCACCCGATATTAAGTGGCAAGTCAGAAAGTTATTAGTGCAATACATGGAAGAGCTTGTGGCTCAAGAATGGCCAAAGATGGTCAAGAATCAAAATGACCTACCAGCTTTAAGTACGTTAAATCAGTTTAGTAGTTTGATACATTAATTTAAACCTAGTAATTTCGCGGAGTTAGCGATTAAACAAGAAATGTTGAGACTCATGGGAAATTACCGGACATTGCGCAACAGTCGTGTCTTGAGTGCAAAATCTTTTATTGATCCGCCAATGTTCTTATCTTTAGGACTCGGCGCTTTCTGTTTTCTGTTTTATCAATGTTTATATTCGATGAAAAGCAATCGATTGCATATGTTAATGATTTCGTTCCTTCGATATCATCAGGACTTATCTTCTTTTTGATTTTAATTTATAACAATCCATTCATGGGCCCCAGTCAAATTGATCCCGAAGATATCAAGCTGATGCTAAATTACGCTAGGCTTAACCCGTAAATCCAAGATTATCTTTAGTTTTAGTGGTGCTACATCTCCAGCGCTCACTTCATATGCGTGGCAGTTGGTGCCATAATTAGATATTAGGACGTTGGTATTTATTTGAAATACTAAAGATGTCTAATTAAGGCTAATGTGAAGAGCATTCAAAACTTTAAGCATCAAGAGTCTAATGCCATTGATGGCGCCGATAAAAAAGTAGTCTTCAATTTTGATCGTCGTTTGTTCATGAAGTACTCCTTCGGAAGTGTGGCGCTGTCATATTCTGGATGGAATTTGGCTCAATCTTTTCAGGGGCAAGCTACTTACCCAATTGAGGGTGAGGTAAAGACTACAGTCGACCGAATGATATCCTTTCCGATGCCGGAGCTTGTCAAAAAAGTTGCTACCAGTGCAGGTCTTGCACCGACTGAATTACATCGAGTAGATCAATATCAAAAGTATGGCTACGGAAATTATGAGTATGGCCCTGGCTTGCCCATTGAGGTGCGCTTAGATTTAATGCCGCAAGCCTATCAAGCTGAAAGCATTTCTCGACTTCAGCGTCTAAGCTCATTCTTTACTATTAGCGATATTCATTTGACGGATAAGCAGGCAGGCAATCAATTGATTGCCATTCAGCAATTAGATGCTGAGTTTGGAGCGCCAATGACCTCAATCTATTCACCAACCATGTTAACCACAACGCAGGTGCTTGATGCTGCGATTCAAACTGTGAATGGATTGCATGCATCCCATCATTTTGACTTTGGCATCTCCTTAGGTGACACCTGCAACTCAACTCAATATAACGAGACGCGTTGGTATTTAGATGTTCTAGACGGTAAAGTCATTTACCCTAATACGAGAGGAGACGCTACGCAAAATACCATTTAACATGTAAGCATTCTTCACGCATCTTTAATTACAATCCCAATCAAAGCAAGTCTTAGTTTTTCATTCTAGTAATGTATTTTAAAGAAATGAAAAAAGCCACTCAGTTTAAATGGGTGGCTTTTAGATTTGGTGATGCAGGCCAATCTTAAAATTGCGCCTTATTTAATATAAAGCGTATGTTGCCAGGAGCCATCAGCAAGGTGCGCAGTTTCAACCCATCCGCCAATTCCTGCAAATTTCCCTGTTCCTCCAGTGATGGCTCTTCTGGTGCTAGAGGATTCCTCCAATGAAGCCTTTGCACTAGGATATTTAGCAACTCCTTGGATAACCAATTGATCTTTAGTGCCGTCATCAAAAGAAAAAACAGCCGAAGTAATGCGATATTCGATGCCCTTATCTGCGACTAGTCCAGTGGTTGTCATGATCCAGTCTGTTGTGAGTTTGCTGCCATTATCTGCTTTTGCATCAAAATGCCAAATGCGTACATCCCCAATAGATTGACCTGCTTTACCAAAATCAAGAAAAGTAGGGGCTGGTATTTCTGGATGGGTAACGATGATTTTGGTATCAGCAATGGCTATGCTTGATAAGAAGATGCTTGCTACGACGAGGATAATTTTAAGCAATCGCATTGGGAGTTTCTTTGGTGTAAATGAAAATATATGGGTGTTGATAAATAGGTAAAAAACGAGTTTGTAATTGAATTTGCCATTAAGACGACGTGAAATTATTTAGTAATAATCGCAGGTATTGTCAGATTACCCCCGCTATTAATATAGCCTAGTGCAGACTCAAGAGGGTGGGGTAAAACGCTTAAATCCCCCTGATATGGATGATCGAGACCAATAATTGCAGAGAGTACCAGACCTATTAGGACCGATAGAATCGAGAGAAGTGCAATGCTATTAAATTTCGATGTTTCACTCTCTAAAAATATGCATGCCAGTATGGTTAAAACGCTTCCTAGAAATACTAATTTTAGGATTGCTCCATTAAGAGTATTTTTGGCCAAAAAAAGACGCTCTTCTCTAATCGCTCTTAGATTATTTACCTCTTGAATCATCATAGGCATCAATAATTCTTGGGATTTCTTTTTTGGTTCTATTTGCATTAGCCGTTTAGTTAATGCGGTTAAATTAGCCTCATCCATATCTGGGGCTATATTTTTTTGCATTTTTGGCCATTCCTCATGAATGGCACTCTCAAGATAATTTTTCATGAAAGTTTGCACCTCTTTAGTTTGGTCATTTCCGAGGCCGGGGGCTAATTTATAGATGCTGATGGCGTTCGAAGCTTCTTTGGTAATTAACATTTCAGCATGAGTAAATTTCTCCCAAGATCCTATTGCGATCGCGCCAACTAATACCGCGTAGATGATGCCAACAACCCCGAAGATATGGCCATGGACATCTAAAATTTTTTGTCGACTTTCTATTGGCCGTATTCTTCTCAGCAAATAAAGACTTGCTAATGCAAAAGATAGGCAAAGGATAATGAGGATGATGCTTTGCAAGGTGGTATCGGCATTCAGAAAATGATTCAGCATAAATAGCCCAATTAAATTAATGTAAGGATGGATTTTTTGTGTTGGCGGTAGCTTTATTAGCTACGAATTATTCGAAAACAGTTTAGGTTAATTTTTAAGATTGAAAATAGTTATTTGCACCAATTAAAGGGATGTTTTTAGTAAATAAGCTTAACTAGTAGATAAGTACCATCACATGTTAGGGATTAATTTTTGATAATTGAACACGATCAATTAAAGATATATTGAAATTTACATCTTCAGCAAAAGGTATGTTAGTTTGCAATTGCTGGCCAAATCATGCGTCTCTATGAGTAGTATTTGAAATAATCCCTGGTGGCTTGTTTGTTTTAACGGCAAAGAGTAGGTGGAATATTAAAACCTAAAACATGACACCATCTAAGGAGCATTGTGTATAAAACGATCGGAATTCTGGCAACATTTGTTGCTCTTTCATGCTATGTAATGACAGGCATGGCTCAAACCCAGACTGCTGTTGTAAAAGTTGCATATGCTTGGTTGCCTGGAAAATTGATCCCCAATGAATTTGCTTTGGCAGATGGCACTTGGTCAAACTCATCTGTTCGTGAGTGCCTTAGTAAATGCACAGCTCATAAGGACTGTTCCGGCTTTAGTGTAAAAAAAATCTACGGAGATGCATGGCAGTCTGGCTGTAAGGATGGCGTGTGCGATCAAAAAACAGAGTGTCACGCAAAGGGTCCTCGGAGTTCTGGTGAATATTGGCTGCCAAATGATCAACAAATTCGGGTCCCGAAGGTCGATGCTAATAGTAATGCTTGGATAGAGGGCTGGGGCACTATTTTAAAAAAATAGTAACTAAAATTTTCTGTGAAATTACATATCCGCATTCACGCTTTGGCAATAGTATTGATGTTTTTAGTTGCCCATTTAAGTTCAGTCTCTGCAGAAACTTCAGTCAAAGATATGCCTGATTTAACAACTACCAAGTTAAATCGAGAATGTACTGAATTTATCGGAGGTAAATTACAGGAGCCAAATTTTAATCAGGGCCTTTGTATTGGAATCATTTTGGGGGTTGAAGATAATGCTCAATACGATAAAAAAATCTGCGTACCCAAAAATATTGGCATTCGTGAGCGGGTGATCGCTGTAAAAGATTATGTTTCTACCCAGCCCAAAAGGATGAATGAAGCTTTTGCCTCACTGGTTTTTGATGCTTTGGTAGTAAAGTGGCCCTGTAAAAATAAAGCATGAACTAATTTCATCTCTATACTTTGACAATGACAAATTCCTTATATGTTTCCTCGCCCGTAAATGCTTTAGTGCAGGGTATTTTGAGAGAGGATAAGACGCTTCAGCAAGTACTGGGACATGGTAATTTTGGCCTAGGAACTTTCAATGATCTTGATGGCGAAATGGTTCTTGTGGATGGGATCTTTTATCAACTGAGGTCGGATGGATCAGCCCTCATCCCTAATTTAGATATCGGGACGCCTTACGCTTGCGTTACCCATTTCAAACCTGTCAAATCGTTTGATGCCCCTAAGAATGGTAGCTATCAGGACTTGCAGCAAGCCATAGCCGAGTCAATGCTTTCAAATAATCTGATTTATGCGATTCGAGTAGAGGGTACTTTTACAACGATTCGTGCACGCTCTGTGCCCAAGCAAGACGCTTATCGGCCCTTAGTCGACGTTGCTGACGACCAGAAAGAATTCAGGTATGAACGTATTTCTGGTCAGTTAGTTGGTTTTTGGACTCCGGATTTTATGCACTCTATTTCTGTGCCGGGATTTCACCTACATTTTTTAAGCGCAGATAAGACCCATGGAGGTCATTTGCTTGAATTAATAATTGAAGAGGCGAAAGTCTGGATGCAGCCCTTGGATCAGTTGAGTTTAGATTTACCTCATACCATTGAGTATTTGCATGCCAACTTGGATCAAGATAACTCTTCTGATTTGAATAAGGCTGAGCATTAGTTTCACAAGATATCAATTTGGAGGTTTAATTTTGCAGTATTGAACAATGTTTTTTAAATTATCAAAGAGAAAAAATTATGATTATCAAAAAATTATTACTTATTCTTTCAATGACGTATGCTAGTTTCTCCTATGCGCAAACTGCGCCTAATATCCTTGGTACCTGGGAAGCGGTATCCGCCGTGAGCTCAGCTAGCGGAACAGAGGATAAACAGTCGCGCCTAGTGTTATCCAATAAAAAGGATGCCGCAATTTTAAAATTTACTATTTCTACACAAGATGGTGGGGCCTTTCATGGTGAAACAACATGGCGTGATGGATTAAAAAATTACGTAACGGGTGTTTTTCATAGGGACGGAAAAACACTAACCCTTTCTAGTGATGTGGGTGTAGGTACTGGCTACGTCATGAATGATGAGATGGAGTTTTGTAGTGCCAGTGTATTAACAACAAAAAATAGGGCCAGCTGTACCCAGCTCAAGAAGGTGAAATAACGAAAAGTATCCCTAGGCTCAAGTCCTGACGAACTCGCTAAATGCGCAAACCCTCATCAGCAATGGTGGGGGTTTTGTATTTTAGGGGTGATGTTTCTTCTGAATTCGTGAAATGAATACGATAAATTGACTAAGTATTCACTGGTGCGCCGCTAAAAAAGAATTTAATCTTATGGCTGCATGGGCATATCTACCATCTGCGCCATCAATGAAATGAATATGTTTTTCAGGTGAACTAACAAAATATGTCATTAAGGTGTGGTTACTATAGTGAATGCCTAAGCTCTTGAAGGTATTTGCCAGCAGGCGACTTTGTATCGTTTAGTGTTCTCACCATGATCTTGCTGAGCAACCATGTCCAGCATAGTAGATATTTTTTGGTTCATCTGCAGCGCCATTTATTAACCCTACTCTAACGCGTGTTTAGTTCATATATTTAACTGTGGGGGTAGTAGGCGTAACATGGGATAAGTTAATTCAGTGACACAAACATGCTAGGAACGTGAAATGAATCATTCAGTAGCCTCTTATCTTCAGACGGATAATCTAGGTGCCTGGGGCACCTACCTAGAGCAGGTGGATCGCGTTACGCCTTATCTTGGACATCTGTCGCGTTGGGTTGAAACCCTCAAAAGACCAAAGCGAACTTTAATTGTTGATGTACCAATTGAATTAGATAATGGCACGATTGCCCACTATGAGGGGTATCGAGTTCACCATAATCTTTCTCGTGGACCAGGTAAGGGAGGAATTCGTTACCACCCCGATGTGACTCTTTCTGAAGTGATGGCGCTCTCAGCTTGGATGTCAATAAAAACAGCCGTAGTCAATGTTCCCTTTGGCGGCGCCAAGGGCGGTATTCGAGTGAATCCTAAGTCACTATCTCTTGGCGAGTTGGAGAGAATGACTCGTCGATTCACTAGCGAGATCAATATGATGATTGGCCCTCAAAAAGATATTCCTGCGCCAGATGTCAACACTAATGAGCAGATCATGGCGTGGATGATGGATACCTACTCTGTCAATCAGGGGCACACTTCAACCGGCGTTGTTACAGGAAAACCGATTGCCTTAGGCGGTAGTTTGGGTAGAAGAGATGCAACCGGAAGGGGTGTATTTGTAGTCGCTAAAGAAGCTTATGAGGATATGGGGTGTGATGTCACTCAAGCCAGAATTGCTATTCAGGGATTGGGTAATGTGGGTGGTGAAGCAGCGCGCTTATTTGCTAAATCAGGGGCAAAAATTGTGGCAATTCAGGATCACTCGGCTGCTCTTTACAACCCTAATGGCTTTAATATGCCCGACTTGCTGAAGCATGTTTCTATAGCTCATGAAATTAAAGGCTTTGAAGGTGAATCCATTGCAGCTGATAGCTTTTGGTCAACACCTTGCGATATTTTGATTCCTGCCGCACTGGAATCTCAAATTACGAAAGTAAATGCTCAGTCCATTCAGGCTAAATTAATTGTGGAGGGTGCTAATGGACCAACTACGCCAGAGGCAGATGATATTTTGCAAGAGAAAGGTATTGTTGTTGTGCCTGATGTCATTGCCAATGCAGGCGGTGTAACGGTGAGTTACTTCGAGTGGGTACAAGATTTTTCGAGCTTTTTCTGGACTGAAGAAGAAATCAATCGGCGACTAGACAAAATTATGACTGATGCCCTCAGGGGAATTAGTGATGTTGCCAAAACCAACAATGTCTCCTTACGCACCGCCACCTTTATAGTAGGCTGCGAGCGCATTCTCAAGGCTAGGGAGATGAGGGGTCTTTATCCCTAGTGCCCGCGCGTACCCTTGGTGACTATAAATAGGCACATTTGCAAAGCCCTAAAGAGAGTCTAAAGTATTAGAAGCCAAAATCACTTAGTTCCGGATGATCGTCCGGTCGTCGTCCTAAGGGCCAAAAAAACTTTCTATCTGATTCTTTGATGGGGAGATCATTGATGCTGGCGAAACGTCTCATCATGAAGCCGTTTTCATTGAATTCCCAATTCTCATTACCAAAGCTGCGGCTCCAGTTACCAGAATCATCTCGGCACTCATAAGCGAAGCGAACAGCGATGCGGTTATCTGTAAATGCCCATAATTCTTTAATTAATCGGTAGTCAAGTTCCTTAGTCCATTTACGCTGAAGAAACTCTTTTACTTGCTCTCGACCCTTGGGAAATTCAGCTCGATTTCTCCAAATTGTGTCTTCCGTATAGACTAGCGAAACCTTTTCAGGGTCTCGAGTATTCCAGGCATCTTCTGCCATCCGAATTTTCTGGATCGCAGTCTCTTTGGTAAATGGGGGTAACGGTAGTTTCTGTTCCATGATTTGCTCTATTAGTGGTTATATGGCTATAAGATTACACAAAAGACTTTAAACAATATAGATCAAAATACTTTTTTTGGTGCGTATGCTTTGTAAATGGATGGAAATGTTTTCTGCGCAAACTATGAAAGAAGTTTATTGAATAATTTAATGTGATTGCTCCATCGCAGAGTCAATATTCTCGATTCGAGGGGTTGAGATGATCGCTTGAGTTTGGGATCTCTATTCTTGTGATGGCTTACCCCCAAACACTCCAGTCTTTTGATTGCGGTGAGGGTTCATTCCACTTTACCGGGTAATGTAGCGCTTTACCTGGAGTGAGACGACTCCATACTGCTGCAACAAGAGCAAGAATAGTTACGCCTACTAAGACAACCACTAAAAGGTGACTAAAGCCGGCGTGCGCCTGGATCATGATAAGTGGGTTTGCCCCAGCTGGTGGGTGCACAGTTTGAGTAAGTAATAGGACTACTAAGGTAATGACTTCTGCGATCAAATAAACCCACAAAGCATCATCAAAGAGTTGGTAGCAAATAATGCCAATGAGTGCGCTTAGTAGGTGCCCGCCAAATAAAGCTCTTGGCTGTGCTGCAGGGGCGCCAGTCAAGCCAAATAGAAATATTGTTGAGCCGCCTAATGATGCAAGGAGCAATGGTGATGTTGGGGGTTTTGTAACAAGTAAAGCTAAACCAAGAGCAACCATTGCTCCTAAAGAAACCCACACCAAACGTTGAGTCAATCTGAGCATAGTCTAGTGTAAGCCAGCCATCGTTGATATTTGATTGGCCTGTCTTAGGATTGAGTTCGGGCATTGGACTTGTCCAGAGAGAATTTGCTGGATGACAGATGCCGTTGACAGTGCATCAATTCCGATAAATGGACTAGGATCTTCGAATCGCTCCTCTGGGCTGGTCACACTATTCCCATTTGGAAATAAAAAATGCATTTCAGGTAATCGGTTTAGGGAGGCAGTGGGCTCCCCCTCACTCCCCCTCATCAAAATTGCATTTGCTGAGCGAAGTTGAAAAAACTCTCGTAATTTTTCTGGATATTCAGGATGAGTGTAGTTTGAGACTTGCCACGGATTCTGAAGCGTTGGATTAATGAGTTTTGCCAGTACATGGCCAGTATTTCGCAGACCTATTCTCTCTCTGACGTCTAGCAATCTTTGAAGTGCTGGGGAAATAATATTGAGAGGGCAAAAGATTGGTTGATTGCAATTTAAAAGTGTGCCAAATTCATTCTTTGTCTTGAGAATTGGCCAGTCAAGCGATTTAAAAATTTCATGACTCGTTACTCGGGTCTGATCCTTTTCTATTCCCTGAACAAGAACGGTAAAACCATAACTAGCAAGTATGCCAGCAAGAAGCGGCGTGAGATTTGCTTGTTTTCTAGCCCCGTTGTAGCTTGGCAAGACTATAGTTGGACGTGAGCCTAGGTTGAGTAAATTTAGATGTGGTTGCAGGGCGTCCATAAAACCCATTAACTCAGATACGGACTCACCCTTGATACGCATGGCAATACAAAATGCACCTAGCTCAAGATCGCTTACATTGCCGTCTAGAATTTGAGCGAACACTTCTTTGGCCTGATTGCGATCCAGATCGCCAGCGCCTTTGCTGCCTCGGCCAATGACCTTTAAGAATGGTGTGATACTCATTACGGGATTATGCAGCTACTTCTACTTTCCTGAGGAAGCTGGCAATAATTTGCTTGACTTCGGGCTTGCAGGAGCCGCAATTAGTTCCGCATTGCGTTTCAGATTGAAGTGAGTTCATAGCATCATCAGCGGAAGTTCCTGCTGGCATTTTGCTTAAGCATTGCTTCATTGTGTTTGCAGAGACATTAAAGCAGTTACAAACTGCCTTACCCTTAGGCTTAATTTCCACGGGAGGCTTGCTGACAGGCATCAATAAAGATCGACCAAGTGTTTTTGCATCCAAACCGCTTTCAAGGTACTCTCTTAGCCAGGCAGTGCTTGCTAGGCTCTCAATAGGACCGGTGAGCATTGCAGATAAGACCTTCTCATGAGCGCGAACGAGCCGCACAACACCTCTGCGCTTATCGCTGTAACGCATCACAGGCTCACCAGATGCCTCATCTAATTTGAATTTCTGCATGATTTTTTTTAAAGCATGTGCGGCAAGTGAGTCTAATTCTTCGAGCGGGTCATCGTGGTGGGCAGCTTTGAATGAAACCCCAATGAGGTCACCATCCTGCTCTCTACCAAATAGAACGCATTGGGCGGAATCGAAATGAGGCAAAATGCTCCGCAAACTGTTTTGAACAGAAAAAACCTCTTCTTTTGGAAATAAGCCAAAGGCCACTAATTGCCAAGGAAGATTTGCCGGCAAAATTTTTACAGCAGAATGTTTTAATTCAGGCTGACCAGATACAGGGTCAATCATGTTGCAAGTGAGTCCGTTGACTCCGCGGCCTGGCGTTTTACCAGCAGCGCCTGAAATAAATTCAGAGCCCCAGTGCATGGCAATAAATGCTTGGGAAGAGGCAATATCATCCGAGACTTTGATTGGGAAGATCTCGCTACCTCTGCGGCTAGTAACATGAACTAAATCACCATTTTCTAGATTCATCCTGCCGGCATCTTTGGGCGATAGTTCTACACAAGGCTCGGGTGAGTGCCCATAAAGGGTTCCAATCGTTCCGGTTCTACTCATACCATGCCATTGGTCTCTCAGGCGTCCAGTATTCAAGGCAAATGGATATCGTGCATCCACAGATTCTGCGGTTGCTTTATAGGGCGCGGCAATGAAGTGCGCTTTTTTATCTTTGGTTGGAAAAAATCCGTTTTCATAAAGTCGCTTTTTGCCAAAGAAATCCCCTTTTGGCATAGGCCATTGCTGTGGTCCACGCTCTTCAAGAATTTGATAACTGAGACCAGTAATATCCAGATCGCGACCAGCCGTACTCTCACGATGTTCATTCCAAATATCTTCCGGTCCACCGTAAGGGAAAAGGGTTGAAACACCTTGTTTTCTGTTACCGGGTAATAGTGCTTCCAGAGCGCGTCCAACCTCGAGAGCAATCTGCCAATCATGTTTGGCAGACTCATAAGGATCAATGGCGGGGTTGACTTTAGAGATACGACGCTCAGAATTTGTAACTGTTCCTACTTTTTCTGCCCAAGTAGTAGCGGGCAATAATACGTCTGCATATAAGGTAGTGGCTGTGTGCGCATAAGCTTCCTGCACTACAACAAATTCTGCTTTGCTTAATCCCTCGTGAACTGCATTGAGATCAGGCATCGATTGTGCTGGGTTTGTGCAAACAATCCAAATAGCTTTAAGCTTTTCAGTGCGTAATGCTTCAAACATGGGAATGGCGCTAAGACCCGGCTTTTCAGGAACTGAATGAACCCCCCACAGGTTTGCAACTTCCGCACGATGTTCTGGGTTCGCAAGATCACGATGTGCGGATAGTAAATTAGCTAAACCTCCAACCTCCCGGCCACCCATCGCATTGGGTTGTCCGGTCAAGGAGAATGGGCCAGCACCAGCTTTTCCTATTTGACCGGTAGCTAAATGTAAGTTTACTAAGGCAGCATTCTTCGCAGTACCTGAAGCAGATTGATTAAGTCCTTGGCAGTACATCGATAGGGTTGCGGGAGAGGTCGCAAACCATTGCGCTGCTTGGAACAAGTCTTTCTCGTTGATGCCGCAAATCTGACTCACTGCCTTGGGCGTGAAATCTCTAACTAAATCACGTAGTGCATCAAAATCTGCCGTATATGAGTTGATATAAGACTCATCAATCCATTTCTCCCAGAGCATGATATAAAGCATGCCGTGATAAAGGGCTACATCAGTACCGGGCTGTATCTGTAGGTAGAGATCAGCTTCTTTGGCGGTATCGGTTTTTCTGGGGTCAACAACAATAACTTTAAGATCCGGATTATTTTTTCGCGCATCCTCAAGACGTCTGTACAGAATCGGATGAGCAAAAGCGGTATTCGATCCTGTAATGAAAATGGTAGATGCAGAATCAATATCTTCATAACAGCAGGGTGGAGCATCCATTCCTAGGGTTTGCTTGTAGCCAGCTACTGCACTAGACATGCATAGGCGTGAATTGGTGTCAATGTTGTTTGAGCCAATTAAGCCCTTCATTAACTTATTGAAAATGTAATAGTCTTCGGTCAGCAACTGACCGGACACATAAATACCAACAGACTCTGGACCATACTCTTTAATGATGTCGGCAAATTTCTGAGCAACGACTTGAATTGCTTCGGGCCAAGAAATATCTGTCGACTCTCCACCTCTTTCTTTGCGGATAGCTGGTGAACCCAGTCGAGCCTGCATCTGAAGGCTTGGGTTTGCAGTGAGATGAAGGGTAGAGCCTTTACTGCAAAGTCTGCCGAAGTTTGCAGGGTGATCTGGGTCGCCGCGAACTCCGGTTACCTCAATCTTCCCATTGCTTGCTGCCGCAGTTTCAATAATGACGCCACAGCCAACACCACAATAGCAACAGGTGCTTTTAACTTCAGCCATGTGTGGTGTGCAATTCCTCGCGGCTCAACCAAACTACACCAGACTCTACTTTGACTGCAAATGATTTAGCGCAGCCTTCATCTGGGGCAAGAGCACAGCCGGTAGAGAGATCTATATTCCAAGAGTGCAGTGGACAGGTTACTGATTTACCATGAACAATACCCTGTGAGAGTGGGCCACCCTTGTGCGGGCATTTATCCAATACGGCAAATACTTCATCTTCTGAATTTCTGAAAATTGCTATTTGACCAGCTGGTGCCTCAATAACTCGAGACCCCAACACAGGGATTTCTTCAACGGTAGTGATTTTTTGCCACTGATCAAGTTGTGCGGTATTAGACATTTCCAACCTCGACAATGGGAATGGTTTTAAATTGACGAATATCTACACCAGCACGTTCAAATTCTTTCCAAGGATCTGGCGCATCTTTCAGGTCAAATAGCAGTCTTTCATAAAGTGCTTTACGGCTTTCAGAATCTTCGACAACTTTTTGCTTGATGTATTCCATGCCAACACGGGCTAAGTAATGAACTGTACGATCCAAATACCATGCTTCCTCACGATACAGCTGCAAGAATGCACCCGAATACTCTCGCACTTCTTCATCTGTTTTGACTTTACAGAGAAATTCCGCAACTTCGGTTTTGATACCGCCGTTACCCCCAATATAGAGCTCCCAACCAGACTCAACGCCAATAATGCCAACGTCTTTGATGCCGGCCTCTGCACAGTTTCTGGGGCAACCAGACACTGCAAGCTTCACTTTGTGAGGTGCATACATGCCGAAGAGCATTCTCTCTAGATTTACGCCCATTTTCATGGAGGATTGAGTGCCAAAACGACAGTGCTCATCACCAACACAAGTTTTCACTGTGCGAATTGATTTTCCATAGGCATGACCAGATGGCATATCCAACTCTTTCCAAACTGCTGGAAGATCATCTTTCTTGATGCCAAGCAAGTCAATGCGTTGGCCTCCAGTTACTTTAACTGTTGGCACTTGGTATTTCTCAGCAACGTCAGCAATTCTACGTAGCTCAGAAGGAGTGGTTAATCCACCATACATGCGTGGAATAACTGAGTAGGTGCCATCTTTTTGAATATTGGCATGAGCACGCTCATTGATAAAGCGGGACTGTGGATCATCCTTTGCTTCATGTGGCCATGTGGAGATTAAATAATAATTCAGGGCGGGGCGACATGTGGCGCAACCATTGGGTGTTCTCCAACTCAGTTCAGTGCGAACTTGTTCTTGAGAGATTAAGTGACCTGAACGTATGGCTTGACGGATTTCGTCGTGGGAAAGGTCAGAACATCCGCAAATTGATTTCTTTCTAGGTGTGGCTGAGTAATCCGTTCCCAATACATTCATCAGTACTTGCTCTACTAGACCTGTACATGAACCACAGGAGCTGCTGGCCTTAGTGCATTTCTTTACTTCATCTAATGTAAAGAGGCCTTGTTCACGAATAGCCTTAACAATGGTCCCTTTTGTGACTCCATTACATCCGCAAATTTCATCTGCATCGGTCATACCAGCAGCTTTATTGTGACCTTGATGGCCAACATCACCAATATTGGATTCACCAAACATTAATGTGTCACGAATTTCTGCAACGCTTTGTGCGTCACGCATGAGTTTGAAATACCAAGTGCTATCTGCTGTATCACCAAACATGCAGGCACCAATCAAACGATCATCCTTAAGGACTAATTTTTTATATACGCCGCCAATTGGATCGGCTAGGGTGATTTCTTCTGTCCCTTCACCTCCCATAAAGTTTCCAGCAGAGAAAAGATCAACACCAGTCACTTTGAGCTTTGTAGAGGTTACCGAGCCCTCGTAGAGACCAATACCATGTTCAGCTAGATGATTTGCGCATACTTTAGCTTGCTCAAATAAGGGGGCAACTAAACCATAGGCTGTGCCGCGGTGGCTTGCACACTCACCAACTGCATAGACTCTTGGATCAAAAGTTTGTAGAGTGTCATTAACAACAATACCTCTTTGGCAATGTAAACCTGCAGATTCAGCTAAAGCTGTGTTGGGCTTAATACCTGCAGCCATAACAACTAAGTCAGCCGGTATTTCTAACCCACCTTTGAAGCGGATATGGCCGACACGATCGCCAGCTGCATTGGGGGTAATTGCCTCGGTAGACGTTTTCAGTAAGAACTTAAGACCTTTTTCTTCCAAGGATTTTTGTAGTAAATCAGCCGCTGTTTTATCTAGCTGTCTTTCCATCAACCATTCAGCCAGATGGACCACAGTCACACTCATACCCCTGAGAGCCAGACCATTTGCAGCTTCTAGACCAAGTAGGCCACCACCAATGACAACGGCATTTTTGTAACGCGTCGCCACATCAATCATCTCATTAGTATCTTTAATGTCACGATACGCAATCACGCCAGGTAAGTCATTTCCCGGAACAGGCAAGATAAATGGTAAAGAGCCAGTAGCCAGCAATAAGCGATCATAGCTTTCAACTGTGCCATCGTCGGCAATAACAGTGCGCTCTTTGCGATCAATCTTAGTTATGGTTTTGCCAAGATGAAGGTGGATGCCATTGCTCTTGTACCAATCGAGGTCATTTAGAACAATTTGCTCAAGAGTCTGTTCCCCAGCCAATACTGGGGACAGCAAAATACGGTTGTAGTTGGGATGGGGTTCAGCACCAAAGATGGTGATGTCATAAAGCTCTGGGTCGAGCTTTAATAGTTCCTCGATGGTCCGAACGCCGGCCATCCCATTGCCAATCATGACGAGTTTTTGTTTTTTCATGCTTTGATCTTGAAGCTATCTGCGTAAGCCGCGGGGTTGGAGCCATTCCACACAACACCATCAAATAATTTGCTGGAGCGCATATCACTTTTTGGTAATGGAGTTTTGGAAGCCGTAGCCGCATCTTTGTAGATGGCGATATTGTTAACCTTCTTCGCCACTGCCAAGTAATCTGGATGTTCTTTGAGTAATCCCCAGCGCTTATGTTGGGTCATAAACCACATGCCATCAGACAGGTATGGGAAAGTGGCCAAACCGTCGTTATAAAACTTCATCGCATGAGGGTCATCCCAAGTCTTGCCGATACCATTGTTGTAGCGACCCATCATCCGGTCTTGAATCACACTCACATCGGTATTGACAAATGAAGGTGCAGATACAACTTCTGCAGTCGCATGTTTGTTTGTAGTCGATGCATCAATATACTTACCAGCCTCAAGAATTGCTGCTGTAACTGCGCGACAAGTATTGGGGTACTTCTTAGCAAAGTCGGAAGTTGTACCCAGCGCCTTCTCTGGATGATCTTGCCAAATTGCTTGTGTAGTAATGGCTGTAAAGCCAATGCCATCAATGATCGCACGGGCATTCCAGGGTTCACCTACGCAATAGCCATCCATATTTCCGCTACGCATATTCGCCACCATTTGTGGGGGTGGAACAGTGATAATTTTCGCGTCTTTAAATGGATTAATGCCATAGTTCGCTAACCAGTAGTAGAGCCACATAGCGTGTGTACCAGTTGGAAAAGTTTGCGCAAAAGTGTAGTCACGCTTTTCTTTATCCATGACAGCTTTAAGGCTTGCCCCATCAGTAACGCCCTTTTGGTAAAGCGCTTTAGATAAAGTAATTGCTTGGCCGTTATTGTTCAAGGACATCAGGAGAGACATATCTTTTTGTTGTCCACCGATACCCATTTGCAGTCCGTACATCAAGCCATACAGAATGTGCGACATGTCATTTTCACCATTCACTAGCTTGTCACGGATTGCAGCCCATGATGCTTCTTTAGTGGGGATGATCTTGACGCCGTACTTCTTATCTAGACCAAGATGGTTAGCCATGACAACCGATGAGCAGTCTGTAAGGGCAATGAAACTGACCTTTACATCCGTTTTCTCAGGGGCGTCGGAGCCTGCTGCCCAAGCTCCTGCTTTAACCATTGGGTCTATTAAAGACAGAATGCTTGCAGAGCCAATACTTTGGATAAGTTTGCGACGCGTAGGATTCGCATCAGCAACAGTGGGGGTAGTAGCTTCTGGTAATAAACCGCTAATGCTTGTTTTCTCTTTCATGCTGAGCTCCTTTGATCGATAACTAACAATAAAGAAGTTGAAAGTTGCGAGATTAATGAAATGGCTCAGAATTGGTGCACCAAATCAATGCATGAGCACTTTTGGTTCATATAGAGAATTTAGGGCTATTGCTGACTGTTACAAATGATGCATGGAACAAATTGCACCAAGAACAATTAAAACGCCCAAATTAAATGGGGTGATGCCTGGCGTCTACCTTATTGGTGCAGGGCCTGGAGCTGCTGATCTCATTACTGTGCGTGGTTCAAGAATTTTGGCTCAGGCAGACATTGTTTTTTATGACGCACTCATCGATATTTCTATGTTGGAGTGGTGTCCTGGCACTAGGTTGGTGCAGGTAGGTAAAAGATGCGGGTCGCATTCAAGCTCTCAGCACTTCATTAATAAGCAATTAGTGGATGCTGCAGCTAAGTACTCAGTAGTTGTGCGCTTAAAAGGCGGAGATCCGATGATCTTTGGTCGTGCACAGGAAGAAATTGACGCTCTTGAGAAAGCAAACGTGCGCTATGAGATTGTTCCAGGCATCACCACTGCCTTAGCAGCCTCGGCAGAATTAAAGCAGCCTCCAACCACTAGAGAGTTAAGCAGAACCCTGACGCTGACTACTCTTCCTAGCCGTTGCGCGCATGAAGATCATAAAACCGCTATTTACTATATGGCGCGTGATCAGCTATCTGAGGTTGCGACAACATTGATTGCTCAGGGCTACACGTTAGATACCCCTGTTTGCTTGATGGAATCGGTCAGCCTACCAACGCAGCGCAGCTTTGGCTGCACATTGGATGAATTGCGCTTTGGTGATGTTCAGCATCATTTTTTAGATAAGCAACCGGTCGTGGTGATGGTCGGGGAGGTTTATAGAAAAAAACTGCATACGCTTATCCCATTAATTGAGTCACAAAATCATTTCAACGCATTGCAGGCAGCATCTTAATTACTTACTAGGAGCTATAAATGAATTCATATCGCCCATTTGATCCCGATAGACCTCTGTTTAGCAACCGCTGTAGCTGTGGACAGCATGCATCCGAACTAGATCATGCAAACTCACTTTCAGTAATGATGGATGCAGAACAGCAAAGTGCAGATTTCGTCGAGGCCAGCTTAGTTAAGGCTCTTTTTCCTCAAGAAGATCGTAGGCGCGCATTTCTAAAGGCCGTTGGAGTTGGTGGAGCAATGAGCGCTCTCTCAGGCTTTTTGCCGGTAGGGTCCTTGCAGGCAATGGCGCAGGAGAAAGCCCCTCTTGAAAAACCAGATCTAAAAATTGGTTTTATTGCAATCACTTGTGCAACACCTTTGATCATGTCTGATCCACTGGGATTTTATAAAAAGCAAGGTCTCAACGTCACATTAAATAAAACGGCAGGCTGGGCCTTAATTCGTGACAAGATGCTCAACAAAGAGCACGACGCATCTCACTTCTTATCACCGATGCCGATATCAATGTCTATGGGCTTAGGTTCAGATCCTACCCAGATGCGTGTAGCAACTATTCAGAACGTAAATGGTCAGGCAATTACTTTGGCTAATAAGCATAAAGATAATCGCGACCCAAAAAACTGGAAGGGCATGAAGTTTGCTGTACCTTTTGAATACTCAATGCATAACTTCTTATTGCGTTATTACGTAGCACAAGCAGGATTGGATCCAGATAAAGATATTCAGATTCGCGTGACACCGCCGCCAGAGATGGTTGCCAACTTGCGTGCAGGCAATATTGATGGTTTTTTAGGGCCTGATCCATTTAATCAGCGCGCAGTGTATGACGAGGTCGGATTTATTCACATTCTGACTAAGCAGATCTGGGATGGTCACCCATGTTGCGCGTTTGGAACTTCAGAAGAATTTATCCGTAAGAATCCAAATACTTTTGCAGCGCTATATCGTGCAGTCTTAAATGCTTCGACGATGGCACGTGATCCTGCGAATAGACCTTTGATTGCCAAAGTGATTTCTGCGCCGAACTACCTCAACCAGCCCGAAACAGTTGTAATGCAGGTGCTTACTGGTAAGTTTGCAGATGGTCTAGGCAATGTACAAAACGTACCAGATCGCATTGACTTCAATCCGATTCCTTGGTACTCCATGGCTACTTGGATGTTGACTCAAATGCAGCGCTGGGGCTATGTCAAAGGTGATGTGAATTACAAGGACATCTCTGAAAAAGTATTCTTGCTCACCGACGCTAAAAAATATATGGGCGAGACCGGCATCGCTATCCCTGAGCAGGCAAAGTCAGGTTACAAGAAGGTCAAGATTATGGGTAAAGAATTTGACCCTAGTCAGCCAGCTGCCTATTTGAAATCTTTTCCAACTACTAAAGCGTAAACCTAGGGTTAATGAATGAAAACAGTATCAATTAAGGTTAAAGGCGCAATTTTATCGGTTGTGATTTTACTCATGTGCTTATTTATCTGGCATATGGCGACAACACAAAAAGTTACACCGCCGCCTGGGGTATCAACTGGCTCTAGTGAGTACAGCAGCCTCATGGGTCAGGGCGGTAGTGAGCCCGTTCAAAAAACTGGATTTCCAACCTTAACGCAAATGGGGGAGACTATCTATAAGCAGTTGTCACACCCTTTTTATGACAATGGTCCGAACGATAAGGGAATTGGCATTCAACTTGCTTATTCTTTGGCACGTGTTGCCTTGGGATTCTTGTTGGCGATGATTGTCGCTATTCCGTTTGGATTCTGGATTGGCATGTCACCAATAGCTTATGAGGCATTTAATCCATTCATTCAAATCCTAAAGCCGATCTCGCCATTGGCTTGGATGCCTATTGCGCTTTACACCATCAAAGACTCTGCGATTTCTGGAATTTTTGTGATCTTTATTTGTTCAGTATGGCCAATGCTCCTAAATACAGCATTTGGAGTTGCCAATGTACGTAAAGAGTTATTAAACGTTACCAAAACATTAGAAGTTTCTCCATTGCGTAAGGCATTCTTGGTAATTCTTCCTGCTGCTGCGCCAACAATCTTGACGGGTATGCGCATCTCTATGGGTATTGCGTGGTTGGTAATTGTTGCTGCAGAAATGTTGGTTGGGGGTACTGGTATTGGTTACTTCTTATGGAATGAGTGGAATAATTTATCTCTTTCCAGTGTTATTTTTGCAATTCTTTTAATTGGTATTGTTGGAATGTTGCTGGATACCGCATTCGGTAAGTTACAAAAGGCGGTTTCGTATGCAGATTGAAAATACTTTCCTAAAGGTCTCTAACCTTAGTAAGTCATATAAAGCTGACGCCCCTCCGGTATTTGAGGGTATTGATTTTGAAATCGAAAGAGGTGAGTTTGTTTGTATTATTGGACACTCTGGATGCGGCAAAACGACTATTCTGAACGTGCTCGCAGGTCTTGAGGAAGCAACTAGCGGCGATGCCATCATGCTTGGTAAGCGCATTCAAGGTCCTGGTTTGGAGCGCGGCGTTGTTTTCCAAGGGCATGCATTGATGCCCTGGATGACAGTTTTGCAGAACGTTGCCTTTGCTGTGAAGTCAAAGTATCCCGATTGGTCAAAAGAGCAAATTAGTGATCATTCTAAGAAATATCTGGCTATGGTTGGTTTGGTAAATGCTGAAACTAAAAAACCATCAGAATTATCTGGCGGCATGAAGCAAAGGGTTGGTATTGCCAGAGCCTTTGCAATCGAACCAAAGATGCTATTGCTGGATGAGCCTTTTGGTGCGTTGGACGCATTAACGCGTGGCGTGATTCAAGATGAGCTCCTAAAAATCTGCAAGGAGACAGAACAAACTGTTTTCATGATTACGCATGATGTTGATGAGGCTATTTTGCTTTCAGACAAAATTATGCTAATGAGTAATGGCCCGAATGCTCGCATTGCAGAAATTGTTGTCAATACCTTGCCAAAAGGCAGAAAACGCGCAAATTTGCATCACGACCCTATGTACTATCCAATGCGTAATCATTTAGTGGATTTTCTTGTCAATCGATCAAAGGATTTGCAAGTAAAAGGCGCTAATGGTGAATTGGATGGTTACAAGCCAGTCATTGTGCTTCCAGGTGTTGGTTCACCCGTTACGCAATAAGATAAAACTTAAATCTAGGAGAAAAAGATGGATCGTTCAGTTGTTACACAGAAGATTATCGAAGCTAAAGTTCGCAAAGGCATGAAGTGGAACGATATTGCAACAACAATTGGTGAGTCGAAGGAGTGGGTTACTGCAGGTTGCTTAGGTCAAATGACCTTTACTAAAGCACAGGCTGAGGCGGCAGGTAAGTTATTTGATTTGACTGATGAAGAAATGGCCTGGTTACAAATTGTTCCTTACAAGGGATCCTTACCCACTGCAGTACCAACAGATCCATTGATCTACCGTTGGTATGAGATTGTGAACGTTTATGGCACTACTATCAAAGAGCTTATTCATGAAGAGTTTGGTGATGGCATTATGAGTGCGATTGATTTCTCAATGGATATTCAGCGTGAGCCAGATCCAAAGGGCGATCGTGTTCAAGTGGTGCTGTCAGGCAAGTACCTTTCTTACAAGACTTACTAAAAATAGAAGCACCCCTGAGAACCACCTTCGGGTGGTTTTTTATTGGGGTATGCTTAGCCATAAATTACTTTAAAAATAGAGTTTAAAAATGCCAAATGCCATAGATTTCGAAACACTTGTTAGCCAAATTGGCGAGGCTGTAATTATTTCCGATCGAGATGAGAATATCTTGTTTTGGAATGCATCTGCTGAGCGTATTTTTGGTTATAGCTCAGATGAGGCCTTGGGAAAAACACTCAGCATTATTACGCCTGAGCGTTTTAGAGAGCGTCATTCAAAAGGATATTTTCATACCATTCAGACTGGTGTGACAAAGTATGGAAATACCTTATTGAGAGTGCCTGCTGTCCATAAAGATGGTAGATCCATCTCTATAGCTTTTTCAGTAAGCATGCTTTTTGATGATAAAAAGGAACCTATTGCCATAGCGGCAATTGTGCGGGATGAAACGGAAAGATTTCAAGAGGAGCGTGAGTTGAAGGCAAAGTTAGCTGCGTATCAAAAGGATGCGAAATAACTTAAGCGTTACTTAAAGTAACGCCTACCAATTTCAAGTAAAAACTATTTGGAGCAACGAGGTGTTAGATGGTTGTTCCAAAAATCCTGGGCTTTTGAAAACCAAAGACCGAGAGGCCACTTCCTTTAAATCCATGAATTTGCTTACACATTTGCTTACACATCGACACTGACCACCCGCAGAGCCCCTGTTTATAAGGGTCTACCTTGGGTGTCTGCTCTCATAACCAGAGAACCTAAACAGTACCTAAAACTCACAAAAAGAAGGCTTTTGAGACTAAAGGTTAGGTTTTGTCATTTGAGCGTTACTTTAAGTAACGCTGGGCATGCTCAAAAGTGTGTAGGCAGTTACTGCACAGTTTTAGTTGAATTTTGATGTGAAGAATAGTCGGCTATCCTCAGAACCCTGTCGATTCCGCCCCGGGCCACCAAGAATCACAATAGCCCATTGTTTGGGCTATTTCATTTATGGAGGTAAAGTGTCGAAAACACACTAGGAGAGCCTCATGACATCAGTCGCACACAACAATCAAGAGCTGCAAGTTTTAGAGGTTTTGCGTGCTCATAGAAGAAGACATCGTGAAGGACTCCCAACTCAGATTTCCTCTCATATTGAACAACCAATTGGAGCATTAACAACGGGCCAGAAAATTTCAGACACGGTAGCAAAGACTGTAGGGTCTTGGAAATTTATCATCATTCAAAGTATTTGTATTTTAGGTTGGATTACCTATAACTCAGTAAATAATACTAATTCTTGGGATCCATACCCTTATATCCTGCTCAATTTAATGCTGTCATTTCAGGCAGCTTATACAGCTCCAGCAATCATGATGAGTCAAAATCGACTCTCTGAAATTGATCGGCAGCAGGCGAGCAATGACTTTGAGGTAAATGTAAAAGCAGAGCTGGAGATTGAGTTACTTCATCAAAAAATAGATATGATGAAAGAAAAAGAGCTCTTTGCTTTAGCTAAAGCAGTTGAGGCTTTGAGTCAGAAATTGGATGGTTATCGAAAATAATTTATCCCAAGGTCCAAACAAGGGTAAATTGAGTTTGTAATGTTTAAAACAATTCTCGCTCTTCCTCGCACCGTTTGGCTGATTGGCCTTATTAGCTTGGTCAATGATTCTGCCAGCGAGATGCTTTATCCATTGATGCCTTTGTACCTAGCATCAGTCTTAATGGCGGGGCCAAAAGCACTTGGCATTATTGAAGGTATTGCGGAAGCCACCTCTAGTATTTTTAAGTTAGTTTCAGGCGTCATTGTTGATCGCACTAAGAAAGCCAAGCCCTGGATTGTTTTAGGTTACACGCTTGCTGGTATCGGTAGACCTTTGATCGCAATCGCCAATTCTTGGCTATGGGTGTTAGTAATTCGCTTTACTGATCGCATGGGTAAGGGTTTGCGAAGTTCTCCTCGTGATGCTCTGTTAGCTGAGAGCGTAAATGAGAATCAACGAGGCGTCACTTTTGGGTTACATCGCTCGATGGACAATGCGGGTGCAGTCATTGGCCCACTGCTGGCGGCCATGTTTTTGTCTATGGGCGTATCCCTTAAAGATATCTTTCTATGGGCCATTGTTCCAGCTGTAATCACCATTACTCTTGCTTTGTGTATCAAAGAGCCAAAACGAGAGGCAGTTCCACAAGCAAGTAAATTTAGCTGGTCGCTTGAAGGTATGCCAGATCAATTTAAAAGGTACCTTGTGGTGGCGGGCATCTTTGCTTTGGCTAATTCATCCGACATGTTTTTGTTATTAAGAGCAAGAGAGGCGGGGGTTCCACAAGAACAAATCCCACTCCTATGGGCGGCAATCTCCTTAATTACTACTTTGTTTGGCACCCCTTTATCAGCACTATCAGACACCTTTGGCCGTAAGCGATTTATTTTGATTGCTTGGATTGCTTTTGCGTTTTTCTATATTGCGATGGGTTTGCCGGGAATTTCCACTTATCAAATATTTGCACTCTTTGGCATCTATGGATTATTCAAAGCCGCAACAGAAGGGGTAGAGAAAGCTTTGGTAGCGGACATGGCGCCTAAGGGAATGACTGGCACCGCATTTGGCTGGTTTAATTTAATTACTGGATTAATGTTGTTTCCAGCCTCATTTATCTTTGGCTGGGTATACGAATCAATAGCGCCACTCTACGCATTCTTATTTTCAGGCGGATGCGCTTTGGTGGCATTTGTGCTGATGGCGTTTTGGGTGGACAAAAGTCCAGCAATAAATCGGACAATATAGTTTTAGTAGGCTACCAGCATGAAATTGATGTGACCCATCTCAATATTAGTAGATGTTAGTTTTACCCGTACCTTATTCCCGATGGATGCATCTTTAGGAAGTTTCAAAAGCATCCCCTCGGCAGGGGGATTGAAAATCCTCACCCATCCATAGTTAGGCGTAATACCGGTAATCACGCCATTAAAGTCTTTACCTATGTAGGGCTCTAAAAATAGCGCAGCCTCTGATTTGCGCATTCTGCGCTCCACCTTACGAATCGCATCCTCCTGTGTGGTGCAGTGGAGTGCTAATGCATAAAGTTCCTGAGTTTCATAAGCATGAGACTCATTATTAATGGCTTTTTTGAGCATCCGTAAAGTAATTAAATCGGGATAACGTCGATTTGGTGCTGTTGAGTGCATGTAATCTTGCACGGCTAAACCAAAGTGGCCGATTGGAGTGGCCCCTGGCTGCTCTAAAACATACTCTCCTGGACCCATGAGTTTAATAACGACTAAAGATAGGTCGGGAAAGCGCAGGGGGTCCGCTTCATGCCGTTTGGCTAAAAATTCCGATAGAGCTTTAGAGTTAGCTTCATTAGGTAATACTTCACCATACTGCTTGGCAAGTTCAACAATGCGTAACCATCGGTCTGGACTACGAACCACTCTTCGTAGAGAAGGGATGCCTTTTTTGAGCAGGAAACGCGCAGTTGATCCATTAGTTGCAATCATGAACTCTTCTATTAGCTGCCTACCACGGTTATGAACCTGTTCAGCAATCCCAATGATACGTTCACCTTCAAATACAGCTTTTGGCTGGAAAATCTCTAGCTGCAGTGATCCGGCCCGTTGCCGCTTCATGCGTAATCGCTGCGCAATTTCATCCTGGACTTTGATCTGTTGATCCATACCAGGAGCAGCGGCCATAGCAGCTGGCATTACTCCTGTGCCCTCGATCCAGGCTGATACGGCGTCGTATGCTAACTTGGCTTTATTGCGTACCTTCGCTCTGTAGATCGTTGAGCCTAAAATTTCCCCCTTACTACCAACAACAATTTCAGTAACTAAGGCCAGCCTGATTTGATCAAAATTAAGGGAAGTGAGGTTAGTTGATAGTTTTTCTGGAAGCATCGGGAAGATCCGAGCGGAGGTATAGATTGAGGCAGTGTTGTACTTTGCATGAGCATCAATGGGGGTGTCTTTTTTAATGAGGGCATCTACATCCGCGATGGCGATATAGATTTTATGATTTCCATTGCCGGCGTCACCGCATACTGTTAATTGATCTAAATCTTTTGAATCATCGTTATCAAGAGAGCACCATAAAAGGTGGGTGAGATCCTGAATAAGAGGATCGTTGTCTTCTGCTGGCAGATTAATGGTATCTAGCTGTTCATGGACTTCTTGGGAGAAATTAGGCTCAAGCCCTTTTTCCTCCATCACAATAGCTGCAATCCTAGCTAAATCAGAGCGTTTATATTGCTGATGTTTTGACATAGCTTGCTTATTGATTGGGGTAGTTAAGTATTAGGCTATATTCCATCATATTGAAAATATAGACTAAATCCTCTCTAGAGCAAAGAATTTACCTATGATATGTACTTAGAATATAAGATTATGTATGACTCCTATCTAAGACATCATATATAGGGTCAAATTACAATCTGATGAGATTAATAAAAAGGATGAATTATGTTTAAAAAAATAGTAGTTCCCATTAGTGGTGATGCAATTACTAAAAAAGAACTTAATAAGCTTGCCAAGTTAGCTAAGATAGATAATGCTGAGGTTGTCTTAGTTTATGTATCTGACCCATTGGCACCTTACATATATACCGAAAGTGTCCATAATTTGTTGATCTCGGAGGCGGCACATAAAAAAGCATGCGCAGAGTTTGCTAAAAAATTATTTACCAAAGCTCAGTCTCAATTAGGCTCTAGTCTCAATGTTAAGTTTATGCATATCGTTCACCCCAATATTGCTGATGGTGTTTTAGAGGCAGCCAAAAAATCTAAGGCAGATGCGATTGCAATGTCTTCTCATAAGCGCACTGGTATATCTGGATTGATTTTACGTAGTGAGGCGTGTGAGGTTGTTCTTCATAGCTCTATTCCCGTCATTATTCTTAATTGATATGAAAATCGAATTCATAGGGCCGCCTGTACTTGCCGAGGATAGTGGTATTTTTTATGCGGCTAAGTTAGACGGCCAAACTCTCTTATGTCACTTTAGTTACGAGGCTCTGGAGGACGTCGATCCTGATGTAATTCAAGGTGATGCTGTAACCATTTTTGAAAAGCATCAACTAAAGCTACTTTCTATTGTGGAGAAAAAAATTCGAGATGGCCATGCGCATGACGGTCAAATTCAAATTTTTAGTAATGACTTGCTTTTGTAGGATTCACTAATTTCTCTAATTTTTGCGACTAAGATAATTTGTATTTCTCAGTAAAAGCAAAATTTATTGTTTCCCTGCTATTTTCCTTGGGCTGGATGGGATTTTCCTTTTGGTATTCCCAGCCATGGTATTCAGACCTTAGTAATGAAATAGGGACATTCCCCGCCTATTTCATCATTACATTTATAGCCATTATTCCAGGCTTCATGAATGCTTTTGTAGCCATGGCTCTACTGTTAGATCGCCGTCCTAAAGTTATTGTTGATCAACACTATCCACCAGTCACAATATTAATTGCTGCTTATAACGAAGAGAGATCAATAGCATCGACCTTATCTGGGATTTTTCTACAAGACTACCCTGCAGATATTCGTGTCATTGTGATTAATGATGGCTCAAGTGATAAGACTGTTGATTCTGTTAAAACATTACAGTCGGCTCATCCAAATTTAGAGCTCATTGATTTAGGGCATAACGGCGGTAAAGCATCTGCACTGAACCATGGTTTAGCAAAATGTACGACGGACATCATCATTTCGATTGATGCAGATAGCTACATTCTAAAAGATGGGGTGCGTCATTTAGTGGGTCGCTATCTTTCAGATCCGATCAATACAAAGGCAGTTGCTGGTGAAATCCTCATTCGAAATTCACGAGAAAACTGGATTACTAAAGCACAGGAGTGGGATTACTTTTTAGGCATTGCCACCATTAAGCGCATTCAGTCTTTATTTCAAGGTACTTTAGTGGCGCAAGGGGCATTCTCGTTATATGACCGTAAAACAGTTGTAGAGTTGGGCGGTTGGCCAGAGATGGTCGGTGAAGATATCGTGTTGACTTGGAGAATTTTGTCAGCAGGCTATAGAGTGGGTCATGCTGAGGATGCTTTAGCATTTACGGATTGTCCAAACACCTTAAGTAAATTTATTCGTCAAAGAAGGCGTTGGTCACGGGGATTGATAGAGGCTTTTAAAGATAATCCGACGATTCTTTTTAAGCCTAGGCTCTCCACGCTCTATGTTTGGTGGAATACATTATTTCCGCTGATGGATATTGCGTTTACTTTTGGCTTTATACCCGGACTCATCCTAGCTTGCTTTGGCATCTTTTGGATAGTGGGCCCTATGACCCTATCACTTTTGCCAATGGCCTTTTTACTTAATTGGCAAATGTATTTAAAAGGCAAAGCCATGTTCAATGCTGAGCATTTAACGGTCCGGGCAAATATGTTGGGCTTCTTATCCTATGTTTTTGCCTATGGCTTAGTGCTTCAGCCCGCTTGTGTTTATGGATATTTTTCTGAGCTGTTTAATCTTCGTAAATCCTGGGGAACCAAATGAGAAAAATAGTTCAGGCCCTTCTAATCATCCCCGTACTGTTTACTTTTCATGCCAATGCCGAAGAAGAGGCAGAGCAAACAAAGCAAGCCATTTCAGTGCCCAATGTCTATTTCAGCTCGGACAGTGAAGGGTTCTCAACCTATAAGTACAAGGCGGGGTATTTGCCCTTGTATGAGCATGGTGAAAAATATACAGGCATTACTTATCAGCATAATTACTTTACGCAAGGCGGTTGGAGCTCTACAGGCGAGCAATATACGCTAATGACTAAAGCTATTAATCCGCGAACAGCCCTGGGCTATAACCTCAATAT
>CANCPL010000006.1:0-52268 GCA_947380065.1 Burkholderiaceae bacterium | reverse complement strand
TTTGGCTGCTTCGTTCCCGACCTGACCAGGTTATCCAACCCACCATGCGGGGAGGCCCATCCAATTCCATTTTAGCTTGTTAGAATGTAAGACATGACAGCATTGGCATTAGCCCGTTCGTGGCGCCCCAAAACCTTCTCTGAATTAGTTGGCCAAGACCATGTGGTTAAGGCCTTAACGCATGCTTTGGATCAGGGTCGCCTGCACCATGCATGGCTCTTTACCGGTACTCGCGGGGTGGGTAAGACCACGATTGCCCGGATTATGGCTAAAGCCCTCAATTGCACGGGATCTGATGGTTCTGGCAAGATGACTTCAGAGCCTTGCGGAAAATGCCCAGCCTGTATGGAAATCGATGCCGGCCGTTTTGTTGACTATATAGAGATGGATGCTGCCAGTAATCGTGGTGTTGACGATATTGCTGCTCTCCTAGAAAAAGCAGCTTACGCACCAAGTAATGGCCGTTACAAGGTTTACATGATTGACGAGGTGCACATGCTCACCAATCATGCCTTTAATGCTATGCTCAAAACTTTGGAAGAGCCTCCAGAGCACGTCAAATTTATTCTGGCTACCACTGATCCACAAAAGATCCCAGTAACCATCTTGTCACGTTGTTTGCAGTTCAACCTCAAGCAAATGCCAGTACCGCTGATTGTGGAGCACTTAGAAAAAGTACTTGCAGCTGAAAAAGTGGAATACGAAGTAAATGCTTTGCGTGTTCTCGCTAAGGCAGCCCAAGGTTCAATGCGCGATGCCTTGTCGTTAACTGACCAAGCCATTGCCTACGCCGCTGGCAAAGTTTCTGAAGAATCTGTACGCGGCATGCTTGGCACATTAGATGATGCTTATCTCATTCGTATATTGGATTGCTTGATTGCTAAAGACGGTGCAAGCCTGCTTGCAGTGGCAAATGAGATGGGTGAGCGCAGTATGTCTTTCTCATTGGCATTGCAAGACCTCTCCAGTTTGTTGCAAAAAATTGCAGCAGCACAAGTTGTTCCAGAATCCGTTTTAGAAGATTGGCCAGAAGCGGGTGAGATTCGTCGCTTGGCTGGTCAACTGACAAAAGAAGAAGCGCAACTCTTTTATCAAATTACGATTACCAGCCGTCCAGATTTATCGCTAGCTCCTGATGAGCAAACTGGCTTTGCCATGACGCTATTGCGTATGTTGGCATTTCGCCCTGGAAGTAATGGTGGCGGAGGAGGCAATTCTTCTCCAGCACCATCGGCCCCACCAGTAAATACTGCCCGTCCAGCACCTTCAATGCCAGCAGCTAGAGCATCTGCACCAGCGCCTGCTGCTAAATCAGCGGCTCCAACACCAGCAGCCTCGGTAGCTGCTCCAGCAGCCACAGCCAGCTCAGCCGAGCGTCCCGACTGGCATAGTTTGATGCGTCAGTTACCAGTGAAAGGGATGGTGCAGCAGTTGGCGTTTCAGACGGAGTTACAAGATTGGAATGATTCTGCCGCAGGAGTGCGTGTGACTATCGTTACGCCAATGCCACAGTTAGCTTCGGAAGCCTCTATTGGAAGATTGGCTGACGCACTCACTGCTCACTTTGGCAAGCCAGTGAAGATCGTGATTGAAAAGGGTGAGGTTGAGGGCAAGACAGTTGCCAAAGTGGATGCCCAGATTCATCAAGAGAAAAGAATGAACGCAGAGCAAATGATTGCTGCAGATCCATTTATTCAGCAATTGGAAAAAGAGTTTGGCGCTAAAGTGGTTGGTGGCTCAGTTAAGCCACTCTAAATAAAGAATTCAAAGAAACCGAATTTAATTTTCACTCTATAAATAAGTCATTAAGGAAAAGAAGCGATGATGAAAGGTGGACTTGCTGGTCTCATGAAACAGGCTCAGCAGATGCAAGAGAAGATGAAAGTAGCGCAAGAGCAACTGACTGCGCTAGAAGTGACTGGCCAAGCAGCTGGTGGCTTGGTTAAGGTAACCATCTCTGGTAAGTACGAACTCAAGCGTGTGCAGATTGATCCAGGAGCAATGGATGACCGCGAGATGTTGGAAGACTTGATCGTCACAGCCTACACAGAAGCATTTAAGCAAGTAGAGGCAGCTAGTGCGCAGATGATGTCTGGCGCAACTGCTGGCATGCCTATGCCCCCAGGCTTTAAGCTGCCTTTCTAATTGATTTTGTTTATTTACGAATTGCCTAATTAGATGGCGCGCATAGAAGCACCTCAAGACGCGCTTGGTCGTTTGATCGAGGCATTGCGTGTATTGCCTGGAGTAGGGCCTAAATCCGCTCAACGGATGGCGTTCTACCTCCTGCAACATGATCGCAATGGCGCAGCAGTACTCGCTCAATCATTGGGTGAGGCAGTAGAAACAGTTGGCCACTGCGCACGTTGCAATACGTTTTCAGAAACACAGATTTGTAGCACCTGCTCTGATGGTCGTCGTGATCCATCGCTGCTGTGTATTGTCGAGACACCTGCTGATCAAGTGATGGTGGAGCAGACCTTAAGCTTCAAAGGTAATTACTTCGTATTGATGGGTCGTCTCTCGCCACTCGATGGCATGGGCCCAAATGAAATTGGCTTTGATCGATTGCTCAGTCGCATTGAAACTCCTGATACTGGAGTGCCCATTCGTGAAGTGGTGCTGGCAACGAATTTCACTAGTGAAGGTGAGGCCACTGCCCATTACATTGGCGAAGTCCTTAAAGCCAAAGGCATCAAAGTCACCCGTATTGCTCGCGGCATCCCTGTGGGCGGAGAACTCGAGTACGTTGACGCGGGCACGTTAGCTAGAGCTTTAATGGATCGACGCTAGTTCTTCCGGTCTAAATACTTGCGCCTTCCCAAGCGCTATTCCCCACTGTCCTAGGGGAACTACTTAAATACCCCTTGTTATAGATGCATTAGAGTGAATTTATTACAAAAACATAAACAGGGGATAGTAAATGAGTCAATTTCAATCAACCAAAGTCTTGGTCGCCAGCTTAATTAGTGCTGGCTTGCTTTTTAGCTCCAACATTACTCAAGCGCAAGTGGGCTTTCCGCCACCTCCGCCTAAGGTAAGTCCTGCAGCAGGTGTAATTGATATGCACGTTCACCCTGATCCAGATGTATTTGGTAGATCTTTAACTGACTATGAATTAGCAACGATTGCCCGTCGTAAAGGAATGCGCGGCATTGTTATTAAAAATCATGTGGTCACCACAAACGATCGAGCTGCATTAGTAATGCAACAAGTCCCCGGCATTGAAGTGTGGGGCGGTATTGTTCTGAATAAATCGGTTGGTGGCGTTAATCCTGCGGCAGTAGAGTGGATGCATCGTATGTCTGGTGGTCGAGGCAAAGTTGTGTGGTTACCAACCTTTGATTCCGATAAGCATGTCAAGACACTAGTCGATAAGAATCAATCTGGCATTGTAGTTGCGCCTAATGGTCAAGTCACACCAGAACTGGAAGAGGTATTAAAAATCATCGCGCGCGAGGATTTAATTCTTGCTACGGGCCATATCAGCGCAGAGGAAGTAGTTGCAGTAGTAAAGCGTGCAAAAGAATTGGGTGTGAAAAATATTCTTATTACCCACGGCTTAACGAACATTCCTGGGCTTTCTTGGGAGCAAGCTAAGCAAGTTACTGCAATGGGTGCTTATATTGAGATTTGCTATCTACAATTTATGACTGGCCCCTCAGCTCAGTATAAGTGGATGACGCACTGGGAAAAAGTGGACGCAACTGTTGTTGCTAAAGCCGTGCAGGAGATTGGTGCAGACCATTTAGTGCTCTCAACCGATTTAGGCCAACAGGGCATGATGACCCCACCAGATGGTGTGGAGAACGAAATTGCGGCAGTTAAAGCAGCTGGCGTATCGCAGGCAGATGTAGATAAGATGATGAAAAAGAACCCAGCCAAGCTGCTGGGTCTAAAAGACTGAGCCGCATTCTTTATGTGATCTAGTGTTTATGTCATGTCTATGACATAAACACTAGTTAAATTGTTCTTTATTCGGGATAATCCTATCTGCACCACCCTTGGGCTTCAATCTCAAGCTGTGTTTGCCTAGTTTTCCCCACCGGCATCTTGCTATTGCATTGCACTAGCAACCCCATTAGAAATTGTGAATGACCCGCAAGATTTATCTACTCCTCCTGCTGAGCATTATTTGTACATTGTTTGGGGCAACTGCGTTTGCGCAGAGGGCAGGTTCTGGCGCCGACCAAGTTGCAAGCTTTGCAGCCCCGATTGATGTCTTACCTACCGAAGGAAGTATTTGGGGTTTGCCAGTGAACGTTCATGGCCAAACTACTTATATTAATCAGCGTTATAACAATTTCACATCTTCATATTCAGGACAAAATAGTTTGTCTGAATCCAAGTCAATGAGCTATACCTGGTCTGGTACTTTATTTATGGGTGCTCGCTTAGCGCCCAACACGGATATTTATTTCAATCCAGAAGTCGTTTCTGGTGTGCCATTTTCAGGTTTGGTTGGTTTAGGTGGATTTACCAACGGAGAGGCCACTAAAGCTGCTGGTGCGCAGGCGAAATTTTATTCGGCGCGAGCATTTGTGCGGCAAACCATTAATCAAGAGGGTGAAAAAGTTGTTCTTGAAAACGAAGCCAATCAAATTACACAAACAGTAAGCAGTAATCGTGTTGTACTCACAGGTGGCCAGTTCTCGACCTTAGATATTTTTGACGATAGTCGTTATGCCAAAGATCCTCGTATTCAGTTTATGAACTGGGGCAATATGACTTACCTAGCCTATGACTACTCAGCTGATGCGCGCGGCTACAGTTGGGGCCTGGCAGGGGAGTGGTACTTGGATAACTGGGTCATGCGCGCCTCTCGCATGCTGGCACCAAAATCACCGAACGGCAAAGATTTGAACTGGCAGATTTTTAATACTTATGGCGACCAAGTAGAGGTCGAGCGGCAACACAATATAGGTGACTTGCCGGGTAAGGTAAGTGTCTTGGCTTATCGTAATCGTATGATCTTGGCGCGCTTTCAGGATGCGACAAATTATGTAGTGGCCAATAATGCACAAGGCACACAAGCTATTAACAATGTACGCAACAACTACCAATACAAAACCGGTATTGGTATTAATGGTGAACAGGCATTAACTAAAGATCTTGGTATCTATGGACGCGCATTTACATCAGATGGCCATACAGAGACCATGTCCTTTACTGAAGCAGATAATTCCGTTTCGGTTGGCATGGGCTTGAATGGAGCAAGCTGGAAGCGTCCCAGCGACACCATCGGAGTATCGATGATGCAAAATGGTCTTTCTAGTTATAGAAGGGGTTACTTGCAAGCTGGCGGGGTATCTTATTTCATTGGCGACTATGCAAGCCCCAGTCAAACCATCTCTTATCGCCCGGAGCGTATCGGAGAAATCTATTACAACGCGATGGTGGTTAAAAATGTACTTGCAGGTGTGAACTTTCAGCGCATCAATAATCCAGCCTATAACTCAGCTCGGGGCCCGGTTAATATCATGTCTTTTAGGATCCATGCCGAGTTTTAAAGACTTTATAGGCTTTAACCATCATTATTATCTTTGGAATCAATAAGATAGCAATTGTCAATAATTAGACTTTTGGCTTTTGTACCCTATAATCCTTAAAACCCCCAGAAACGGCTTTGGACTGGTTCTAAATCCACATCTGGGGCTATAAAAACAGCATTTTTATTGATTCAGAGGCAGCCGCTTTTGTTGATTCCCGGCAAACATAAAACTAGCGTAGTTAAACCGCTCAAAAGCATGACCCCATTTTCAATGGCTGCTTTTGTAGTTTGCGCCTCCACTTTTTCTGTTTTAGTGTTTGCACAAACCTCTACGGAGAATGCTCCAGCCAGCGTGACCGTTCAGTCAGGTGACGCTTCCTTGGCCGCGCCGCCATCGATTGGCGTGCAACTTGGTGCGCAAGATCCAAATGCAGCCTCCAACCCTAAAGCGGCCGAGCTATTTGCTCCCGTTACCAAAGCCAATACTCCGAAAATTTATACCAAGCCTGTTTCTTCAGGACCAACGGAGATGGATTTACGTCAGCTCTGGAGTGAGCTCAAGATTAATAACCCGCAACTTTCTTCATTGCGTGAGTCTTATTTATCTGCCAAGGCAACTGTTCCGCAAATTAATGCACCAGCCAATCCTCAGGTTGGGTTGGTGTGGTCGGGTATGCCTGTAAATTCTCCTTTAGCTTTGGGTGGAGCAAATGCCCCATCTCAGCAATACCCTGGCGGCATCAGTAGCAATAACGCCATATCAATAGCGCAACCTTTTCAGTTTCCAGGCAAGAAGAGCCTAGCAGCAGATATTGCCGACACTAATGCAGAAGCCCTGTTAGCAAGTTCTGAATCTACTTACCTACAGCTTGGTGCACAGCTCTCTACCTTGTACTACAACGCACTGGCTGCGCAAAAGCAATTACAAGTTCTGAAAGAGTCTGTTGTTCGTCTCGAGATGATTAAGAATGTGGCTAAAGCGCGTTATTCCAATAATGCTGCAGCCTACGTAGAGTTTTTAAATGCTCAAGTAGCGCAAAGTGCAGCACAGGCAGATCAATTTAATGTTGAGCGCCAACTCAATGTTGCCTTGAATAACATTAATACTCTAGTCGGCCGCCACTCTCGTGACAAGCTGGTATTACGCGGTGATGTACGTCGTGCGCTGAGTAGCGTACCAACCTTAATCGAGCTTGAAGACTACGCAGAATCTAGCCACCCCGCCTTAAAGAGTTCTGCGCTGCAATTAGACGCAGCACGCAAAGGTGTTGATCTAGCGAAGAAAGCTTACTTGCCAGACTTTCAGATTATTGGTTCTTCGTATACCCCACGTGGCCCATTTTCTGCTAACAATGGTGCACTGTTTTATCAATTTGAATTAGATCTCATCATTCCTTTGTATTTCTTTACCAAGGAAAAGTATGGGGTGGAGCAGGCGCAGCGTAATCAAGCGGCTGCTGAGGCTGGCAATATATCCAATCGTCAGCAAATTGTGCTGGCTGTAAATACTGCTTATGCCTCTTATGAGCAGGCTAAGAACCAAACCCAGTTTCTGAAAGATCGCCAAGTACCCCAGGCTGATGCTGCCTATAAGGTTGGCCTCACGCAGTACTCTAATAATGGCCAGGGATTTAATGATTTGTTGACTGCGCAAACGCAATTGCGTAACTTGGAGATTGCATTAGCTCAAGCTGAGAGCAATCTTTTACAGGCACAAGCAGTATTAATGGTTTCAGCGGGTAAAGAGCCCTTTTAAGGAGTAGTTTTGAAAGACAAAATTCTTTCGTTTCTAAAGCAGCTATCTGAAAAGACGAAGCCGATTATTCATAAAGGCGTTCACCACGGAGCGCATCATGCAAAAGTTGTCGCTGCTGGTTTGGCGGGCTTGTATTGGAATCTGTCACCCCAAAATCGTTACCGCGTTCGCCTTGCCGCCTTTGCATTTGCCATTCTCTCTTTGGGCATTGTTGTAGGTCGCGTTACCAACGTCAATCGCACCGTGAAGATTGAGACCTCCGACAAAGCGCTCAAAGTCGAAAAGACTGGCGTTCTCGAATTAAAGCTACCCGGTATTCAACTCAACCCAGAGGTTTATGTATTCCAGTCGGCTGAAAAAGTTCAAGTGCCAGTCAATATCAAAGTGCCTGGTCGTTTGGCGTTTAATGCTGAAAAATCTAAAGTACTGTCAGCTCGTGCTCCAGGCCGAGTGGAGCGCATCTATGCTTTTGATGGTGCCCAAGTAGAGATTGGCTCTCCAATTGTCGAACTGTATAGCCCGGAATTTTTATCGGCACAGCAAGAGTACTTATTGTCTTCTAAGACAGCCAAAGTACTTGAGGCGAGCAAAACGATGAGTGATTTGTTAGGCGATGCGCGCATCACTCAACAAGCTGCCGCTAATCGCATGAGAAATCTTGGCGCTGGCGAGGGCGATATTAAGAGTATTGAGAACACCGGTAAGACAACAAGTAATTTGGTGATGCGTTCACCATTGAAGGGTGTTGTCGTTAAGCGTAATGTTGAGCCTGGCTCTACCGTGAATTCTGGTGATGTGATCGCATCGTTGGCCGATCCTAAGCAACTCTGGTTTTTGGGTAATGTGTTTGAGCAAGATTTTCGGATGATCAAGCAAGGTCAGAAAATGGTTTTGCATCTTGAGGCTTATCCAGATAAAGAATTTGTTGCTTATGCTAATTACATTGCGCCTACGATTGATCCACAAACCCGTGCCTTATTAATCCGTGCGGACGTAGAAAATATTGATGATCTTTTGCGTCCTGATATGTATGCCTCAGGATCATTAACTACGGGTACAGCTGATGCAGTTGTTGTTCCGCAATCAGCTATCGTGAGAATTCGAGAAAATCGTTATGCCATTATTAAGACAGGACCAGAGACTTTCCGTCGCGTACCTGTTAAAGGCTACGACCTCAATAGTAAAAGCTTCGCGATTACTGAAGGTGTAGAGCAGGGCTGGCAAGTATTAGCCGAAGGTGCTGTTTTGTTAAATGATCGCTTTGCAAAGCAGGAGGACTAAGTGAGCGTTTTCACCTCCTTTATTCGAGGGGTAATCGAGAAGCGCGTATTAGTTATTTTTGCTTCGATCGTATTGCTTGGCCTTGGTATGCTCAGTCTGAGTAAGTTGCCTATTCAGCCATACCCAGGTGTTGCGCCGTTAACTATTCAGGCTATTTCACAATGGCCTGGCAGAAGTACAACTGAAGTTGAGCAGCAGGTCACAATTCCGGTTGAGAACGCCTTAGCAGGTATTCCTGGGCTACAAGCATTCCGCTCGGTATCGCTATTTGGCTTGTCAGTCGTCACGCTAAAATTTAATGACACGGCAGATCCATTTAAAGCACGTCAAGTTTTCATTACTAATTTATCAAACGTCAGTTTTCCTCCTGGCGTAACTTCTAGTATTAGTCCAGACTCAGATGCTACCGGCGAGATCATGCGTTACGAAGTGCGCTCTGACTATGCAAACTCAACTTTGCTCAAAACTTTGCAGAACTATGAAATCTATAAAGAGCTAAAGCAAACACCCGGTGTAGCAGACGTATCTTCTTTTGGCGGTAAGGTTCGTCAATATCAGGTGATTGTGAGTCCCGAAAGTTTGCAGGCGAAGGGCGTGTCTGTTAATCAACTGATCTTGGCTTTAACGAATGCCAACAGTAATACCGGCGGCGGCTTGCTTCCTAGTGGTGAGCAGCAATTTGTGGTGCGCGGTGTAGGCCTTCTCAAAAATATCGACGATATCAAGCAGGTAGTCATCACTATTAACAATGGCGTACCTATTCGTATTGGCGATGTGGCCCGGGTAGAGATTGGTAATGCGCCACGATTGGGTATGTTCCAGTTCAATGACAATCCAGATTCCGTAGAGGGGATTGTGTATTTACGTCGGGGTGAAAATGCCACTGAAGTGCTGGCTCGTGTCCGCAGTACTGTAGAAAATATTAATAAACACGTCCTGCCTCCTGGCATCGAAGTAAAGCCTTTTTATGATCGTCAGGTACTTTTAGATATCACTATTGGCACCGTTAAACATACGCTGTTCTTTGGTATTTCATTAGTATTGGCGGTTTTGTTCTTCTTTTTGGGCAATATCCGTGCAGCTGCTGTGGTCGCCGCGGTTATTCCATTGGCATTGTGCGTCTCATTTATACAAATGCATTTATGGAGTGTGCCAGCCAATTTGATTTCCTTGGGTGCAATTGACTTTGGAGTCATCGTAGACTCTGCAGTGATTCTGACCGAGAACGTCATGCGCCACCTGGAAGAGGGCGGCAAGCGTCTGAATCAAAGCATCATCATGGCAACTAGCGAAGTACAGCGTGCCATGATTTATTCGACTGGCATCATCATCGTTGCTTACTCACCACTATTCTTTATGGGTGGAGTTGAAGGCATCATCTTTAAGCCGATGGCATTTACGATGGGCTTCGCCTTGATTGCTGCAATGGTCCTCAGTTTGACATTTTTGCCGGCAATGATTTCATTGGTGTTTGGAGAAAATCTTCACCATGCTCCGCCATCTTTCATTACTAAGATTTTGGGTGGATATAAGCCCTTGCTTAGAAAATGGATGGATCGTCCATTAACAATCTTCTCTGTTGCAGTCTTTGTATTAGGCATCACTTTGTTAAGTATGACCCGCTTAGGCACGGCATTCTTACCAACACTTGAAGAGAACAATATTTGGTTGCGGGTGACATTGCCCAATACGGTTGATCTTGATTACTCAGTCAAGATTGCCGACCAATTGCGAGCAACCTTTATGGCACAGCCAGAGATTGATAAGGTTGCAGCACAGATCGGTCGCCCTGATGATGGCACCGACTCTACCGGCGTCTTTAACCAAGAATATGGCCTTTACTTAAAGAGTCCAGAAAATATGCCAAGCGGTTCTTCGAAGAAGGATTTAATTACCAATTTAGAGACCGAGCTCGATAAGATACCTGGTATTACCTATAGCTTCTCACAATATATTCAGGACAACGTGAATGAGGCCTTGTCTGGCGTTAAGGGTGAAAACTCGGTCAAGATTTACGGTACCGACTTAGATGTTCTTGATCAAAAAGCGCACGAGGTTATCAATCAATTAAAGCTGGTTAGGGGTGTAGCGGATGAGGGCATCCTCAAAGAGCTTGGCCAGCCAACCTTGAATATTCAAATTGATCGCGAGAAATCTGCACGCTACGGCATCAATATGAATGACATTCAGACTGTAGTTACCAATGCTATTGGTGGCGCTGCAGTAACGAACTTGCTCGAAGATGAAAAAACCTTTGGTATTGCGGTTCGCTTAAATGAAGGTAGTCGCAATGATGTTGCTGATATTGGACATTTATTGGTTGATGCTCCGGATGGTACAAAGATTCCGTTATCAATGGTTGCAACTGTGCGCTTGACAGATGGCCCATTCTTTATCTATCGCGAAGCTGGTAAGCGATATATTGCTATTAAATTTAGCGTCCGCAATCGTGACTTGGGTAGCGCTGTAGAAGATGCGCAGTTCTTGGTAGAAAAGAACATCACATTGCCACCAAACTATTCGATTAGCTGGGATGGTCAGTTCAATCAAATGAAGCAAGCGCAGAAGAAATTGATGTTAATTGTGCCTTTGGCTTTGATGGGCATCTTCTTATTGCTCGTGAGTGCGTTTGGAAACTTCCGCGACGCTTTCATTGTGATGATTAATGTCCCTTTTGCCGCCATTGGTGGTGTGATTGCATTGCACTTAGCGGGTGAGACATTAAGTATCTCGGCCTTCTTTGGTTTCTTATCGCTCTTTGGTATTGCAATTCAGGATGGCGTGATCCTCATTTCATTCATCAATAAGACATCTGCTACAGAGCATGGTCAGATGAAAGACATCATGGTTGAGGGTGCTTCATTGCGGGTTCGTCCTGTTTTAATGACTGCAGCGCTTTCAGGTTTAGGTCTCTTGCCAGCAGCTTTATCACACTCCATTGGTTCGGAAGCACAGCGTCCTTTGGCTCTCGTGATTGTGGGCGGCATGGTGACAACAACCGTATTGACGCTCCTAGTCCTGCCCGTAATTTACGGCTGGTTTAGAGGTCGCGCATTGGCTGCACCAGCAAGTAATATCTAAAGCATTAGCAAAGAGAAAGAGCTGAATAGTCATGAGCAATCGTCAACCGCACATCTTGGTCTCTAATGATGATGGCTATTTAGCTCCTGGCTTATTAGCTTTAGTAGAAGCAGTGCGTCCCTTGGGTCGCATTACGGTGATTGCTCCTGAGCAGAACCATAGTGGTGCCTCAAATTCACTCACATTATCAAGACCATTGTCGATTCATCGCGTGGCAGGGGGAGAGCGTGATGGCTTTTTCTTTATTAACGGCACTCCCACGGATTGCGTGCACGTTGCGATGACGGGTTTCTTAGATGAGAAGCCTGACCTAGTGATCTCTGGCATTAATCAAGGCGAGAACATGGGTGAGGATACGCTTTACTCTGGCACTGTAGCGGCCGCGGTTGAGGGTGTCATGTTTGGTGTGCCCGGTATTGCTTTCTCGCAAATTGATCGTGGTTGGAATCGCATTGAAGATGCAGCTAAAGCAGCCCATGATGTTGTAGCGCAAATGCTGGTTTCTGCCTTAAGTAAAAATCATGCTGACGGCGTTGCAACTCTACTCAACGTCAATATTCCAAATCGTCCTTATGCTGATTTGTATCGCTGGCGAGTTACCCGTTTGGGTAATCGTCATCACTCACAGCCAGTAGTGGTTCAAGATAGCCCACGTGGCGAGAAGATCTATTGGATTGGTGCTGCAGGCGATGTCAAAGAAGGCTCAGAGGGTACAGACTTTCATGCGGTTGCCCAAGGATGTATTTCGATTACGCCAATGCAATTGGATTTAACGCACCATGCTCGTTTAGCGGCTATGCGCGCAAATGGTTGGGATCGCGGTTGAAGGCTCCCACCGAACGCTTTGCTGCCTATAGGCAAGCCCTAGCCGCAAAAGTGCATGCTAGCGGAGTAAAGCACGGTAAAACTTTAGAAGCAATTGCTACTGTTCCAAGACATGCGTTTATGGATGCGGGTTTGCATGCGCAAGCCTATGAAGATACTGCTCTACCAATTGGGCATGAACAAACCATTTCTAAGCCTTCAGTTGTGGCGCGCATGATTGAGCTACTTCATAAGCCCAAGCATAAGCTTGGTAAGGTTTTGGAGATTGGTACTGGATGCGGTTACCAAGCTGCAGTTTTGAGCTTGTTGGCAGATGAGGTTTACTCTATTGAACGCATTCGTCCATTGCATGATATGGCCAGAGCAAAGTTGCGCCCATTTCGCATCAATAATCTGCGCCTAATCTATGGCGATGGTATTTTGGGTTTGCCTCAAGCCGCACCATTTGATGGGATTATTCTGGCTGCAGCAGGCTTAGGAATCCCAGACGCCTTGCTAGATCAATTAGCAATTGGCGGGCGCTTAGTTGCCCCAGTTGCCAAAAATGACAAAGAGCAGCAGCTTGTGATGGTGGAAAGAATGAGCTCTCAGCGCTACCAAAGAACTGTGCTGGACGGGGTCTTTTTTGTGCCCTTACAATCAGGGGTAGTATGAGATTTATGATGAATACTCCAATTCAGAACCCAATTTAATGCCACACCTATTTAAGACTTTCCTGATTGCACTGATATCGACATCGCTGGTTTTGCTAGCGGGGTGTTCCGTACCTCGCGCTAAGCCTGCCAGCGTAACTGATCGAACAGCTAGTTCAAGTGAGCCCACCCCTCCTGGATACTATCGCGTCAAAAAAGGGGACACCTTAGCGCGTATTGCCTTGGATAACGGACAAGCACCACGCGATGTAGTGCAGTGGAATAAGGCAGCCAACCCAAGCTTTAATCCAAATGTGATTGAGGTTGATGACTTAATTTTAATTAAAGCACCTGGCGGATCTAAGACAGCACGCGTGGTTGAGAAAAAATCATCCGCTGATAAATCAGATGCCCCAATATCTTCTCCAGAGCCTGCAAAAACAGAAGTGGTTGCTGAGCCCGGAATTCGTTTGTCTTGGCCCGCTAAAGGTAAGGTTACTGGTGAGTTCAGTGAAACCAATAAAGGTATTGATATCGCAGGCAAGGTTGGCGAGCCAGTACTAGCAGCATCCGATGGCAAAGTCGTTTATGCCGGTAATAGTTTGCGTGGTTATGGCAATTTAGTGATTGTCAAACATGACAATACCTATCTCACTGCATATGCTCACAACAGTAAGCTCTTGGTGAAAGAGGGTGACTCTGTGCGCAAGGGTCAAAAGATTGCAGAGATGGGTGATACAGATGCCACATCACCTAAATTACATTTTGAGTTACGCGTCAATGGTAAACCAGTTAATCCAACGCCGTATTTGCAGTGATGTTGCAGTAAGTACGCATGGCCACCGTTCTTGTATTTGATATTGAAACCATCCCAGATGTAGGCGGACTGCGTCGTCTGGAAGACTATCCAGATGCGATGAGTGATTCTGAAGTGGCTGCTAAAGCCATGGCGGATCGAGCCGCTAAAACGGGTAGTGAGTTTCTGCCCTTATTTCTACAAAAGATCGTTGCTATATCTTGCGTGATTCGTAGAACGACTAAAGAGGGCCTGCCTCAAATTAAAGTCGGCACTCTAGGTACTCCGCAAGATGACGAAAAAGTCTTAATACAGGCCTTCTTTGATCTGATTGAAAAATACACTCCTCAACTAGTTTCTTGGAATGGCAGCGGATTTGATTTACCGGTTTTGCACTATCGCGCCTTAGCAAATCATGTGCAAGCCCCGCGTTATTGGGAAATGGGTGAGAGTCAAGAATCCGATAGTCGAGAATTTAAGTGGAACAACTACATCAGTCGTTACCACATGCGTCATCTCGATATGATGGACCTGCTAGCTAAATTTAATGGACGTGCGAATGCACCCTTGGATGGTTTGGCTAAGCTCTGTGGCTTCCCGGGCAAGATGGGTATGGACGGCAGCCAGGTATGGCCTGCGTATCAAGAAGGCAAGATTAATGACATTCGTCGCTACTGCGAGACCGATGTGGTTAATACATATTTGATGTATTGCCGCTTTCAGTTACTACGCGGCGGCTTTTCTCTAGAGGAATATCAAGAAGAGATCGAGTTTGTAAAAGCGTATTTAGAGAAGGAATCCAAAGAACCCAATGGCGGTCAGTGGCAAGAATATCTTCAAGGTTTTTCAGCAGATGCGTAGAGGGGATAAGCCAGTCAATATTGAAGTGGCAGAACCGATCAAAGTTGAAGCCCTAGATCTAGATGCCCAAGGGATAGCCCGCTTAGTTCCTAACGAAGAAGAGGCTTCACAAGGTCAAAGCGGTAAGGTGATCTTTATTAAAGGTGCGCTGCCAACAGAGTTAGTGACCTACACCATCACTAGTGATAAAGCCCGTTTTAGTAAAGCTAAAGTGCGCAATATTCTCAAGCCCGCAGTATTTAGGGCGGAACCTAAGTGCAAAGCCTTTGGGGTGTGTGGTGGTTGCACAATGCAGCATTTGGATATTCGTGCTCAAGTAGCAATGAAACAGCGCGTCCTTGAAGATGACTTACAACATATCGCCAAAGTAAAGCCAGAAGAAATTCTGCGACCAATGGGTGGCCCCACCTGGGAGTATCGTCACCGCGCGCGTTTAAGCGCTGTGAATCGCTCGATTAAAAAAGGTACGGTATTAATTGGCTTTCATGAAGGCAAGAGTGGCTACGTTGCCGATATGTTGGCATGTGAGATTTTGCCCAAGCATGTATCCGATCTTTTACCAAAGATGCGTATCTTAGTTATGGGTTTATCTATCGTGGATCGTATGCCTCAGATTGAGATTGCAGTGGGTGAGCCAGAAGATGCGCAATCGGATGATCCCAGAAAATCAAGGCCGGTAACGGCTTTAGTGTTTCGAAATCTTAAGCCTTTAACTGCAGAAGATGAGCAGCTCTTGAGAGCGTTTGCAGACGAGCATCAGGTTTGGATATGGTTGCAGCCCAAGGGCATTGAGACCGTAGCCCCGTTTTATCCTGAGACAGGAAAGCTTTGTTACCGCCTACCTGAATTTGAAATTGAGATGCCATTTAAGCCTGCTGATTTCACTCAGGTAAATCACATGATGAATCGAGCCTTAGTGAGTAGGGCGATTCGTTTGCTGGATGTGAAATCAACCGATCGTGTACTCGATTTATTTTGCGGAATTGGTAATTTCACACTTCCACTGGCTAGAAAAGCGGAGCAAGTTTTAGGGATTGAAGGTTTAGAGAGTTTGACAACTCGAGCGAAAGCGAATGCAGAACATAACGGATTGGTTGATAAAGTCAGCTTCATGCAAAGCGATTTATTTGAAGTGACACCAGAGACGATTTATGCCTGGGGTAGGGCCGAGCGCTGGTTAATGGATCCACCACGCGAGGGTGCAATGGAGATTTGTAAGGCTCTTGCCCAATTGCATCTGCAACAAAGTGAATTGCTACCGCAACGTATTGTGTATGTATCTTGCAACCCTAAAACCTTGGCAAGAGATGTGGAAATCTTGTGCCATCAGGCCGGCTACACTTTAAGTAGCTCAGGAATCATTAATATGTTTCCCCACACCTCACATGTTGAATCCATGGCGGTATTTGACCGCCAATAGACCCATAAGTCTTTGATTTAGAGATACACCCCTTGATTATTGCCCTGAATTAGTGCCTTTGGCATATTTAGGGTGCAAGAGGTCTAAGTACAGGTCTTATAGAAGAGTAGATTGAAGTCGTGCAGCCAATGTATCGCTGCCGACCCTTTTTACCTTCGGGAGCTCATCATGAAAGCCTCAGATAGTTTTGTACTCTTATTAATTTTGATCGCACTGTCTTACGCTATAAGTATGTTTGTAGCGAATTAATTTGGGATCAGCATCAAACCCTCCTGAGATTCACCAGGATTGATGTCTCTATGTGATAAAACTGACTACTTATATTTATTTCACATAAAGGTATTTTATGAAATCAATCTTCGGCCTAGCGGTAGGCCTAAGCTTTAGTGTTCTTGTAAATGCGCAAACCATCCCAACTTTAGCAAAAGTCTATAGTGGCAATACTGTTGAAACTTCAATCAACGCATCACAAAAGAATCCTAAAAGACAGAGCCAAACTTTTGTTGCCACTTTAACGATATTGAAACAAGACGGTCAAAGTGTTGAGTTCATGTATCAAAATCCTACTTATAAAGCCTATGAAATCGGGACGATTTCTGCAGATGGAAAGAAATTGCAAATTGCCTACAAGGGTGGCTTTGGCGTATACGACATTAGTCAAAATAAATTAGTGGGCTGCGGCTCCGGGCGAGCTAGTGAAGGCCCATTTAGCCAATGGATTAATACCTACTTTGCATGGTGTGATGATTTAACCGCCAACTAATACGTGGTGGGTGAGATCTATAAAGAATAAAGGCGCCTTGGGCGCCTTTATTCACGGGTGCAAAACGAGACTTTTAATCTCTATTACCGCCAACAATACCCAAGAGGGCGAGTAAGTTGGTAAAGACGTTATACACATCTAAGTAAATCGCTAAAGTGGCCATGATGTAGTTGGTCTCGCCACCATTGATGACGCGTTGTACATCAACCAAAATAAAGGCTGAGAAGATGGCAATCGCAAGAACCATCACAGTCAACATCAAGGCAGGCAACTGTAACCAGATATTAGCTACGGAAGCAACGATCAAGAGCAGCACACCGACCATCAACCATTTACCCATGCCAGCAAAATCACTTTTGCTTACAGTAGCAATTGTTGCCATGGTCGCGAATATGGCAGCCGTGCCACCAAAGGACAGCATGATGAGGGTAGCGCCGTTGCTGTAGCTATTTAAGGTGTAGCCAACTAAGCGAGACATCATAATGCCCATGAAGAAGGTAAAGCCTAGGAGCAGGAGTACGCCTACACCAGTATCTTTATTCTTCTCAATTGCCCAAAAAAAGCCAAAGGCAACAGCCATAAACACGATGAAGCCAATAAATGGGCTGCCAGAGAACAGGTCGAGCCCCATTGCAACTCCGAGCCAGGCGCCAATAACGGTTGGAACCATAGAGAGCGCCAAGAGGGCGTAAGTGTTGCGTAGTACGCGGTTGCGTACCTGGACAGTGCTAATTGAGCCGGTTTGGCCAAAGCCGTAAGAGTTCAGATCACTCATATTGACTCCTTCTTTGTCATTGTTATTACAAGAGCCCATAGAGGGCTGTTGACACTAAGTATAGACAAAATGTCCCAATTTCAAGCCCCCAGATAAAAGACCTACAAATTAAAGGCTTATGCCCTGTAAATTCAAGGGCTTAGCCCTACAGTCATAGGGGTAAATACGGTCAAGCAATGTATAATTCGGGGGTCGCTGGAGTGGGGCGGTTTATTAACCTTACCCTAGCAAATACCTTTGAAATCACTATTGGAGTCTTGAATGGCAATTGAACGTACCCTTTCTATTATCAAACCTGATGCTGTCGCTAAAAACGTCATCGGCAAAATCTATGACCGTTTTGAATCTGCTGGTTTGAAGATTGTTGCTTCCAGAATGGCGCATCTCTCACAAGTTGAGGCTGAGCAGTTCTATGGCGTTCATAAAGATCGTCCTTTCTTCAAGGATTTAGTGAGCTTCATGATTTCTGGTCCTGTAATGATTCAAGTATTGCAAGGCGAAGGTGCTATTGCTAAGAATCGTGACTTGATGGGCGCTACTGATCCTAAGAAGGCGGACAAAGGTACGATCCGCGCTGACTTTGCTGACAGCATCGATGCAAACGCTGTACACGGTTCTGACGCTCCTGAAACAGCTGCTGTGGAAGTTGCTTTCTTCTTCCCTGGCATGAATGTTTTCAATCGTTAATCAACGATTGAAAACGAATAACCTATTTAATTCATAAGTAGGCGCATTGACCTCCCCGCGCGTAAATCTCTTAGATTTTGACGCTGACCAGATGGCGGCTTATGTCGCGGGGTTGAATGAAAAGCCCTTTAGGGCGAAGCAACTCATGCAGTGGATACACCAACGCGGTGTAGCAAACATTAATGACATGAGTGATTTAGCAAAAAGCTTTAGAGCGACTTTGCTAGACAAAGCAGAAGTAATTTCTCTCCCCGTTATCAAGGATGAACATGCCGCAGATGGCACCCGTAAGTGGTTGCTAGATGTGGGCGCTGGTAATGCGGTTGAGTCCGTTTTTATTCCTGAGGACGATAGAGGTACTTTATGTATCTCCTCTCAGGCAGGCTGCGCGGTCAATTGCCGCTTTTGCTCAACAGGGCATCAGGGCTTCTCCCGCAATCTGACTTCCGGTGAAATCATCGGACAACTCTGGTTTGCCGAACATCTTTTGCGTAATGATCCTGAAGCTATTCGCAGAATAGAAAAGTTTCCAACACCAGGCTGGGAACATACTGGACGCGTGATTTCTAATGTGGTGATGATGGGTATGGGCGAACCCTTACTCAATTACGACAATGTTGTTTCTGCATTGCGCTTAATGCTCGATGATAGGGCGTATGGTTTATCCCGTCGTCGTGTCACGGTTTCCACATCAGGTGTAGTACCGATGATTGATCGCCTTGCGCAAGATTGCCCAGTAGCACTAGCAGTTTCATTGCACGCACCAAATGATGCATTGCGTGATCAATTAGTACCGCTCAATCAGAAATATCCATTACGAGAATTGCTTGACGCCTGCGAGCGTTACTTGCCATTTGCACCAAGAGATTTTTTGACCTTTGAATATTGCATGCTCGATGGAGTTAATGATTCTGATATTCAGGCAAAAGAGTTAGTGCGTTTACTGAGAAACATTAAGTGTAAGATCAATCTCATTCCATTCAATCCCTTCCCAGAGTCTGGCCTTAAGCGCTCATCAGCCCAGCGCATAAATGCTTTTGCCAGCATCTTGTTGGATGCAGGCATGGTGGCGACAGTGCGTAAGACGCGTGGCGACGATATTGCTGCTGCTTGCGGTCAGTTGGCAGGGGATGTAGTCGATCGCACCCGGGTTCGTGAGCGTGACGTTCATAATGCTGAGATCGAACTCACAGAAGTTGAGTCTGATGAGGGACCCGATTTAGGATCAAATGAACATCCCATTGAGTGGCTCAAAAAATTAAAGTAAAAGATTAGAACTCTATGACCTCTAATAATTCATTACCAAAGCTGCCACTAGGTCCATCACCTAAGCGTGCAACGCGTCAAGCAACGGTTGCTTGGAAAACCAATATCATCATCGTTGGTGGAGATGCGCCAGTGCGCATTCAGTCGATGACCAACACCGATACTGCTGATGCAGTAGGCACAGCGATTCAAGTAAAAGAATTGGCCCGTGCCGGTTCTGAGTTGGTGCGCATCACTGTCAATACACCAGAGGCAGCCGCTGCAGTTCCTTATATTCGTGAACAGCTAGATAAGATGGATGTTTTGGTGCCTCTGATTGGCGATTTCCACTACAACGGACATACTTTATTAAATGATTTTCCTGAGTGCGCTAAAGCGCTCTCGAAGTACCGTATTAATCCAGGCAACGTGGGTAAGGGCGCTAAGCGTGACCCACAATTTGCGCAAATGATCGAAGCAGCATGTAAGTACGATAAGCCTATTCGCATTGGTGTGAACTGGGGTAGTTTAGATCAAGATCTACTGGCTTCCATCATGGATAGCAATGCAGCTTTAGCGCAGCCAAAAACTGCGCAAGAAGTGATGATTGAGGCTTTGATTCAGTCGGCATTACAGTCAGCAGAAAAAGCAGTTGAATTGGGAATGAACCCTGATCAAATTTTACTTTCATGCAAGGTCAGCAATGTTCAAGACTTGGTTGCGGTTTATCGTGATCTTTCTCGACGCGCGGACTATCCACTGCATTTGGGTCTAACTGAAGCAGGTATGGGTAGCAAAGGTATTGTGTCCTCCACTGCAGCTATGGGCATTTTGTTGCAAGAAGGTATTGGCGATACGATTCGCGTTTCATTAACACCTGATCCAGGCGCTGCTCGTGAAAACGAAGTGATCGTCGCTCAAGAAATACTGCAAACCATGGGCTTGCGTAATTTCACGCCAATGGTGATTGCTTGTCCTGGTTGCGGCAGAACCACCAGTACAACTTTCCAAGAGTTAGCAGCGAACATCCAGTCTTATTTGCGTCAACAAATGCCAATTTGGAAGAAAACCCATCCCGGCGTTGAGAATATGAACGTAGCCGTGATGGGTTGCATTGTGAATGGCCCGGGCGAGAGCAAGCATGCCAATATTGGTATCTCATTGCCGGGAACAGGCGAAACCCCTGCTGCACCAGTGTTTGTTGACGGAGTTAAAGTAAAAACCCTGCGCGGTGAGAAAATTGCCGAAGAGTTCCAAGTGATTGTTGATGAGTACGTCAAACAAAATTACGCAACTAAGGTTTAAACAGGTTTAAGTAAAGTAAAAGTAAAACAAGAATAGAAATGACTGATCACAGTAAAGACCAAGCAGCGCAGTCTAAGACCCAAAAGATCCAAAAGATCAATGGCGTTCGCGGCATGAATGATTTGTTACCGGCAGATGCGGCGCAGTGGGTTCATCTTGAACATGTCTTGCGTGATCTAACGCGTGCTTATGGTTACGAATTTTTGAGAACACCGATTGTTGAAGCAACGGCTGTATTTCAGCGTGGCATTGGCGAGGTTACTGACATTGTTGAAAAGGAGATGTACTCCTTTGAAGATCGTTTAAATGGTGAGCAACTTACTCTGCGTCCTGAGGGTACTGCTGCATTAGTACGTTCTGTGATTGAAAACAATTTGCTTTACGAGGGGCCCAAGCGTCTTTGGTATACCGGCCCGATGTTTCGTCATGAGCGCCCACAACGTGGTCGCTATCGCCAGTTTCACCAGTTTGGTATTGAGGCCTTAGGCTTTGCTGGGCCGGATATCGATGCAGAAATCATCCTGATGGGCCAACGTCTTTGGGATGAGCTGGGTTTAAAGGGTGTGCGTCTAGAAGTGAACTCTTTGGGTCAAGCTCCTGAGCGCGCCGAACATCGTGCAGCTTTAGTGACTTATTTTGAAAAGCATCAAGAGCAGCTCGACGAAGATTCTCAGCGTCGTCTCAATAGCAATCCATTACGTATCTTAGATACTAAAAATCCAGAGATGCAGTCATTAATTGAGGGCGCGCCTAAATTATTAGATTTTTTGGGTGAAGAGTCTCTCAAGCACTTCAACGAAGTGCAAGCTTTAATCAAGGCAAATAACATTCCTTGCAAAATCAATCCTCGTTTAGTGCGTGGTTTGGATTACTACAACCTCACTGTATTTGAATGGGTGACTGACGAGCTAGGTGCTCAAGGTACGATTGCTGGGGGCGGACGTTATGACCCATTGATTGAGCGCATGGGTGGCAAAGCGGCGCCTGCCTGTGGTTGGGCGATGGGAATGGAGCGCGTACTTGAATTGATGAAAGTTTCTGGCTCCTTACCTGAAGCTCAGGCGCAATGCGATATCTTTGTTTTGCATCAAGGCGGCGAGACGCTAACTACTGCCATGATCATCGCTGAGCGCCTTCGTAGTGCAGGTATTGACACCATTCTTTTCTGCCCTCCAGATGGTCAATCAGCTAGCTTTAAGTCTCAAATGAAGAAGGCAGATAGCAGTGGGGCTGCTTTTGCGGTCATTATTGGTCCTGATGAATTGGCTAAGAATGAGGCAGGGCTCAAGGACTTGCGCGGCACGGGTGAACAGAAATCTGTTCCTTTGGATGATGTCTTGGGGGCCGCAATTGATGCCCTTGTTGGCGCCTCCGAATAGAATTGAGCTAATAACACCATTAATTACCTAAAAATGAGTTTGGATTGAAATGCCTTTAGATCTAGAAGAACAAGAACAATTAGACCAATTCAAAGCGTTTTGGCAAAAGTATCGCAACCTCATTACTGGTGTAGTAACTGCCGTCTTATTGACCTATATTGCCTATAGTGGGTATCAATGGTGGCGTAATAGCCAAGCACTTGAAGCTTCCAAGCTTTATGAAACGATGGTGAGTGCTATTGCTAAAGGCGATAAAGATCAAACCTTGCGCGCAGCTGACGATATGCAAAAAGATTTTGGGGGCACTCCTTATGCAGCAATGTCGAGTTTGATTGCTGCTCGTATTGCATCTGATGCAGGTGATGGTGCTAAGGCTTTGGATTATTTACGTTGGGCGGCAAAGAATGCTTCAAATGATGGTTATCTCGCATTGGCAAAATTACGCCTAGTAACTCAACTCATTGAGCAGGGCAGTGAAAAGGATTTTGCTGAAGCCGATCAAATATTGAAAGAGAAGCCTATTGTTGGTTTTGAGTCTTTATGGCTTGAGCGTCGTGGTGATTGGTATCTGGTGCAAAAGAAAAACACTGAAGCTAAAGCAAGCTATCAAGAGGCCTGGAAAAAATTAGATCAGTCAAAAGAATTTCCTGAAGAGGCGCGTCGTCTCTTAAAGGTTAAATTAGATGCTGTTGGAGGAGTTGCTCAGTGATGACTAAAGAGATGAAGCGTTTGCCAATACGTATAGGCACTGCCTTGGTATTAGGTTCCGTGGTAATTGCTTTAGCTGCTTGCTCTGGAGGCTCGAGAGTAAGAAAGCCTGCTGAACTAGGTGCGGTGACAAATCAATTTGATTTGCAACCTGTCTGGTCAACCAGTATTGGTTCATCCGAGTCTTTTAACTTTCATCCTATTGTTGCTGGGGATGCAGTGTATGCAGCATCGCATCGTGGCAATCTAGCCAAGATTAATTTGACATCGGGCAGTAAAGTTTGGGAAGCATCCGTACCAGAACGTTTATCGGTTGGTCCTGGTTCCGATGGGCGCACTACTGTTGCCGTCACTACTAAAGGTATGGTCTATGCCTACGATGATACTGGCAAGCCAATATGGAATGTCAGCGTCGGTAGCGAGGTCTTAAGTGAACCTGTGGTTGCGGGCGGTATAGTCATTGTTCGCGCGCTTGATAATCGTTTTGTTGGATTAGATGCGCAAACCGGTGCACGTAAATGGACTTATCAGCGGCAGCAGTCTGCTTTGTCCTTACGTGTCGGCTATGGCATGTTGGCCATCAATAATGAAGTGATCGTTACTGGTTTTGCAGGCGGGCGTTTTGGCATGATTGCGATTGCCAATGGCGGTTTGGTTTGGGAGACACCCGTGTCCTTTCCTAAAGGCTTCTCAGAAATTGAGCGCTTGAATGATGTCACTGCTAAACCAAGCTTGGAAGGCGATATTCTCTGTGCGGTTTCATATCAGGGACGCGTTGGTTGTGGTCAAGCCCGCACTGGAAATCTCTTGTGGTTTAAGGATTTTTCAAGCTATACAGGTACTTCACAAAGCACGGATATGGTTTTTGCAGCAAACGACAAATCTTATGTCACTGCTTTTGCAACTAAAGACGGCACACAAGTTTGGGAAAATACTCAGCTGACATTTCGTGATGTAGGTGAGTCGCTTGCGATAGGTAAGGTTTTATTGATGGGTGATGCCCAAGGTTATATCCATGCATTTTCACAGGCGAATGGTGAGATGGTTGCGCGTATTCGTCACGACAGTAGTCCAATCTCGGCTGCCCCCATTGCAGTAGGTGGCCTCATCTTGGTTCAGTCTCAAGGTGGAAAAATAGCGGCGTACAGTCCAAAATGAATCCAGTTATCACTATCGTAGGCCGTCCCAATGTGGGCAAGTCAACTCTCTTTAATCGCTTAACGCGTTCACGCGATGCTTTGGTGGCTGACTTTTCTGGCCTAACGAGAGATCGTCACTATGGCAAAGGCCGCATTGGTGAGCGCGCATTTATTTGCGTAGACACTGGCGGTTTTGAGCCAGTAGCCAAGACTGGCATTGTTGCTGAAATGGCAAAGCAAACGAAGCAGGCTGTTGCTGAATCTGACATCGTGATTTTCTTGGTCGATGGTCGCCTAGGAATGGCACCACAAGATCGCGTGATCGCGGATTTCTTGCGCAAGACAGGTAGACCAGTCATTCTGGCAGTCAATAAAACTGAAGGTATGCAGGCTGGTGTTGTTACTGCAGACTTTCATGAACTTGGCTTAGGCGAGCCATTCCCAATTTCTTCTGCGCACGGCGATGGTGTAAGAGGCTTGATTGATGACGCATTAGATTCACTTGGAATTGCTGAGCCCGATGAAGAGGAAATAGCTAACGATCCAAATCGCCCAATGAAGATTGCGGTAGTGGGTCGCCCAAACGTCGGTAAATCTACCTTGATCAATAAGTTGATTGGCGAAGAGCGTGTTATTGCTTTTGATATGCCTGGCACTACTCGTGATGCTATTGAAGTTCCCTTTGAGCGCAATGGCAAGCCTTATATTTTGGTTGATACAGCAGGTTTGCGTCGTCGTGGAAAAGTATTTGAGGCGATTGAGAAGTTCTCCGTAGTCAAAACATTGCAAGCGATTGCCGACTGCAATGTGGTGATCTTGATGTTGGATGCTCAACAAGATATTTCTGAGCAAGATGCCCACATCGCTGGATTTATTGTGGAGGCTGGCCGTGCATTAGTGGTTGCAGTCAACAAGTGGGATGGCTTGGATGCTTATGTAAAAGAGCGTGCTCGTTTAGAGATTGCACAAAAACTGCGCTTTCTCGATTTTGCAAATGTTCATCCAATCTCCGCTAAAAAAGGTACTGGCCTAAAGGAGCTCTTTAAGGATGTAGATGCAGCCTATGCTGCTGCAATGGCTAAGCTGCCAACCCCTCGTTTAACTCGTATCCTGCAAGAGGCAATCGAGCATCAGCAGCCAAAACGGGTTGGCATGGGTCGTCCGAAATTACGTTATGCCCACCAAGGGGGCATGAATCCCCCAATTGTGGTCATTCATGGCACATCCTTGAGTGGGGTGACTGATAGCTACAAGCGATACTTAGAAGGTCGCTTTAGGGATGTCTTTAAATTACGTGGCACACCTTTGCGTATTCAGATGAACACAGCCAAAAACCCCTATGTCGATGCTGATAAGGGTAAAAAAGGCAAAAAGCGCTAATTTGGGCTAAGTTTTGATCTTCGTGCCGAAATGGACTTGATTTTTTTGAAAATCAGCCCAATATAGAAGATTCAATGGTCTGTTGACATGGGTAGTTTGTATTAAATGATTTGTAGTAAAAATTGATATTAATAAAAAAAGCAAGACTCCCAAAAAAGTAGTTAACAAAAGATAATTAAGGAGCAGTATGAGTAATAGCAACCCCAAACAAATTCAATTACTTCAGGATCCATTCCTCAATGCCTTGCGCAAAGAGCATGTTCCTGTTTCGATCTATCTTGTAAACGGTATTAAGTTGCAGGGCAATATTGAATCATTTGATCAATATGTCGTACTCTTGCGCAATACAGTGACGCAGATGGTTTACAAACATGCAATCTCTACGATCGTTCCCGCTCGTGCGATTGATTTCCGTTTAGAAGAAGCTAGCCCTGTATAAAACTGGAGTAGATGCGGCACGCGCCGTTCTGGTTGGTGTAGACACAGGACGCGAAGATTTTGCAGATAGCATGGCTGAGCTCAGTCTTTTGGCTGACAGCGCTGGCTCTGTTCCCGCGGCTAGTGTTATTGCACGCAAAGGCAAAACGGACCCCGCCTTATTTATTGGCTCAGGTAAGGCTAATGAACTCAAGAGAGTAATGGAGGAGCAGGGCGCAGAGCTTGCCATCTTCAATCATCCGCTCTCCCCAACTCAGCAGCGTAATTTAGAACGTCACATTGGTTTTCATGTGATGGATCGCACCGGTTTGATTTTAGATATCTTTAGCCAAAGAGCACAAAGTCATATTGGTAAGACGCAAGTTGAGCTTGCGCAAGTGCGTTATCGCATGTCGCGCTTGGTTAGAGCCTGGAGCCACTTAGAGCGACAGCGCGGCGGTATTGGTGTCCGCGGCGGTCCTGGCGAAACCCAGATGGAGTTGGACCGACGCATGTTGGCCACTAAAGCGAAACGCTTAGAAAATGAATTAGAAAAATTACAGCGTCAACAGAGAACTCAAAGAAGAGCTCGAAATCGTAAAGATGTGTTTTCAGTCTCCTTGGTTGGGTATACCAATGCCGGTAAATCGACCCTGTTTAATGCCCTAACTAAAGCAGGGACATATGCCGCTGACCAGCTTTTTGCTACCTTGGATACCACTTCCAGAAAGGTTCATTTAGAGGGAGTTGGGTCGATTGTGGTCTCTGATACCGTGGGATTTATCCGGGATTTGCCTCACCAGTTGGTAGAGGCATTTAGGGCAACTTTGGACGAAACCATCCATGCTGACCTGATTTTGCATGTTATTGACGCCTGTAGCCCTGTTGCTAGGGAGCAAAAGGCTGAAGTTGAGGCTGTTTTGGAGGAAATCGGGGCCGATGACATCCCTAGGATCGAGGTGATGAATAAGATCGACCAGATGCCCCAAACCTTCACCCGGGGGGCTGTTTTAGAGCGCGATGGACAGGGCTTTCCAAGCCAAGTTTTCCTGTCAGCCAAGACGGGCTTGGGGCTTGATTTACTTCGCTCAGCCCTCGCTGAATGCTCTCAAATGACTGATAGAATAAGGGTCGAACACAACCGTGCCAAGAAGCAATTGGCCCCGGATGAGTTTTTAGAACCCTTACCCGAACGACCAGAAACTTCTGAATTTAATCCGATTTCCAACCGAAGCTATTTTTCTAATGACGCGTAAATTTCTAGACTTTTTTTCGGTTAATGATCCAGGATGGGGCAATAGCCACAATTCTGCTGGATCTAAAGATGCCAAAGATGGGCAGGGAAGCGATCAAGCTCCAAAAGCAGATCCCGAAACTAATAAGCCTGTAGAGACTCAGCCAGGCGGTCAACCAACAAGTCAGCCAACAAATCAACCAACGAATCCAGTTATTAAACCCGATGGTCCACCAGATCTAGATCAGTTGTGGCGTGATTTTAATGACAGAATTGCTGGCATCTTTGGCGGTAAGAAAAATCCAGGTGTAACAGGTAATGCTAGTAAGCCAGCAAACAAGCCAAACAGCGGTGATATTCCCCCGCCATCCCAACGTGGTAATGGCGGTAACAATGGTGGCTTCAATACACCTAACTTTAATTTCAGCAATCCATTTGGCACTAAGGCAAGCTTTCTGATTGCCGGAGCAGTTGTATTTTTTATGTGGGTATGCAGTGGCTTCTTCATTATTCAAGAAGGTCAAGCTGGGGTTGTCCTCACGTTTGGTAAGTACGATTACACCGCTAAGCCTGGCATTAATTGGCGCATGCCTTGGCCGATTCAGTCCGATGAGACTGTGAACTTATCGGGAGTTCGATCTGTTGAGGTGGGTCGTCCGATATTAATTAAAGCTACTAATCAAAAAGATTCCTCAATGCTCACTGAAGATGAGAACATCATCGATGTGCGCTTTGCTGTTCAATACCGACTGAAAGATCCTACTGATTATTTATTCAATAACCGCGATCCAGATGCAGCAGTAGTGCAGGCTGCTGAGACAGCGGTGCGTGAGATCGTTGCGCGTAGCAAGATGGATACCGTGCTGTATGAAGGACGCGAAAAGATTGGTATTGATTTAGCCAATTCCATACAGAAGATTTTGGACAGTTATAAAACGGGCATTTACGTCACTAGTGTGACAGTGCAAAATGTTCAGCCACCCGAACAAGTGCAAGCCGCTTTTGATGATGCTGTGAAGGCGGGGCAAGATCAAGAGCGCTTGAAGAGTGAAGGTCAAGCTTATGCTAACGATATTATTCCGCGCGCCAAAGGTACTGCTGCGCGGCTTATTCAAGAAGCTGAAGGCTATAAAGCTCGTGTAGTAGCTACTGCAGAGGGTGATGCCACACGCTTTAAACAGATCTTGGTTGAATACGCTAAGGCGCCTCAAGTTACTCGTGATCGCATGTATATCGATAGCATGCGCGAGATGTATAACAACGTCACCAAAATCTTGGTCGATACTACCAAGAGTAATAGCTTGCTATATCTCCCGCTCGATAAGATCGTTGCGCAAGTAAGCGCTGAAAGTTCTCAAGCTGCTAGTGGGCAAACTAATTCATCTGGGACAAGTACTCCAACTGGCAGCGTAACGGTGGGTGGGGCAACTGGCACAAATACAAATCCTACAAGCTCCTCCTCTAGCGCTACTCCAGTAGCGCCGGCAACGAATAGCACTGCAGATAAACGTGATGGCCTCCGTAGTCGCGATAGGGAGTCCAGATAATGAATGCTAATCGTTTAATTGCTGCGGGTATTGGCTTTATTGCACTGATATACGTGCTGTCTTCCAGTATTTTTGTTGTGGATCAGCGTAAGTTTGCTGTGGTGTTTTCATTTGGGCAGATTGTTCGAGTGATTGAATCGCCGGGAATTCAAGTAAAGCTTCCAGCCCCATTTGAAAGCGTCCGTTTTTTTGATCGTCGCATTTTGACAATTGATAATCCAGAAGCAGAGCGTTTCATTACTGCCGAAAAGAAAAACTTATTAGTAGATTCTTATGTGAAATGGCGCATTGTTGATCCACGCAAGTTCTTTATTAGCTTTAAGGGTGATGAGCGTTTGGCGCAAGACCGCTTGACGCAATTGGTACGCTCAGCTCTTAATGAGGAGTTCACTAAACGTACTGTGCGTGAGTTGATTTCTGATCAGCGTGAAGAAGTAATGCAGGGTATTCGCAAGAAGGTTGCAGATGATGCATCAGATATTGGTGTAGAAATCGTAGACGTACGCTTAAAGCGCGTTGATCTCCTAGCGGAAATTAGCGATTCTGTTTATCGCCGTATGGAGGCAGAGCGTAAGCGCGTTGCTAACGAATTACGATCAATGGGCGCTGCAGAGTCTGACAAGATTCGTGCGAATGCAGAGCGTCAACGTGACACGATCTTGGCGGAAGCCTATCGCGATGCGCAAAAGATTAAGGGTGCTGGCGATGCTAAAGCTACCGCACTCTATGCTGAGGCCTTTGGGCGCGATCCCCAATTTGCTCAGTTTTATCAAAGCTTAGAGGCCTATAGAAGCTCTTTCAAGGATAAGAAAGACATCATGGTGGTTGAGCCCAATGGTGAGTTCTTCAAGTTCTTGCACAAAAAATAAGAAAGCAAATAGTCGACATCATGAATCGCTGGTTACTTCCCGAGGATATTGCAGATGTTTTGCCTGCCGAGGCTCGCAAGGTTGAGTCTCTGCGTCGTGCCGTCTTGGACCTGTATCAGTCTTATGGTTATGAGCTGGTCGCCCCTCCAATTTTGGAGTTCCTGGATTCTTTATTAACCGGCACCGGCTCGGATCTCAATCTTCAAACATTCAAGCTAGTAGATCAGTTATCTGGCCGCACTTTAGGTTTGCGTGCTGATATAACTCCCCAAGTGGCTCGTATTGATGCGCACCTCTTAAATCGTGCTGGTGTCACTCGTCTTTGCTATGCCGGTTCTGTTGCACATGCTCGTACTCCTGTTGGCAGCTCAGCACGTGAAGAATTACAACTTGGTGCAGAGATTTACGGTTGCGCAACCTGGGAAGCTGATCTTGAGGCGATTACCTTATTGCTCAAAACACTTTCCGTTGCTGGGTTGGAGAAGGTCTACTTAGATTTGTCGCACGCTGGTATTTTGGCGGGCATTTTGGATGGCCAGCATTTAGATAAAGAAACTATTGAAGTGTTGTATGGCTTGTTGCAAAGCAAAGATCGTCCCCGCTTAAGTCAATGGGCAGCCTGCTTGCCCGCAAATGTTGCTCAAGCGCTGATGGCATTGACTGAATTGAATGGTCCTTGCTCTGCAGTCTTGGCAAACGCTAAGAAAGTATTGCCTCAGCATGCAGCAATTGATCAAGCTTTGGCAGATCTTGAGCGTTTAGTTTCTGCTGCGGCAAATTTGTCTACCAATTTAGAGCTCAGCATTGATTTGGCTGATCTGCGTGGTTACCAATATCACAGCGGCGTCATGTTTGCCGCTTACGTTGATCAATTGCCGCAACCGATCGCCAGAGGGGGTCGTTATGATCACGTAGGTCAAGCCTTTGGTCGTTCGCGTCCTGCAACGGGTTTTTCTTTAGATCTATTAACTCTAGCCAATTTATCGCCATTAAACATTCGCAAGTTGGCTATCTTGGCTCCTTGGATTGATGATGCTGAGTTAAGTAAGGTGATCGCAACTCTGAGGAGTAAGGGCGAGGTGGTGATACAGATTCCGGTAGGTACATCAGTAGAAGCTGCCGAATATGAATGTGATCGAGAGTTAGTCAAACAAGGCAACTCTTGGGATGTAAGGCAGAAGTAAAGCAGAAGTAAAGTAATTAATTAGGCATCAAGCAGTTCACTTATTTTGTAATTATCTTTTTGGATTTTATTATGTCTTCAAAGCAGCAAACTAAAGGTCGTAACGTAGTTGTCATTGGCACCCAGTGGGGTGATGAAGGCAAGGGCAAGGTGGTTGATTGGCTGACTGATCATGCGCAAGCGGTGGTTCGTTTTCAAGGCGGTCACAATGCAGGCCATACCCTCATCATCGGCGACAAGAAGACTATTCTGCGTTTGATTCCTTCTGGAATCATGCATAAAAATGTGATCTGCTATATCGGCAACGGTGTAGTACTTTCGCCAGAGGCACTCTTTAAAGAAATCGGCGAACTGGAGTCTGCTGGTTTGGATGTTCAATCTCGCCTGAAGATTTCAGAAGCAACGACTTTGATCCTGCCTTATCACGTCGCGATTGATCATGCCCGTGAGAAGAAGCGTGGTGAAGCCAAGATTGGCACTACAGGACGTGGCATTGGGCCTGCATACGAAGATAAAGTTGCTCGTCGTGCATTACGCGTACAAGATTTGTTTTATCCAGAAAAATTTGCGGAACAGTTACGTGAGAATTTGGAATATCACAATTTCATGCTCACCAATTACTATGGCGCTGAGCCAGTGAACTACGAGAAGACATTAGCCGAAGCCATGTCTTACGCTGAGCGTCTTAAACCAATGGTGGTGGATGTCTCGAGCGCTTTGTACTCTGCTGAGCAAGCTGGTCAGAATTTGTTATTCGAAGGTGCGCAGGGAACATTGCTAGATATTGATCACGGCACCTATCCTTATGTCACCTCCAGTAACTGCGTAGCAGGTAATGCTGCTGCCGGCTCAGGTGTTGGACCAGACTCACTGCAATATATCTTGGGAATTACTAAGGCTTATTGCACGCGCGTTGGTGCCGGCCCATTCCCAAGTGAACTCTACGATCATGACAATCCTGCCAAGCAAGATCCGATTGGCGTACGTTTGGCTGAAGTTGGAAAGGAGTTTGGCTCTGTAACAGGGCGCCCACGTCGTACCGGCTGGTTAGATGCTGCTGCATTGAAGCGCTCTATTCAGATTAACGGATTGTCAGGTCTTTGCATTACCAAATTGGATGTTCTCGATGGTTTAGAAACAATACGTTTGTGCGTTGGTTATAACTTGGACGGTCAAAAATTAGACGTATTACCTCGTGGTGCAGAATCTGTAGCCCGTTGCGAGCCTATTTATGAAGATTTCCCAGGCTGGAAGGGCACAACCTTTGGCATCCGTGAATGGGACAAATTGCCAGCCGAGGCGCAAAAGTTCCTGCGTCGCATTGAGGAAGTTGCTGGTAAGCCGATCGCTATGGTTTCTACAGGACCAGAGCGTGATGAAACCATCCTCCTCCAGCACCCATTCCAGGATTGATGGAAAATATTTAAGAATGTATTAACCAATCCTATTTATTAATTTTTGTTTAAGAAGATAACAACATGACTGCGCGCACTACCTGCAATAGCCTCCAAGTAGCAACCCCTTTATATCGCTTTATCGAAGACAAAGTACTCCCGGGTACTGGTGTCAAGAGTGCTGATTTCTGGAAAGGCTTTGATGAGATCGTTAAAGACTTAACTCCAAAAAATGAAGCTTTGCTCGCAAAGCGTGATCGCTTACAACTGGATTTGGACAAATGGCATAAAGCGAATCCAGGTCCAATCAAAGATATGCCTGCTTATCGTAAGTATTTGCAGGAAATTGGTTACATTGAAGATGTGCCTGCCAAGATTTTGGCTACTACTCAGAATGTGGATGATGAGCTCGCTCTTCAAGCCGGACCTCAGCTGGTGGTTCCAGTGCTCAATGCGCGCTATGCCTTAAATGCTGCTAATGCTCGTTGGGGCTCTTTGTATGATGCTTTATATGGTACAGATGTTATCTCTGAATCAGATGGTGCTACTAAGGGTAGCACTTACAACCCTATTCGCGGAGCAAAGGTGGTTGCCTACGCACGTCAATTTTTAGATGAAGCTGCTCCTTTAGCCGGGGCTTTGTATAGCGATGTAGTGGCATATAGCGTGGTAGATAAAAAACTATCCGCGAAATTAAAAGACGGTAAGACTACCGGCTTAATTGATGAAAAACAGTTTGTTGGCTATCAAGGCGATGCGTCAGCACCATCTTCAGTCTTATTGCGCAATCATGGTATTCATATCGATATCCAAATTGATAAAACTAAAACGATTGGTGCCTCCGATCCAGCGGGCGTGAATGATGTGGTACTTGAAGCAGCGCTATCAACTATTCTGGATTTGGAAGATTCGGTAGCAGTCGTTGATGGTGATGACAAAGTAGTGGCCTATGAAAACTGGTTAGGTATTCTCAAGGGTACTTTGGTTGAAGAGGTGAATAAGGGCGGCAAAACATTTACTCGTACGCTGAATCCTGATCGTCAATACAAAGCGGGTATAGGCGCTACCAATGCAAAAGATGGAATTGTGACGCTGCATGGTCGTTCACTCTTATTCCTCCGTAATGTTGGTCACTTGATGACTAACCCAGCCATCATTACTGGTGAGGGCAAGGAAATCTACGAGGGCATCTTAGATGCAGTAGTCACCGTATTGATTGCTTTATATGACATCAATCGCCCGGCGACCCAGGCTATTGGCAATACACGTAAAGGCTCTGTCTATATCGTTAAGCCAAAAATGCATAGCGCAGAAGAAGTAGCCTTTGCTAGCGAGCTCTTTGGCCGTGTTGAGACATTACTAGACTTACCAGAGAACACTGTCAAATTGGGAATCATGGATGAAGAGCGCCGTATGAGCGTCAACATTAAAGCAGCCATTGCTGCAGCTGGTGCTCGCGTTGCGTTTATTAATACCGGATTCTTGGATCGTACCGGTGATGAAATGCATACCGGCATGTATGGTGGTGCCATGGTTCGCAAAGGCAGGATGAAGATTGCTAAATGGTTTGGAGCGTACGAGCGCCGTAACGTATTGGCAGGTTTAGATTGTGGTCTGCGTGGCCGTGCACAGATTGGTAAGGGTATGTGGCCTGCACCAGATCTCATGAAGGAAATGGTAGAGCAAAAAGGCGCACACCCATCAGCTGGGGCGAATACTGCTTGGGTGCCATCACCTACCGCTGCTACTTTACATGCAATCCATTATCACCAGGTTGATGTTGCCAAGATCCAAGCGGATATGGAGATACTAGATACTGCAGCCGAATATGATGCCTTAACCGATGATCTCTTGACTGTGCCAATCGCGCTTTATCCTGATTGGACTAAAGAGGAGATTCGCGAATCTCTGAATAATAATTGCCAAGGTATTTTGGGTTATGTGGTGCGCTGGATTGACCAGGGCGTTGGTTGCTCTAAGGTGCCTGATATCTATAACGTAGGTTTGATGGAAGATCGCGCAACATTACGTATTTCTAGTCAGCATATTGCGAACTGGTTGCTACACAAATACATAACTAAAGCAGAGGTAGAAGAAGCTCTACAAAGAATGGCCACAATTGTTGATACGCAAAACTCTGGCGACCCTCTCTACAAGCCGATGATGCCAAACTACCAAGATTCGTATGCCTTTAAAGCAGCAAGTGATTTGATTTTCAAAGGCCTTGAACAGCCTAACGGTTATACAGAGCCTTTGTTGCACGCTTGGCGCTTAGAAGTGAAGAAGGCGCAGGCTAAGTAATTTAGCCAACGCCCTAAATAAGAATGGATTTGCCCAATAAGCAAATCCATTTTTTATTGGCCATCAATCAATGTTCGGATTTCTAAACCCCTTCTCCAAAGCCCATTCCCAGTTTCCATTTCAATTTAATGATGGCGGTAGGGGGGAGGCCGGCTTCAAAGGGGGTGCTGGTGATTGTGTTGTGAGATCTATTGCGATTGCCGCAAACCTTCCATACATACAAGTGTATGAAGATTTAAGGCTTGCAAATGAGAGTTATGCCCAACTCAGAAATGATCGCCTTGCTAAAAGGCTGAATATAAAAGGCTCTTCACCCAGAAATGGCAATCACCGCAATGTATTCCATGACTATATTTTGGGCTTGGGTTTTGAATGGGTACCCACCATGAAAGTGGGTGCGGGCTGTCAGGTGCACCTGCGCCCCGATGAGTTACCCAACAAAATACTGATTGCTAAAGTTTCTAAACATCTCACTGCAATCATTGATGGAGTAATTCACGATACGCATGATCCATCTAGAGGCGGAACTCGTTGTGTATATGGTTACTATCTCAAGCATCGCTAGGGTCTTTTTGGTGATGCTTCAGGTTCCAAGCGGCTCTGTAAGAATTGGTCATTCCAATCATGCCTGAAGTAGTCCAGGCAATGCAGAATAATCCTGAAAAAGAAATAAAGAAGGCAAGACTTTTCCAGCCCGTTGGCAGAATATCTTGAACGAAGCCCACTGTTGTGTAGCAACTCCCAACGAACATCAAGGCGGCAATACCGTTGTCAATTAAATTGAGAGTGGTGATGTAGAGAGTCCAGATGACAATTTCCGCCATATGGACCAAGGCGATAAAGAAAAATGCTGCGTAGAAATGATAAAAAACGAGGTTATACCGCATGCTCTTAAGGTTTTCATTAGTCAATTTCTCAAAGTTCAGGATGATGTAATTAATGCAGATGCCATGAAAAAAAAGCACCATGATGAGACCTAAAATTCCGTAAAACGTATCTCTGATCAGCGGGAGAAGTGGAATTCCGACTAGAGTCGATTGGGTCAGAGCTTCAGTGGTGATTGACATAAATTTGGCTGGATCTTAAAAGGTATTAGATAAGCAAACATCTTCATCAAGGATGATAATGTCATATTGAATACCCCAAGTAAAGCATCTCTTGAATAACATTTCGCACACCATTGAAACCAAGAAACGTGAGCGTTTCTTTCTGTTTTCATTGGCAGGTATTCAGTTCACCCACATCTTAGATTTCATGATCATGATGCCTTTGGGGCCTGAGTTTATTCGGGTGCTCAATATTAATACGCATCAATTTGGTTTATTGCTCTCCTCTTATACTTTTGCAGCTGCTGCCGCGGGAATCTTAGCCACCTATTATGTGGACCGGTTTGAGCGTAGAAAGCTACTCTTAAGTCTCTACGCCTTTTTTATCATTGCAACACTAGCTTGTGGCTTAGCGCCAAATTATGAGTTGTTATTTATAGCTCGAGCCTTGGCTGGCGCATTTGGCGGCATTTTGGGTTCCTTGGTTCAAACCATCGTTGCGGATTCGATTCCCTTTGAGCGAAGAGGTAAGGCATTGGGAACGGTGATGGCTGCATTTTCTGTATCTACTGTTGCTGGGGTGCCGTTAGGATTATTTTTAGCAAACCATATGCCATCCTTAGGTTGGCGCGCGCCATTCTTTTTTATCGCCATCATCTCAACCTTGATTCTGTATTTAGGCTACCGAAATATCCCAAAGATTGCAGGCCATTTAGATCATATTCATGAGGGTAGTCGCTTTAGTCAGATTCTGAAGATTGTGACTGCGAGTCAGAATATCAAAGCCTTCATCTTTATGGCGCTGATTATGATTACGGGATTCTCAGTAATTCCTTATATCGCTTTGTATCTCACCACTAATGTGGGTATCAGTAACTCTTACATCTCTTTGGTCTACTTATGTGGTGGTATAGCAACCCTCATGAGCTCTCGCTTTATTGGTCATATGTCTGATAAGCACGGCAAGGTAACCGTATTTAGAGTGTTAGCGATGATCAGCCTGATACCACTATTGGTTACTACCAATTTGCCAGTTACTCCTTTATGGATCGTGCTCATTAATTCAACAGCATTTTTCATTCTGGTCTCTGGAAGAATGATTCCCGCAATGGCTATAGTGAGCCAGATTGTTGAGAGCAAGATTCGTGGAACCTTTATGAGCTTAATTGGCTCAGTGCAAATGCTATCTTCGGGTATTGCCTCGGTTTTGGCGGGTTGGGTGGTAACGATTGGCCCGGATGGCATGATGCAGCACTACAACTTAGTGGGCTACGGCGCGGCCTTTTGTGGATTGCTGACATTCTGGCTAGTAGGATATATTCATACCGATACGAAAAAAGCATAAGGAGACTTCATGATTGAATTTAAAAGACCCGATGGACAGGTTCTCAATGGATATTTAGCTGAGCCCAAAGACAATGCCAATGCTCCCGGGGTAGTTGTCATTCAGGAGTGGTGGGGTCTGGATGACGAGGTTAAGGCCGTAGCCGATCGCCTAGCTAAAGCAGGGTATCGAGCGCTGGTTCCAGATTTATATCGTGGTCAGTTGGCTCTCGAGGCTAATGAAGCAGAGCATTTAATGGGCAACCTTAATTTCGGGGATGCCGCTGGTCAAGATATTCGGGGTGCTGTTCAATACTTGAAGACAACTGGTAGCGCAAAAGTTGCGGTTACTGGATTTTGTATGGGCGGTGCGTTAACTGTATTGGCCTCATGCAATGTGCCAGAGTTAGATGCCTCCATAGTTTGGTACGGCAATCCCCCTCTTGAGTACGTTAATGCCGAAGCCATTACTAAGCCGATGCTGGGACACTGGGCTCTTCATGATGAATTTTTTCCAATTTCAGGCGTAGATCAGTTGGAGGAAAAGCTCAAAGAAGCGGGTGTGAATTATGAATTTCATCGCTACGATACAAAGCATGCCTTTGCAAACCCCAAAGCTGATTCGCGGGACTTGCCACCTCTGAAGTACAACGCTGAAGCAGCTCAACTGGCTTGGGAGCGCACGCTAAAATTTTTACAGAAATATATTAATTAATAATCACATCCCATAAACCGCTATGCACTTATTTGCCGAAAATCTTGCCGTAGAAATTTCTAGTTATTACCGTAACTTAGCTTTGGGTCATGGCGTGGTTCCAAAAGTGTTTACTTTGGTAGACGGTGAGGGCGACCAATACCTCTTTTTTATTGATGATCTCCCTTTCGAGAAAGATGAAGAGGCGAATCAATTTCTTGCTTATATTGTGCAAGTTCATGAGGCAGTTTGCTATGCCCGCGGAACTTTAATAATCGTTGAAAGGAATCAGCAATACATTGAGTTTGCGGTCATAGGCCGAGATGATGCGGATGCGATTGTCTGTTCAGCGGAGCTCACAAGAGACATGGATGATAAGCCTATTGGCCTAGGTGAATTTGAAAAGACTTTGGTTAAGAAGGGCTCTATTATTTTTGGGGCCCTATTTGAACCAGTTCAGCTTTCTGAAAATAGGAGCGAGGATTTTGAAGGTCTTTGGGTAGAGATGAAGTCAAAAATCTTGCACCGCTCAATGAGTATTTAAGCTCTTCCTGAGGAATTTTCGGGAGCTTGCCTCTAATGCAAAAGATCCAACCAAGGCGCATCCCAGTGCAATCGCGCTACCTGGTGCACTTTCAATTACATTCAAAAGCAGCGTCGTAAACAAGCTCAAGTTAATAATAATGGCCGCCCAGAGTGGCCATAACTTAGCACCAGTTTGTTTGCGCACTCGAATATGCCCATAGGTAATTGCTGCATATACCAATAAAAAGGCAAGGCTTGCCATTTTGCCAACTACATCTAGCGGGAATGCTAATACCAAAGCAATGACTAAGAATGCAGAGATAGTTAGTGCGCGCAACTCTGTTTTTAAAACAGACTCACTCAGGGCTTCGGAGATAGAGCTTTTCCTTGCCATGTCAGCCGCAATATTCGAGGCGGCAAAGATAGTGGCATTAAGTGCGGCGGCACAGGCCAAGAGGGCGGAAGCCCCGATGACAACAAAGCCGGTTTTACCGGCAACGATTTGGGCTGCCTCAGCCAATACGTGACCGCTGTAAAGCGACATTTGAGCAGGGGAAAGCAGGAGTATTGCTGCAGTACTTACTAGGACATAAGCAATCGTTACCAAGATGAGCGCAGAGAACATGGCAAGTGGTAACTCTTTTTGGGGCTCATGCATCGCGTTTGAAGAGTTGGTTACCACCCCAAAGCCTTGATAGTTGATGTACAAAATGCCGGTGGCGATGGCAATGCCATTGATAGACCAGCTAGAAAACTGAAATGCCTCAACATTAGCAACATGAATGCCTTCGATAGAAAACAATAATAGGGCAAGTGTTACAAAGCCAATTGCTAACATTTCTGCTTTGCCAACAATATCAGTGCCCAACAAGTTAATGCCGGCGCAAAGAATGACTATGCCAGCACCAACTATTTTTATTTCCAATGGAGATAAATTTCCGCCAAATAGGGTGTTGGCATATTCCGAAAAACCTGCGGCATATAGTGCGGCGGCAATCAGATAGGCGATGTATTGAAATATATTGAGGCCACCCGAAATTACCCCTGGCCCAAAGCTCATCACTGTGAATGTGGCAGCACCCCCACTGCTAGGAAAAGTGGCACCTAATTTGGCATAAGAGTAGACCGAAAATGAGGCGGCAACAGCACCAAGCAAAAAGGCCAAAGGAATATGAGAACCAGCATGAGCACTAGCGGTGCCTAAAAGGGAGAATAGTCCAGCGCCCATCATCCCCCCAATACCGAGAGCGGTAGCCGAAAAAAGGCTAATCGCTTTGGTTTTCTTGCTTGAGTCTTTGAGTAAGGCTGGATTCAATTGGCTGTTCAGGGTATGTGAGACTTATTAGTAGGTGCCCTATATTAAAGCTATTTAGAGTTATGGTGGGCTATATAAACGACCAGTCAATGGCATAATTTTCAACAATCACTATCAGAGGGTTTGCCTGTGAAAAAAATTAACCGCAGCATTATTTCTAAATCTATTTCTGCTTTGGTAATGTGCTCCGCTCCGCTCTTTGCCTCAGCGGAAGTTGTGGTCCTTAAGGCTGCAAACATTATTACTACGGATGAAAAGAATCCACGTGCAGAAGCCATTACTTTTAATGTAGATACTAAGAAAATTACTGCCGTTGGATCGCTTGAGGTCGTTAAGTATGCTGACTTGGTAGAGTTATCAGCCGATATCACTACGGTTAATCCAAACGACATAATGAATAAATGAAAAGAAAATGATAGCCGCCTTTGGGGCGTTTTTTATTCATAACCAGAAATTAATTCGAATTAGAATATTCCCATGACTAATAAACCTCATTCAGAACCTGTGGTCAATGAAGGCGCACAACTGATAAGCTCGACAGAAGAGGGTAGCAATAAAGATCAATCTGAAATTCTTTATGACAGTGATCAATCGGTTAGGCAAACAAGCTACGACTCAAGAAAAGCTGCGCTGAGTAAACGTGAAATTATGGAGCAGATCTCTCGTGAGAGATTTCCCTGGGATGAGTAAGTCTTCTTTGGAGCAATGAATGCCCGATCAGAAAGTCACCGCTAAATATAATCCAAATCATCCCCAAAACGAGGAAGAGGTGCGACTTCATTTGGCGGCAGCCTTCCAGCTTGCCGCAATGAAGGGATGGGATGATGGTATCTATACCCATATTTCTGCTTGCCTTCCGAATGAAGAGAATGCCTATCTAATCAATCAATTTGGGTTGCGCTTTGATGAGGTCACGCCAGAAAATCTGGTAAAAGTAAACCTGCAGGGCGATGTGTTATCCGGCATCGGTCCTGTTAATAAATCTGGTTTTGCCATACATGGAGCAGTGCATGCTGCCAGAAGTGATGCAGCCTGTGTAATGCATTTGCATGTGAATTCTGTCATCGCTGTTTCAGCTCAAAAAAAGGGTTTACTACCGATTTCCCAACACGCCTTACGCTTTTATGAAGACATTGCAGTTCATCAATATCAAGGACTAGCCTTGTCCTCATCAGAGCAAGCAGACCTCATTTCAGCGCTTGGTAATAAGAAAGCATTGCTGTTGCAAAATCATGGGAGCATCATCTGTGGAGTGAGTATTCAGCAAGCCTTTTATTTAATGGATGTATTGGACAAGGCCTGCAAAATTCAACTGTTAGCAGGGGATGTGAGCAACTTGATTATTCCCGAACCTGCAATTTGTAAAATGACATATGAGCAGTTATGTTGTGACGGTGATCAAGAAGGTCAAATTGAATGGCCTGCTTTTATTATTTTGTTAAAAAATCATTGATAGGAGATAGCGATGCCATTAATTCAAATTCAACTTTTTGAAGGTCGAGGTGATGATGTGAAGCGTGAATACGCTAAAGCCATTACTGAGGCGGCTGTAAAAATCATGGGTTGTAGCGCAGAATCAGTTGATGTTATTTATCAGGATGTTAAAAAATCAGATTGGGCTACTGCAGGTAAGTTATGGAGTGATTAATTTGTGCATGTGCAATATAAATATCTTTAAAACTCCGTTCTGCGAGGTTTTTTATTGATATTCCATTGTGGAATATTACATATTGAATCTATTCACTTCACACACTTTGGTTCTTTATGGATCATCCCCTTAATCAAATTTTTTTTGTTCTTTGGGGGTCATGATGAATGTCTGCGTAATTGGAGGTGGTGGCGCAATCGGTGGTTATTTGGCGGCAAAGTTGGCTAGAGCCGGCAACCAAGTGACTGTGGTTGCTAGAGGAGCAACGCTAAATGCGATTCAACAATCCGGTCTTGTGTTGCACATGGAGGACGAACCAAGTCCGATCGTCGCCAATGTAAGGGCGGTAGAGAAAATGAGCGATGTTGAAACTCCCGATGTCGTAATACTCGCCGTGAAGGCTCATCAGGTGGAGGCCGTAGTCGATGATTTGGCAAACATGATGGGTCCAAATACCGTTTTAATTCCTATGCAGAACGGTATTCCATGGTGGTACTTTCAATCACTACCAGGTCAATATGAAGATCATCCTGTAGAAACAGTTGATCAGGGCGGCTACACCATGAAGAAAATTAACCCAAAAAATATTATTGGGTGTGTTGTTTATCCAGCTACCTACACAGAATCCCCTGGAGTGATACGTCACGTTGAAGGCAATCGTTTTCCGCTTGGAGAGCTTGATGGGTCTGTAACGGAGCGCATCAAGCAGATTTCTCAAATGATGACGGATGCTGGCTTTAAGTCTCCCATATTGGATGATATTCGTGCAGAAATTTGGTTAAAGCTCTGGGGAAATATGACTTTTAATCCCATTAGTGCTCTAACTCATGAACATTTAGAAGGAATTTGTCGCTACCCGCTCACTAATGAATTGGCGCGAAGTATGATGGCAGAAGCTCAGGCCATTGCTGAAAAATTAGGGGTAGTCTTTAGGGTCGATATTGAACGCCGCATTGCTGGGGCTGAAAAAGTGGGTAAGCATAAAACGTCGATGCTCCAAGATTTAGAGGTTGGTAATAGCCTAGAAATTGATGCTCTATTGGGATCCGTGATTGAATTGGGACGGATCACAAACACAATTACACCCTGTTTAAATACGGTGTTTGCTTTGACAAAGCTGCTAAATACCAAAGTTCAATCTTCTCAAGGACGATTAGCCTTGTCTGCAGCAGCGTGACTTTAAATACAGAATTCTTGAAGTCCCTATGAAGTATTTTCACCCGTCTTGATAGACGGGTTTTTTTTATTCTGTTTTTCCAGCGGCAATTCCTGACCACCATTCGCCTTGAAATTGTCCCTGTAGCCAATCAATACACTGCCGAACTTTGGTGGGTACATGTTTTGGTGATGAATACACCGCGTGGATTTCTTGGGCCGGTAGGGACCAATCCTGCATGACGGGCTCAAGAATGCGATCTTTGATTGATTGGTGGGCAACATAACAAGGAACTACGGCTAAGCCCATACCATTTCTAGCGGCAGCTAAAATTGAGGATAAGTTATTAGAAGTAAATGGACCTTTCACCTCAATAATTTCAGTCTGATCCTTGCCGTTTATAAAACTCCAACGGTGATCTCCTTGAGCGGTGGTGTAGATCAATGCGTCGTGATTTTGAATATCTTCCGGCTTCTTTGGCGCCGGATGTTCTTTTAGGTATTTGGGATTTGCAACAAGAACCCAAGGGTTCATGCCTAAAAAACGAGAGCCCAGGGAAGAGTCGGGGAGTCGACGCATCCGGATTGCCAGATCTACCCCTTGTTCAATCAAGTTGATATAGCGATCATCCATATTGAGATTTACCTCAAGCTCTGGATGGTGTGACATAAACTCTAAAATGGAGGGCATCAGTACACGGCGTCCAAACGCTACAGAAGCGCTAATGGTCAGTTTCCCTCGAACTTTTGATTGCATTAAAGAGGCAAGATCGTCTGCCTCTTCAATTTCTCGCGCAATTCCTTTGCACTTTTCGTAATAAATTTTTCCAATTTCAGTGGGAGTTACCCCTCTAGTGCTGCGATGCAGCAAAAGAGTGCCCAAGCGCTTCTCCATGCTGGCTACAAATTTAGTTGCAGTAGGCTGGGTAATGCCTAGATCCTCAGCGGCCTTGCTAAATGAGCCGGTCTCGACAACCCTTATAAATAGCGAAATACCTTGAACCCGATCCATGATTTTCCCTCTAATAACAATGAGAACTTTTTACACTATTCCACCACGGAATACTAGATATAGATTTGCTGACCTTCTCAAACGGGCCTAATTTGAAGATGATTCATCCATACAAAAATGAGGAGACAAGCATGGCTAAGATGAAAGCAGCAATGGCAGCAGTATTGGTAATGGAAAAAGAGGGTGTAACGCAAGCTTTTGGTGTTCCAGGCGCTGCTATTAATCCTTTGTATGCTCAGATGAGAGAGCGTCAGTCTATTGCCCATGTATTGGCTAGACACGTTGAAGGCGCATCTCACATGGCTGAAGGCTACACTCGCGCTGCCCCAGGCAATATTGGTGTTTGCATTGGTACATCAGGCCCTGGCGGAACTGACATGATCACAGGTTTGTACTCTGCGCAAGCCGATAGCATTCCAATTTTGTGTATCACTGGTCAAGCTCCACGTGCCAAGTTACATAAAGAAGATTTCCAGGCGGTTGACATTGCTTCAATCGCTAAGCCATTAACCAAAATGGCAGTGACTGTTTTGGAACCAGCATTGGTGCCTAGAGTATTTCAGCAAGCGTTTCACTTAATGCGCTCTGGCCGTCCAGGTCCTGTATTGATTGATTTGCCAATAGACGTACAAATGGCTGAAATCGAGTTTGATATTGATACTTACGAATCTTTGCCGGCCTATAAGCCTGCGGCTACTCGTAATCAAATTGAAAAAGCATTAGAGATGCTCAATGCTTCTGAGAAGCCATTGATTGTTGCCGGCGGCGGTGTTATCAATGCAGATGCCTCTGACTTATTAGTACAGTTTGCTGAAATTACCGGTATCCCAGTGATTCCTACGCTCATGGGTTGGGGCTCTATTTCGGATAGTCACCCATTGATGGCGGGTATGGTTGGATTGCAGACTTCACATCGCTATGGCAATGCCACGATGCTGGCAAGTGACTTTGTATTGGGCATTGGTAACCGTTGGGCAAATCGCCATACAGGCTCTACAGAGGTTTATTGCAAAGGACGTAAGTTCGTTCACGTAGATATTGAGCCTACTCAAATTGGCCGTATCTTCACTCCAGACCTTGGCATTGTTTCTGATGCAAAACTGGCTTTAGAGATGTTTGTTGAAGTAGCAAGCGAAATGAAAAAGGCAGGCAAACTCAAAGATAGAAGCAGCTGGTCTTCTGAGTGCTTAGATAGAAAAAATTCAATTGAATATCAGCGTAAGACTAACTTTAGCGAATCACCAATGAAGCCGCAGCGTGTCTACCAGGAAATGGTTCAGACATTTGGTGAAGACGTGACATACGTAAGTACTATCGGCTTATCTCAAATTGCAGGAGCACAATTCTTAAAGGTATTTAAACCACGTCATTGGATTAATTGTGGTCAAGCAGGCCCCTTGGGCTGGACAGTTCCTGCTGCTTTGGGTGTGCGTGCTGCTGATCCATCAAGAAAGATTGTGGCCTTATCTGGTGACTATGACTTCCAGTTCATGATTGAGGAATTGGCTGTTGGTGCTCAATTTAAGTTGCCATTTATTCAGATTTTGGTGAACAACAGTTACTTGGGATTAATCCGCCAAGCGCAACGTGGCTTTGAAATGGACTATTGCGTACAGTTGGCCTTTGATAACGTGAACATCCCAGAAAGTGCTGGAATTTTGAAGGGTTATGGCGTTGATCACGTGAAAGTGGTTGAGGGCTTAGGCTGTAAGGCGATTCGTGTGGAGCGTGAAGAGCAATTGGCTCCGGCAATCGCACAAGCGGAAGCTTGGATTGCTGAATTTAAAGTACCAGTCGTGGTTGAGGTGATTCTTGAGCGTGTAACGAATATCGCTATGGGCACTGAAATCGACAATATCAATGAGTTTGAGCCTTTAGCGCAATCTATTGAAGATGCGCCTACAGCTGTTCTTCAGGCATAAGAATCGATCACTTTTATAACAGGAATTATTTATGCCACGTTTTGCCGCAAATTTAACGATGCTATTTACAGAAGATCCATTTTTGAATCGGTTCGCTCTTGCGCGAATTGGCGGATTTAAGGCGGTTGAGTTTTTATTTCCCTATGCATATCCAAAAGAGGAAATAAAATCTCACTTAAATACATATGCCCTAGAACTAGTTCTGCATAACTTACCTGCAGGAGACTGGGATGCTGGTGAGCGCGGAATTGCGTGCCATCCTGATCGGGTGGAGGAGTTTCGCTCAGGGGTTGCCAAAGCAATTGAATACGCGAGATTTTTAAATGTTCGCCAACTCAATTGTTTAGCAGGCAAAGCACCTGCTGGAGTTGATGGCAAAGTGCTTCACGATACTTTTGTGAGTAATTTGAAATATGCTGCCGAGCAATTGACAAAGGCAAACATTAAATTATTGATTGAGCCAATTAATACCTTTGATATACCAGGATTCTATTTATCTGGAACTCAGCAAGCGATTGAAATTATGGATGAGGTGGGTTCTGATAATTTGTACTTGCAATACGATATCTACCATGCCCAGCGTATGGAGGGTGAGATTGCCAATACGATTCAAAAATATATCACTCGCATTGCTCACATTCAGTTGGCTGATAACCCTGGACGCAATGAACCAGGTACTGGTGAAATTAACTACGACTTCTTATTTGGACTCTTAGATCGTATTGGTTACAAAGGCTGGATTGGTTGTGAATATAAGCCCCTCAAAAATACTGCAGCTGGCCTTGGATGGATGCATCGTTATGAGCATTCATACCAAGAGAGTGCTTACGCTTAAAAAAATATAAAAATTACGGAATAAATAATGAGCGACAAACTCAAGTTAGGCTTTGTTGGCCTAGGTATTATGGGCGCCCCGATGGCTGGGCATTTAATCACTGCTGGTCATGATGTGTTTATTAACACCCGCACTAAAGTGCCAGAAAGCTTAGCTTCTACTTCTGCTATTGCCTGCGTCTCTCCACAAGAGGTTGCTAGTAAAGCCGATATGATCTTTGTGATGGTGCCAGATACTCCTGATGTTGAAAAAGTACTGTTTGGTGACAAAGGTATTGCAGCAGGATTATCTAAGGGCAAGATAGTAGTCGATATGAGCTCTATCTCTCCGATTGCGACTAAAGAGTTCGCAAAAAAAATCAATGCACTGGGCTGCGATTACTTAGATGCTCCAGTATCGGGTGGTGAGCTCGGCGCTAAAAATGCCACCCTGTCTATTATGGTTGGTGGTGATGACCAAGTCTTTACAAAGGTCAAGCCGGTCTTTGAGCTCATGGGTAAGAACATTAATCTAGTGGGCGGCAATGGTGATGGTCAAACCGCTAAAGTGGCTAACCAAATTATTGTGGCACTCAATATTGAGGCTGTTTCTGAGGCACTTCTATTCGCTGCTAAAGCAGGTGCTGATCCAGCCAGAGTTCGTCAGGCATTGATGGGCGGGTTTGCTAGCTCAAAAATTTTAGAGGTGCATGGTGAACGCATCATAAACCGTACATTTGCCCCTGGTTTTCGGATTGAACTCCATCAGAAGGATTTGAATTTGGCCCTCAATAGTGCTCGTGCTCTAGGAGTATCTTTGCCAAATACCGCCACAGCACAAGAGCTATTCAATTCTTGCGCAGCACACGGCGGTAAAGCTTGGGATCATTCTGCGATGGTGAAGGCTCTTGAAGCTTTAGCTAATTTTGAAATAGGGCAGAAAAGTTAGATCTCATTTCGACGAAGACAATAAGGAAGCAGGCCTGAATAATGCTTATAGCCATTAATCAGGCTCATGCCTAACAAAGATAGAGCCGCCTTAGGGCGGTTTTTCTTTGGATGTCCGATAGGACTCGCGCCTGTAATATGAAAGTTTGGGGCTTGTCTTTTAGAAAAAAACCCCAATATAGGTCTTTGTAGGAGTATTTGGTGCCTAGGAAGGGATTCGAACCCCCACAACCTTTCGATCGCCAGCACCTGAAGCTGGTGCGTCTACCAATTTCGCCACCTAGGCATGGCTTTATTATAGGGCTATAGGTGTTTTAAGGGCATTTCCACCCCTATTAGGCTTTTTCCCTTCAGACTTGATGGTTTGATACAGTAGCCTTATTCATAACAAAAATAGATATATAGACAGGGCATGTATTGCCGAAGGAATTAAATGCGTAAAGCAAAAGACTTGATGCCACGTGAGGCTGACCGCTTAGGAGCAGTCCAAGGGCATCGAGATGGATTTGGATTTGTCATTCCCGATGATGGTGGCGAAGATATCTTTCTATCAGAAAGAGAAATGTCCCGTGTAATGCATGGTGACAGAGTCAATGTCAGAGTATTGGGAACAGATCGACGTGGTCGCCCTGAGGGACAAATTGTCGAGGTAGTTCTGCATGCCAATAAAGTAGTCATCGGTCGTCTCTTAAATGAAAACGGTGTGTTGATTGTTGCGCCGGAAGATAAGCGTATCGGCCATGACATTTTGATCCCGCCAAAAGGTCAGGGCACTGCCAAGCTAGGTCAAGTTGTTAGCGTTGAAATTATTGATTATCCAGATAGCTATCGACAAGCAGTTGGTCGCGTAGTTGAAGTCTTGGGTGAGATTGATGATCCCGGCATGGAAATTGAAATCGCTGTCCGTAAGTATGGCGTCCCCCACGAATTTTCTGCTTCAGCTATGAAAGAGGCTGCAGCATTGCCAGATACAGTGCAACAGTCAGACTTAGAGGGACGTGTTGATCTTCGCGACGTACCTTTAGTCACTATTGATGGCGCCGATGCGCGAGACTTTGATGATGCCGTCTACTGTGAGCCTGTTATGTACGGTCAGACCAAAGCCTGGCGTTTGATCGTGGCGATTGCCGACGTATCTCATTATGTAAAGCCTGGTCAGCCATTGGATGACGAAGGTTTATTGCGTGCCACCTCGGTGTATTTTCCAAGACGTGTCATTCCGATGCTGCCAGAGAAGATCTCGAATGGTCTTTGTTCGTTAAATCCTGGAGTGGATCGCCTGTGTATGGTGTGCGACTCTGTTGTGGATAACAACGGCATTGTTTTGGCTTACCAGTTTTATCCAGCAGTGATGCACTCAGCGCAACGTTTTACTTACGATACTGTTTGGGAAATTCTCTCGAATAGTAAAGGTCCTGAAGCCGCACGGTTTGCACAGTTCCGCCCATTACTGGGCAACCTTTATTCTCTTTATAAGATTCTATTGGCTGCACGTGAGAAGCGGGGTGCTATTGAGTTTGAAACTACTGAGACTCAAATCATCAGCAACGAGCTTGGCAAGATTCTGCGTATTGAGCCCCGTCTTCGTAATGATGCTCATCGCTTAATTGAAGAGTGTATGTTGACTGCTAACGTTTGTGCTGCAGACTTCATTGATAAAAATAAGCATCTGAGCCTGTATCGTGTTCACGGTGAACCATCGGAAGAGAAATTAGTTACCTTGCGCCAAGTTCTCAGAACCTCAGGTTTGTCATTGGGCGGTGGCGAGAAACCGAAGCCCCGTGACTACGCTAAATTGATGCGTGAAGTCAAAGATCGACCTGATGCCAATATGTTGCAGTCAGTCGTATTGCGCTCCATGCAGCAGGCGATGTACCAGCCGGATAACGAAGGCCACTTCGGTTTGGCTTACCCAGCGTATTCTCATTTCACCAGCCCGATTCGTCGTTACCCTGATTTGCTAACGCATCGAGTGATCAAGTCGATTCTCCAGAAAAAACCATACGTACCGGTCTTACCGCCTAAGGTACCTCTTAATCTCACCTTGCCGCGTAAAGGTAAGGGTCGTGAGAATGCAGTCAATGCCAAGAAATCTCAAAGCGATGCAAAAGCTGGAGTGGCTAAGGGTGTAAAAGCGCCTAAAGGTGTCAATGCGGCATTGCCAATCTGGGGTCAATTGGGTGTTCACTGTTCTTCAAATGAGCGTCGTGCTGATGAGGCTTCACGTGACGTAGAGGCTTGGCTGAAGTGTTACTACATGCGCGACCATTTGGGTCAAGAGTATGCAGGTAATGTTACCGGTGTTGCTAACTTTGGCTTGTTTATTCAACTAGAGAATCTATTTGTTGAAGGCATGGTGCACGTCACTGAGCTTGGCGGAGATTACTTCCAGTATGACGAAGCTCGTCAGGAGTTGCGTGGAGAGCGAACTGGTATTCGCTATCGATTAGGTGACCGCTTGCATGTATTGGTAAGTCGCGTTGACTTGGACGCACGTAAGATTGAATTTAGTCTTGTTAAATCAGTGGGTGCGGAGCCTGGTGGTTCTTCCAATCGTCGTCAGCTCTTATTGGCAACCGATACAGGCAGACCCAACAAAAAGGCAGCCCCTCAAAGAGGTCGTTCTGACAACAAGATTCCTCAAAAACCGAGCGGTATCAATGTAAATGCAGCTAAATCTGCTGGGACTTTGGGGGCTAATCAGTCCAAGAGCAAGGCTAATAGCAAAAATACTAAAAACGGTAAGTCCGCTAAACCGGGTAGATCAGTCGGCAAGCCTGCAGGCAGCAAACCCCCGGTTCGCAGTACTAATGCACGCCGCAAATAAAGATCGATTAGAAAAATAAGATGAAGCAAACAAAATGAAGCAAATATTAGTTGGTTTTCATGCAGTACAAGCGCGTTTACGAGTTGACCCAGATAGCTTAAAGTCTGTGTACTTTGATTCCGGTCGTCGCGATAGACGCATGGGGGATTTCTTAAAGCAAGCAGAAGAGATTTTGGGTGAGCGTTTACACGCTGCTGATGCTGAGCGTTTGCATAAGTTGACAGGCCATGATCGTCATCAAGGGGTTGTTGCTTTAGCGGAAAAAATGACTGTTGCGCGGACGATTACTGAGGTAGTTGAGGATGCAGAGAGTGCTCAGAAGAAACCGATGTTCCTCATCTTGGATGGTATTACTGATCCCCATAACTTTGGCGCCTGCCTTCGTGTGGCAGATGGTTCTGGCGTAGATGCCGTAGTAGTTCCTAAAGATCGCTCTGCATCGGTTAATGCCACCGTTAGCAAAGTCTCTAGTGGCGCATCAGAAGTGATGCCAGTTATTACGGTAACTAACCTCGTGCGTAGTATGAAAGAGATGCAGGAAGCCGGTGTGTGGTTAATTGGCACTGATGATGAGGCTGAAAAATCCATTTACGATTTGGATCTTTCTGGGCCGATTGCGATTGTGATGGGCGCTGAGGGTGAGGGCATGCGCCGTCTTACCCGCGAGACCTGTGATGAGCTTGTACGCATCCCCATGCAAGGCATTGTTGAAAGTTTGAATGTTTCAGTAGCAAGTGGCGTATGCTTGTATGAGGCATTGAGACAGCGCCTAGCTAAAGCTGCCAAGTAAGTTACTCGAAAGGCTTATATGCAATGCAATATTGGTCACACTGATCGTGTACTGCGCATGACTGTTGGCGTTACCCTGATGGGTCTAGCAGCATTTGGCATTACTGGCCCCTGGGCCTGGATTGGAATCATTCCTCTATTAACCGGAATGATTGGTAATTGCCCAGCATATTCTTTGTTAGGCATGAATACTTCGAAAAAGTAAGCAGTAAACGATTTATCGCCAAACTCTAAAATCGTTTTTACAAAGAAAGAGATCCTTCAGGATAACTTTCTCTAGTAACAATATTTTGCTATTTGCCAAGAAGAGGTAGGCCTCAACTTTGCTGAGGCTACCTAGAATCCTCATGATGGCTATAACCACTAACAGTATATTAAATTGCTTCCATAAAACATGTGATTTATAGCTTTAGTCACTTACCTTTTTGGCCCTTCGCAATTATTAATTAAAACCCCAGTTCTATCTACAAATAATGTGCATACCCCAGAGCTCTTGGTATTTGAGGCGTCATTAGCAGATGTACTAGATCCGGAAGTGATCGAACCCGAAGTGCTAGAGCCTGAAGTGCTCGAACCTGAAGTAGAACCTGAGGTGCTGGAACCTGAAGTAGAACCTGAGGTGCTCGATCCAGAGGTGCTTGAACCCGAAGTGCTGGAACCTGAAGTAGAACCTGAGGTGCTCGAACCTGAAGTGCTGGAACCCGAAGTACTAGAGCCGGAAGTAGAACCCGAAGTGCTAGAACCCGAAGTGCTCGATCCTGAGGTGCTGGAACCTGAAGTAGAACCTGAGGTGCTCGATCCAGAGGTGCTCGAACCCGAAGTGCTTGAACCTGAAGTAGAACCTGAGGTGCTCGAACCTGAAGTAGAACCTGAGGTGCTCGAACCCGAAGTGCTAGAACCCGAAGTACTAGAGCCGGAAGTAGAACCTGAAGTGCTAGAACCCGAAGTGCTCGATCCAGAGGTGCTCGAACCTGAAGTAGAACCTGAGGTGCTGGAACCTGAAGTAGAACCTGAGGTGCTCGATCCAGAGGTGCTCGAACCCGAAGTGCTCGAACCCGAAGTGCTAGAGCCTGAAGTAGAACCCGAAGTGCTTGAACCTGAAGTAGAACCTGAAGTGCTTGAACCCGAAGTGCTCGAACCCGAAGTGCTTGAACCCGAAGTGCTCGAACCTGAAGTAGAGCCTGAAGTGCTTGAACCTGAAGTAGAACCTGAGGTGCTCGATCCAGAGGTGCTTGAACCTGAAGTAGAACCTGAGGTGCTCGAACCTGAAGTGCTCGATCCAGAGGTGCTCGAACCCGAAGTAGAACCTGAGGTGCTGGAACCTGAAGTAGAACCTGAGGTGCTCGATCCAGAGGTGCTCGAACCCGAAGTGCTAGAACCCGAAGTGCTCGATCCAGAGGTGCTCGAACCCGAAGTGCTCGAACCTGAAGTAGAACCCGAAGTACTTGAACCTGAAGTGCTGGAACCCGAAGTACTAGAGCCGGAAGTAGAGCCTGAAGTGCTGGAACTTGAGCTCGATTTACCGCTAGAGCTTGACTCACCACCTGAGCTACTGGACTTCCCACCGGAGCTACTCGATTTACCACTAGAGCTTGACTCACCACCTGAGCTACTGGACTTCCCACTAGAGCTTGACTCACCACCTGAGCTACTCGATTTACCACTAGAGCTTGACTCACCACCTGAGCTACTGGACTTCCCACCGGAGCTACTCGATTTACCACTAGAGCTTGACTCACCACCTGAGCTACTGGACTTCCCACTAGAGCTTGACTCACCACC
>CANCPL010000005.1:0-53759 GCA_947380065.1 Burkholderiaceae bacterium | reverse complement strand
GCTGGTGATGTGTCTAGTATTTCCGCAGATCATGCAGTTGCAAGCCCTATGCAAAATACTCATCAGATCGAAATCTTGCGTGGTGCATCTGCCCTCCTTTACGGATCAGGCTCAAGCGGCGGATTGGTAAATGTAGTGAATGACCGCATAGTTACATCAATGCCTGACCTCGTTTCAGGAGCAATCAATACGAGCTACGAAACTGTAAATCAAAGTAAGACTGCCAATATAGAACTCGATGCACCTGCCGGCCCCCTGGCCTTGCATTTTGATTCAGCAATCAGCAATTCAAATAACTATCGCATTCCTGGTTTTGCTGAACAAGGTGGCCCCAATGCCAATTGGTCTATTAATCCAGGTGAGTCGGTTAATGTTCCTTATAGCGGAAAACTACCCTTCTCTTTTAGCAATCAAAATAGTTTAGGCTTGGGAGCAAGTTATATTCGCTCAGATGGTTATACCGGCATCTCTTTAGAGCGCATGAATCATCAATATGGAATACCTACAGCGGAAGGTGGCTTTATTCAGCAGTCGCAAAATCGCTACGATTTAGCCCATCAAACCAATGATCCCTTTGATGGCTTTAGTTCGATAAAGATTAGCGCTGCCAATACCAATTATCAACATACTGAATTTACCAATAACGGCGTTGCCTCTACTCAATGGAATAACACTGCTACCGAAGCAAGACTAGAGTTGGCGCATAAAGAACTGTTCGGATCAAAAGGGGTTCTCGGGCTGCAAATAATTGGCTCCACCCTCAACGCAACTGATCTATCGACTAACAATTACGCGATTGTTCCACTGACAAAATCAAACTCAAGCGCACTCTTCTTGGTGGAGGAAGGTCGTTACGGACCTTTAAAAACAAGTCTTGGAGCTCGATATAACTACACAAGCCAAAATCCGAATACCGGCACTCAGTTTCCCAGCGTTAGCAGCGAGGGATTTGTACCCACGGCCTATGGCCCCCCTTCACTGCAAAGCCGCCAATTTAATTTGATGTCTTATTCAGCCGGAGGCCTTCTAGATGTTGCCAAAGGTTATGGTGTCGGTCTTGCCTATACAGTTTCTCAAAGATCACCTTCTGCCCAAGAACTCTATTCCTATGGTCCCCATGATTCAACGGCAACATTTGATATTGGAAATTCTAATTTGGGTGTTGAAACTTCACACAACCTAGAATTAAACTTTCAGAAGTCGCTGGGCTTGATCCGCAGCAAAGCCAGCATTTACAAAAATCAATTTAGCAATTTCATATATGGTTACTACACTGGCGCCTATAGTCAAGCCAATGGAAATTTTTCAGTTGTACAAGCCTCTCAAGCGAATGCTTCCATACAGGGTGCAGAAGCAGAGCTGACTTATAACTGGAATGAAACTGGAGTGGGTGGACGTCTATTTGGTGATGTATCCCAAGGAACATTTACTTCAGGCGGAAACCTTCCCCTACAGCCAGCCCCCCGTCTGGGCAGTGAATTAGCCTACCAACGCAATGGCTGGTTAACAAGTGCCACTTATATTTATAGCTATCAACAAAATAAATTAGCCACATGGGAAATTGGACCTACCCCAAGTTATAACCTAGTAAATGCCAACCTCTCCTATACAGAGCGTATCGGTAAGGTAAATTGGACGGGTTACCTGATGCTCAAGAATTTATTGAATGAAGAGATTCGTTACGCAACCTCACCAATGGCAGTGAGGTTGTATGCTCCACAACCGGGCAGAAGTTTGATCGTTGGTATTAGAGCTGCGTTTTGATGCAGATACTTACTATAGATATTTGATTAGAAAAAACCCAAGCAAGCCTGATCCCAGAATCACAAAGACAGGATTGATCTTTGTTCTCAAGATGAAATAAAGAGAAATCAACGCCAACCCTAAAGTGATTGGGCTGACGATGGAGGATTTAGCAACCGCATAAACACCGGATGCCATTAAGCCGATCGAAATGGGCTCTAAAGCATTTTGGATGCTACGACGCCAAGGGCTTTCTCCAAAGCGATTCCATATCCGCCCTACATAAAAGCACAAAATACTCGATGGTAGAAAGAATGCGAGTAAAACAACTCCAGCCCCTATAAGTCCTGCTACCTGAAAACCGATTACTAGAACCATCAACATATTAGGGCCTGGAGCAATTTGTCCGATGCTGTAAATATGCACAAAACGCAGATGATCAATCCCAAATTGGTGAAACAGCAAGGTTTGCATCTCCGGCAATACTGCAGTACCACCCCCTACCGCCAGGAGTGACAGCACTGCAAAACTGAATGCCAATGACATTAAATGACTCATGAGCTAGCTCTTGGACGGTAAATGTAAATTGCAATTGGGGCCATTATTAACAGCACAATGGGCAAACTTAGCTTTACAAGGCTCATCAAAATAAAGGTGGGGATGATAATCAGCAGTGACTTAAGGTGCTTCCAATGCTCATCACCTATTCGATAGGTAATTGCCGCCAATAAACCACATGCAGCTGCTGCGACACCAGATAAAATGATGTTTGCTAATGGGTGGTCTGTATTGTTGGTATACGCAACACCAATGATCAATACAAACAGAGACCCGGGCAATATTAGCCCAATAGTCGCTATGAAAGCACCCAGCGCACCGCGTAAATGATCTCCAGCCAGAACAGCTAAGTTCACTGAATTTAAGCCAGGCATGGTTTGGCTAATCGCGAGATATCCCATGAATTCATCGGCAGTAAGCCAGCATTTTTTTTCAATCAAGAGAATGCGCTCATAGGCAATAATCCCGCCCCCAAAGCTTACGGCACCAATCATTAAAAATTGAAAAAAGAGATCAAATAAGCTAACTGGAGCCGCTTCATTAATCGAACTTGGAGAGCTCATTCAGGCTTTCCATAAACTAATGCAGTTTTTGTACTACCAATCTCCAGCCAATCAGACAATTCAATTTGGAGTTTCTTGAAAAATTTATCTGCTCGCTTATGAGCCTTGTCATATGAGCGATTTTCATCATTCACACGATATGAAAAAGCGAGCTCACCCACAATAGGATCACCAGCAGACTTCATCCAAATAGCAATTTCACAATGCGCCTCAACGCCATCGCCAAAGACTAGATTTCCCAATGGTAAACATGCTTCAAGAATCTTATTTGTTGGTCCGCCAACAATAACCACGGGAGTTTTTTTATCGATTGAAAGATTTGCTATTCCTGGGAAATACTTACATATAGCGCTTAAAGATCTTTCAAATAACTGATCAATGGGTACAGCATCCAAAATCGCATTATTTGAGAAAATTTGACGTCGAGAGCCTAAGGCATCCCCACGGATAATTTCCTCCTTAAAGCGAGTTCTTGATTTAATTTTCTTCTGAGGTTTGGGGTCGAAGTTGGCGGCACGTTCAATATCATGGGTTCGACACTTCAGCGTAACTTCTGCATAGTCATCAACCCATACATTCTGACGTGACTCTCTAACACGCAAGATAATATTATTTTGACGAAAATCTTCTCCAGGAGTGTCATAAAAATAAATATTACGTAAACCAGTATTCGCATTATCCAGATGAAAAAAATCCACTTTGCTTTTCTTGCAAAACTTAATGATCTGCTCGCTCAGAAGGGAAATTCTGCTATGACGATCTAAACCCTTCGGCTTAATTAGCAGCTTAAACTCTCTATTGGTGATAGATGGATGTAACTTCATAAAATTACCTTTTCTTTTTTGGGCCAATTACCATCTCTTGAAAGCAATTCAATTTATATAGTTGGCACTAAATCAGCAATACTCTTAGCAGCCTTCATTGCCACATCAGCATCTTTAGTCTCAACCATCACACGCAATAACGGTTCTGTACCTGAGGCACGAATAAGTACACGACCTATACTCGCAAGATCAGCCTCAACCTTTGCAATTTGTTTTTTGAGGTTTTCATCATTCTTCCAGTCGTATCCTGGCTTGAATTTCACATTCAACAGAACCTGCGGGAAGATTTTGACGGAATCTAATAATTGCGCAAGACTCATTTTATTTTGACTCATTGCTGCTAAAACTTGAAGGGCTGCAATCGTCCCATCACCTGTGGTGTGCTGGTCTAGACAGAGCAAATGACCCGAACCTTCGCCGCCAATAATCCAGCCATTCTGTTTTAGCAACTCAAGAACATATCGGTCTCCTACATTGGCACGCTCAAAATCAATGCCTAGCTCTTTAATGGCATTTTCAACCGCCAGATTCGTCATTAAGGTGCCAACAACTCCGCCCAGCTTCTGCCCACGCTCTAATCGATCTTTTGCTAGAACATAAAGCAGCTCATCACCATTAAATAGGCGTCCAGAGGCATCAACCATTTGGAGGCGGTCTGCATCACCATCTAGGGCGATACCAAGATCAGCCTTCACCTCCTTAACCTTTGCAATTAATGCGGCCGGTGCAGTTGCTCCGCAACCATCATTAATATTGAGTCCATCAGGACTTACTCCAATAGAAACGACTTCAGCGCCAAGCTCTTTAAAAACATGAGGCGCAATGTGATAAGCGGCTCCATTGGCACAGTCCACCACAAGCTTTAAACCTTTTAGATTTAATTCACCAGGAAAAGTGGATTTACAAAATTCAATATAACGGCCTGCTGCATCATCTAGTCGAAATGCCTTGCCAAGCTCTTTGGAACTTACACAACCTATTGGCTTTTCTAATTCAGCCTCAATGGCAAGCTCAAAATCATCAGAAAGCTTATCGCCATTTGCTGAGAAAAACTTGATGCCGTTATCTTGATAGGGATTATGTGAGGCAGAGATCACTAAGCCTGCTGTGAGTCGCAATGCTTTAGTCAGGTAGGCCACTCCAGGGGTTGGAATGGGGCCGCATAGCATGACGTCCACACCAGCAGAAGCAAAACCAGCTTCCAATGCTGCTTCCAATAAATAACCAGAAACTCGAGTGTCTTTGCCGATCAAAATTTTGCAGCGTTCACCTGGCTTTGCTTCACGCGTCAAAACTTTGCCAGCCGCATATCCCAAGCGAGTCATAAATTCCGGAACGATTGGAAAATGCCCTACTTCACCTCGAATTCCGTCAGTACCAAAGTATTTTTTTTTCATAGCTATCATTATAAAACTTAGGTATGTTGCTAAGTATTTACCGCCGCCCAAAGCTTCAGGGCGTCTACAGTCTCGGCCACATCATGAACTCGTACAATTTTGGCGCCGCGATCAGCGGCCATAATAGCTGCAGCAACACTAGCCGCTATGCGTTGGTTGGTATCTTTACCAGTGATTTTCCCCAACATGGATTTACGTGAAATTCCAGCTAAAACAGGAAGCCCTAATGTCGAGAAATCGGCAAAATTAGTCAGCATACTGAGGTTGTGCTCTAAATTCTTACCAAATCCGAAACCAGGATCAATAGCAATTCGTTCCTTTTCGATGCCCTTAGAAATCAATAGCTCCACTCGTTCTTTTAGAAACTGCTTAACTTCATCAATAACGTTCTTGTAGTCGGGGTTAAATTGCATGGTGAGAGGATCACGCTGCATATGCATCAGCACAATACCGCAATCAGCACTTTCCAATACAGCATCTATGGAACCACTCTGTCTAAGCGCCCAAATATCATTTACGCAATCTACGCCGAAACGTAATGCTTGACGCATCGTTTCGGATTTATAGGTATCGATTGATAAGGGAACACCACAGCCTTTAAGTAACTCAATTACTGGAATTACCCTATCCAACTCTTCTTGTAATTCGACGGGCTCGGCACCAGGCCGCGTTGACTCGCCACCAATATCAATGAGATCCACGCCATTGGCGATCATATATTCCGCTTGAGCGACCGCATCCTTTGGGGTTCTGCATTTTCCACCATCAGAAAAAGAATCTGGCGTGACATTCAGAATACCCATCACCAGTGGGCGTTTGCGTTTATTGAAATCAAAAAGAAAACGCCCACAACGCCAAGTTGTGGGCATATCGATGAGGCCTTGCTTAAACATCAAAGGCGAAGGTCATTAAGGGCTCTTATGCAGTAGCAGGAGCGCTACCAGTCGCCGGTCCAGGTGTCCCAGCAGAATTTCCAAACTGAGTAGCTGGTGGAGGCAATGGTGCTCTTGGTGGGCGACCTTCCATGATGTCAGTAATCTGCTCTGCATCAATCGTTTCCCATTCGAGCAATGCAGCAACCATCGCTTCAACCTTGTCACGATTTTGCTCCAAGATTGATCTTGCCAAAGCATATTGGCTATCAATCAAGCTACGAATTTCCGCATCTACCTTTTGCTGCGTTAATTCAGATACTGTCTTAGTGCTATTGCGGCCAAAAATACTCTCTGATTCAGTGTCAACATAAACCATCGTACCCAAGCTATCGCTCATACCATAACGAGTCACCATATCACGAGCCATTTTGGTAGCGCGTTCAAAGTCATTTGAAGCGCCCGTACTCATTGAATGCAGGAATAACTCTTCTGCAGCTCGGCCGCCAAACAAAATAGCCAATTCTTCCAACATGCGATCTTTATAGAGATTGACTCGATCAAATTCTGGGAGTTGCCATGTCACACCCAATGCCATTCCACGCGGCATGATGGTGACCTTGTGTACTGGGTCAGCCTTAGGAAGAACCTTAGCAACCACTGCATGACCCGACTCGTGATAAGCGGTATTACGACGCTCCTCTTCGCGCATCACAGCAGACTTGCGCTCTGGTCCCATGTAAATCTTATCTTTTGCGTCCTCAAAGTCCCTCATATCTACAGAGCGTTTATTTCGGCGAGCTGCAAATAAAGCCGCTTCATTTACCAAGTTAGCCAAATCAGCACCAGAGAAACCAGGAGTGCCTCGAGCTAAGACAGCAGCATTCACATCAGGATCAATTGGAACCTTGCGCATATGCACTTGCAGGATTTGCTCACGACCACGGATGTCGGGTAAGCCAACATGCACTTGACGATCGAAACGACCTGGACGTAATAATGCTTTATCTAAAACATCTGAACGGTTAGTCGCAGCAACAACGATTACACCGCTGTTACTCTCAAAACCATCCATCTCAACCAACATTTGATTCAGAGTTTGTTCGCGCTCATCATTACCACCGCCCATACCAGCACCGCGGTGACGGCCAACCGCATCAATCTCATCAATAAAGATAATACAAGGAGAGTTTTTCTTGGCATTCTCAAACATGTCGCGTACACGAGATGCACCAACACCAACAAACATCTCCACGAAATCTGAACCAGAGATTGAGAAGAAAGGAACCTTAGCTTCGCCAGCAATTGCCCGCGCCAAAAGAGTCTTACCGGTACCAGGAGGGCCAACCAGTAACACGCCATGAGGAATTCGACCGCCGAGTTTTTGGAACTTCTGAGGGTCTTTTAAGAAATCAACCAACTCAAAGACCTCTTCCTTAGCCTCATCACAACCAGCAACATCTGCAAAAGTAACTGTATTGCTGTTCTCATCAATCAGACGTGCTTTAGATTTTCCAAAGGAGAATGCTCCACCTTTGCCGCCACCCTGCATCTGACGCATCATGAAAAACCAAAAACCGATAATCAATAACGTTGGCCCAAGATAGTACAAAGCAGAAACCAACATACTAGGTTCGTCATCAGCTTTACCAGTAACTTGAACACCATATTTCATGAGATCACCAACCATCCAGATATCCCCTGGAGAGGTGATCGAGTATTTAATGCCGTCTGCAGGAGTTACCTGCAGTGTGCGGCCTTGCACATCCACGCGTTTAACTTTGCCAGCTTTGGCATCGTCCATAAATTGAGAATAGGTGACCTGGGTTTGTTCCTTGGGTTTATCAAACTGTTTAAAAACAGTAAAAAGCACCAAGCCCACAATGAGCCACACACCGATTTTTTGGAACATATTGCTGTTCAAAATGAGTCCTTTTCTGGATTAATCCAGGAGTTAAAGCGAATCGCTACCTAAGTATTTGATTCTACTACCACCCTTTTTCAAGGGCTAATGGCATATTTATTTATTAAAACCCTACTAAAACAGGGTTATTTCACCCATATTAGGCTTATTTAGGTGGTTTTAGGTTTCTACCCAAAAGAAAAATCTCTGAAGAGCGAGCTCTAGAAGCTTTTGGCTTTCTAGAAGCAACGGTTTTAAAGACCTTCTTAAAAGATTCAACGATCTGGCTATAACCACTTCCGTTAAAGCATTTAATTAGCAAAGCCCCCTCAGGTTTAAGTCGATCAACTGCAAAATCTAGTGCGATTTCCGCTAGAAAGGCCATTCGAGCTGCATCAGCTACGCCGACACCAGACAAGTTTGGAGCCATATCAGAGAGAACCAAATCGACCTTACCTTCAGCCGCTTTCGGAAGCAAGGCTTCAAGCGCGGCAAGACCTTCTTCTTCTCGGAAATCGCCCTGAATAAAGCTGACATCGGCAATATCCTCCATCGGTAAAATATCAATGGCGATAATCTGACCATCAGGTTTACCTGACTCAATCTTGGGATTGGATTTGCCAAGCTCAGTTAAACGATTGCGGGCGTACTGAGACCAGCTCCCAGGAGCGCTCCCTAAGTCCACAATGGTCATGCCAGCTTTGATGAGGTGATCTTGCTCGTCAATTTCACTGAGCTTATAAACCGCCCTAGCGCGATAACCCTCTTTTTGAGCCATCTTCACATAGGGATCGGTTAAATGATCCTGCAACCAACTTTTATTAAATTTATTTTTTGCCACAACTTACCCACTTTCGCCTTCTATTTTCCTAGTTTCCACCCCCTAAAGCAAAAGGAATTAAGGTAAAAATCGTTAAATTCGACCTAATGAGGTCATTTTCATAGTGAATGCTCTATCATCGACCCCATGACTGCACTTATCCTCACTCCCGCCCAACGTAAATCCCTCAAAGCCGATGCTCATGACTTAAGTCCTGTGGTGATGGTTGGTGGTGATGGCTTGACTCCTGCCGTCATTAAAGAAGCTAAATTGGCGATTAATCACCATGGCTTAATCAAGATTCGTGTTTTTGGAGATGATCGTGAAGCCCGTATCACCATCTATGAAGAACTATGCGATAAGTTAGATGCTGCTCCAGTCCAACATATCGGTAAGTTGCTCGTTTTATGGAAGCCAAAAGATGTTGTTGAAGAAGCGTTTAGCAATCTTGGGCGTTCAAGCAAGCAAACGAAGAAGTCGCTACAAGCGCCGCGAACCAAACGACAACCGAATCGTACGGCCACTAAAACAGGTGTGCGTACCAGCACTTCCGACAGATCTGATCGTCGCTCAGCATCGAATAAGTCTCCTTTTGAGCGAGCAGCGGCTGTGAAATCAGCAACCCCTAAGAAACGCGTGTTGCGCTCTGAAGCGGCAGAATCTAAGATTGGTTGGTCTTCACCTGGCTATAGAAAAGCAGCAGCTGCGCCAGCTCCCATTAAGAAACGTAAAGCGAGAATGAGCAGCACCAAGAAAAAATCATTGGGCTCTTAATAAGCCTCTAAGTTAAAAACAAAACGCTGCTAGTCGGCGTTTTTTGTTGTCCGCCACACAAGAGCAAGACCAAGTACAGCCTGAATCATAAAGACAGCGCTTGATGCCCCATGAAGTCGATTAAATAGAGCTGCATAGGTAGATTCACGCACTGACAAACCTAAATAGAGCGCTTGATCTCTGAGAGAATTCATCCAAGGTATCAGAATAAATGCGGCCGTTATCGCACAAGCAAGCATACCGAGTAATAGCCATCGAGTAGAGCGGTATCGAGCTATTTCTTGTCGGACAAGGTAATTAGCTGTAACCATTAAGAAGGAACAGATTACAACTCCAGAATAGGCTGTTACTTTAAATAGACTGGCGGCTACCATACCAGCAACTTGTCGATCACCCAAACTTGAAAAGAGGACGGGTACTACCAAAAAACCGATTGTAATAAAACTGCCAACCCAGAGACCCGCTATTAGGCTAAATATTCTCTGGGTACGGACATACTGCATTAAACGTAACGCACTGCCAGGATTTCAACTTGACGATTACCGCCTGGAGCTTGAACTGCAACTACATCGCCCTCTTCTTTGCTGATTAACGCACGAGCAATTGGTGAGCTAATAGAAATCTTGTTAAACGCGATATCGGCCTCATCGTCACCAACAATTTGATAGGTGAGTTTAGTGCCGTCTTCAAGATCCTCTAGGTCTACCGTAGCACCAAAAACTACACGGCCGGTTACATCAAGCGATGCAGGGTCAATGATTTGAGCGGCTGAGAGCTTGCCCTCTAGTTCCTGAATTCGGCCCTCAATAAAACCTTGTTTCTCTTTGGCGGCATCGTATTCAGCATTCTCTGACAGGTCGCCTTGAGCACGAGCTTCGGAGATCGCAATAATCACTGAGGGACGCTCTACATGCTTCAGGCGGTGCAACTCTTCTTTGAGAAGTTCTGCACCGCGCTTGGTAATCGGAATTGTGCTCATGCAGCTAACCTAACTTAAATTCTTGCGCAAAATTACGCGGGTAAAAGTTAATTTTAGATTAAATAAGCGTCTGATGTAAGTTTTGTAATGAATAGACCTCAAGTGACTCAAGCTTGCCATTTTGCGAAGCCAACAAACCATCCATAACAGCACGTGCTGCGCTAATGGTTGTGTAATACGTAACTCCATTGGCTTGAGCGCTAGTACGAATCGATCTAGAGTCAGCAATTGCGGTCCGAGTCTCATCAACTGTAGTAAATACCAGCGAAATTTCCCCGTTTTTGATGAAATCCACAATGTGAGGACGGCCATCTTTTACCTTATTAACTACTCTTACGGGTAACCCTGCTGCTTCAATTGCTGCAGCAGTACCTTTAGTGGCAACCATCGGGAAGCCAAGTTGATGCAATAGCTTGGCCACTTCAATCGCTTTGGGTTTGTCGCTATCTTTTACTGTCAGAAGAACCGTTCCACTCTTAGGCAGCTTAATTCCAGCACCCAATTGAGACTTAAATAAGGCCTCACCAAAGGTTTTGCCAACACCCATTACCTCACCAGTAGAACGCATCTCTGGTCCCAGAATTGGATCAATGCCTGGGAATTTATTGAATGGGAAAACAGCCTCTTTCACTGAAAAATATGGAGGCTTGACTTCAGTCTTGATGCCTTGCTGGCCCAAAGTTTGACCAACCATACAGCGAGCAGCAATTTTTGCAAGCTGGAGGCCAGTCGCCTTAGACACAAAAGGAACAGTACGAGATGCACGTGGATTCACCTCAAGTACAAAGATCACATCTTTGCCATCAACATTTTGAATGGCAAATTGCACATTCATCAAGCCAATCACATTAAGACCTTTGGCCATAGCAGCTGTCTGACGTTTAATTTCTTCAACCGTGGCATCTGACAAAGAATAGGGAGGCAATGAACAAGCAGAATCACCAGAGTGAACGCCGGCTTGCTCAATATGCTCCATGACACCGCCAATAAACACGGTCTCGCCATCGCTAATGCAATCCACGTCACACTCAATCGCATCGTTCAGGAAGCGATCTAGTAAAACCGGAGAGTCATGCGAAACCTTAACGGCTTCACGCATATAGCGCTCTAAGTCACGACCATCATGAACAATTTCCATTGCGCGTCCACCCAATACATAGGAAGGACGAACCACCAATGGATAACCAATTTCTTCAGCAAGCTTGATGGCCTCTTCTTCGGTGCGCGCTGTACGGTTAGGCGGTTGACGTAATCCAAGATCCTGAAGCAGCTTTTGGAAGCGCTCACGATCTTCCGCAGCATCAATCATGTCTGGCGATGTGCCGATGATCGGAACACCATTACGCTCAAGATCTAGGGCCAATTTCAAAGGTGTTTGACCGCCATATTGCACGATCACGCCCTTCGGCTTTTCCTTGGCAACGATCTCCAGAACATCTTCAAGTGTTAATGGCTCAAAGTACAAGCGGTCAGAAGTATCGTAGTCAGTAGAAACCGTTTCAGGATTGCAGTTCACCATGATGGTTTCGTAGCCATCATCGCGCATTGCTAAGGCCGCATGTACACAGCAATAGTCAAACTCAATACCTTGACCAATACGATTTGGGCCTCCGCCCAAAACCATGATCTTCTCTTTATTCGTAGGCTGTGACTCGCACTCACCATGCTCTGCTTCATAGGTTGAATAGAGGTAGGCGGTATTTGTTGAGAATTCTGCAGCACAGGTATCTACTCGCTTATAGACTGGAACTACATTTAAGCGATGACGTGCGGCGCGCACTGAAGCAGCATCAATATTGAGTAGCTTTGCCAAGCGGCGATCAGAAAAACCTTTTTGTTTTACAAAGCGTAATTCTGGGGCTGTCAGACTATCAATCTTGCGTTGTTTCAGTTCCGTTTCAATAGTAATCAGCTCTTCAATTTGCTCCAAGAACCAAGGATCGACTTTCGTCTCAGAGTAAATTTCATCAAGCCCCATGCCCATACGGAATGCATCTGCTAAGTACCAAATGCGATCAGGACCTGGCTCATTGATTTCATTGATGATGTCATCGAGGTCGGTAGAAAACTCGTCAAGACCATCAACTCCAACTTCCAACCCGCGAAGTGCTTTTTGGAATGACTCTTGAAAAGTGCGACCAATCGCCATCACTTCACCGACTGACTTCATCTGAGTTGTTAAACGTGAATCAGCTTGTGGGAACTTTTCAAAAGCAAAGCGTGGAATCTTAGTAACAACGTAATCGATTGAAGGCTCAAAGGATGCTGGCGTTGCCCCGCCAGTAATATCATTCTTGAGTTCATCAAGCGTATAGCCAACTGCTAATTTAGCGGCAATCTTGGCAATGGGGAAGCCCGTGGCCTTGGACGCTAAAGCAGATGAGCGTGAAACCCGTGGATTCATTTCTATGACGATCATGCGACCATCAACTGGATTAATGGAGAACTGAACGTTAGATCCGCCAGTGTCTACGCCAATTTCTCTCAGAACAGCAATCGATGCATTTCGCATGATTTGATATTCTTTATCCGTCAAAGTCTGGGCTGGTGCTACTGTGATTGAGTCACCCGTATGCACACCCATTGGATCTAAGTTTTCAATAGAGCAAACAATGATGCAATTGTCATTGCGATCACGCACTACTTCCATCTCGAATTCTTTCCAACCCAAGAGTGACTCTTCGATTAAGAGCTCACGTGTTGGTGATAAATCGAGTCCACGCTTACAAATTTCTTCAAATTCTTCACGGTTATAGGCTATACCGCCACCTGATCCACCCATGGTGAATGAAGGACGAATGACCACCGGGAAACCTGAGCTGCCAGTTTCCTTCTGAATTTGTTGTTGAACTTCATGCGCCTCATCCATTGAATGCGCAATACCGGATTTTGCAGAACCTAAACCAATTTTGGTCATCGCTTCTTTAAATTTCTGGCGATCTTCTGCTTTATCAATAGCTTCTGGGGATGCTCCGATTAATTCACAGCCGTATTTTTCTAACACGCCATGACGATGGAGATCTAATGCACAATTAAGCGCTGTTTGACCGCCCATGGTTGGCAGAATTGCATCTGGTTTTTCAGTGGCAATAATACGTTCAACCACTTCCCAAGTGATCGGCTCGATGTAAGTGACATCAGCCATCTCAGGATCAGTCATGATGGTTGCAGGATTACTGTTTACCAAAATAACTTTATAGCCTTCATCTCGCAATGCTTTACAAGCCTGCGCACCGGAATAATCAAACTCACAAGCTTGACCAATCACAATTGGACCGGCACCAATAATAAGAATGCTCTTAATGTCGCTACGCTTAGGCATTATTTGCCCTCCTTCTTGCTGGCAGCATTCATGAGCTCCACAAAACGATCAAATAAATAGGCGATGTCATGAGGACCAGGAGAGGCCTCAGGATGCCCTTGAAAACACAGTGCCGGCTTGTCTTTCCAAGCTAAGCCTTGCAGAGATCCATCAAACAAAGACACATGGGTTACGCGAATATTGTCTGGCAAAGTGTTCGCATCAACAGCAAATCCGTGATTCTGCGAAGTAATCGCCACTCTACCCGTATCCAAATCTTTTACAGGATGGTTTGCGCCATGATGACCAAACTTCATCTTCAAGGTTTTCGCACCTGCTGCAAGACCCATGATTTGATGACCTAAACAAATGCCGAAGGTTGGAACACCCTTCTCAATAATTTCTGTTGCAGCGGCAATGGCATAGTCACATGGACCAGGGTCGCCAGGGCCATTGGAAAAGAACACGCCATCGGGATTCATCGCAAACACTTCTGCTGCGCTAGTTTGCGCTGGCACAACTGTTAATTCACAGCCTCGCTCAGTGAGCATGCGCAAGATATTGCGCTTTACGCCAAAGTCATAAGCAACAACCTTTTTCACTGGCTTACTGGTATCCAGCGTTCTATAGGCAGGCTTTCCATCTGGGCCATGAAGATCCCATTCGGCTTCACGCCACTCATAAGACTTCTCAGTAGTAACTACTTTTGCAAGGTCTAATCCAGACATTCCAGGGAAGGCTTTAGCAAGATGAAGTGCTTTATTGCCCAAATTTTCATAGCTATCACCTACTTTGCCAGCAACAATTGCACCTGACTGAGCGCCCTTGTCACGAAGAATTCTGGTCAGCTTACGGGTATCTATTCCTGCAATGCCTGGTACGCCAGCCTTGGTGAGATAGTTATCTAAAGAACCTTCTGAGCGAAAGTTAGACACACGTTTTGGAAGATCCTTAACCACTAGGCCTGCCGCATGAATCCGGTCGGATTCAGCATCCTGAGCATTGACACCAACGTTACCAATATGTGGGTAAGTCAATGTCACGATTTGACGTGAATAACTAGGATCGGTAATGATCTCTTGGTATCCAGTCAATGCGGTATTAAAAACGACTTCGCCGGAAGTTTCGCCAGGGGCGCCAATACTAAATCCGGGAAATAAAGTGCCGTCGGCTAAAGCCAACACGGCGGGAGGAAAAGAAGGAAGCAAGGGTGACAAACCATCTCCAGTCCCTGCTCCATCCGACGCTCAAAACCCTCAAAAGACCAACCCGAGGATGTTTTTGCGGGAGGTGAGTGTCTTTAAGCGCTAGGGTATTTATTAAGTTTTGAACCCATCCATCATACCATTTTTGCTCGTAAACCCTTGGATTCCCAGCCAACCGGGGCTTTAGAAGACAAAAGCTCTTCCAGCCAAATGACTGGAAGAGCTTTTGATTCAAAATGAACGGTTTTAAGCCTTGGCGCTTTGCTCAATGATGGTCTTGATTTGGGCCAAAACAGACTGATCATCCATCGTGCTGATATCACCAGGATCACGACCTTCGGCAACAGCTTGCAGTGCGCGACGCACAATCTTGCCAGAGCGAGTCTTAGGCAATGCTGTCACGATATATACACGTCCTGGACGTGCGATTGCGCCCAGTGTGGTGTCTACCGTCTTCATACATTCGGCTTCCAAGCTTGCGGTATTCGATGAATCCTTAGGAATCACAAATGCAATTGCAGCCTGCCCCTTGAGTTTGTCTTCAATACCCACCACAGCAACCTCAGAAACATTCGGATGACTAGAGATGCTTTCTTCAATTTCACGAGTGCCAAGACGGTGTCCAGCTACGTTAATCACGTCATCAGTGCGACCCAAGATAAAGAAGTAGCCATCTTTATCCTTGATACCCCAGTCAAAGGTCGAGTAAATTAATTTGCCGGGAATAGTTTCCCAGTATGTGCTGATAAAGCGCTTGTCATCACCCCAAACGGTTTGCATACAACCTGGAGGCAATGGACCTTCAATTGCAATGACGCCTTTTTGGTCTGGACCCAACTCTTCAGAAGTAGCATCGTCGAGCAACTTCATGTTGTAGCCAAAAGAAGGAACGCCTGGTGAACCAAATTTATGTGGCATCACTTCTACACCACGCTGAATAGCCAACATTGGCCAGCCAGTTTCTGTTTGCCAGTAGTTGTCCACAATTGGCTTATTGATAGCGCCATGAATCCAACTTGCAGTTGGCTCATCCAATGGCTCACCAGCCAAAAACAAAGCGCGCAATTTAGAAAGGTCATACTTGGTTAAGAACGCAGGATCTTGTTTTTTGAGAACACGAACGGCGGTTGGCGCAGAGAACATCACTGACACCTTGTACTTATCTACCAACTCCCACCAGATGCCAGCATCAGGACGCAATGGCGTTCCCTCGTACATGATGGTAGCCATACCGGAGAGCAAAGGGGCATAAATAATGTAGCTATGGCCAACAACCCAACCAATGTCAGACGTGCAGAACATGGTTTCACCAGGATTACCAGTAAAAATGTGTTTCATAGAGGCAGCAAGTGCTACAGCGTAACCACCTGTATCACGCTGAACGCCCTTTGGCTTGCCAGTAGTACCGGAGGTGTACAAAATATAGGAAGGATGAGTCGCATCGACCCATTCCACAGGCACTTCGTCATTCAGATATTTTTGACGCTCACTTGCGTAATCCAAATCACGTCCTGCTACGGTTATGAATTCAGTTAGGCCGCGGTTTACGATCAACACTTTTTCTGGCTTGTATTCAGCTAGAGTAATTGCCTCATCTAGTAATGGCTTGTAAGGTACGGCTTTGCCGCCACGAGCGCCAGCCTCGGCAGTCACAATCAACCTTGGTTTTGCATCGTCAATTCGAGAAGCTAAGCTGTGGGATGCAAATCCACCGAACACAACAGAATGAATAGCGCCAATGCGAGCACAAGCAAGCATGGCAAAACAAGCTTCAGCAATCATCGGCATGTAAATGAGAACACGGTCACCCTTTTTCACACCATTTGCTTTGTATATTGCAGCCATACGATTTACTTCCTCGTATAACTCTTTAAATGTGTATACCTTCTCTTGATTCGTTTCTGTTGAAACTGCAACTAAGGCGATTTGATCTGAACGATCTTTTAAATGGCGATCAACTGCGTTGTAGCAAAGATTGGTTAAGCCACCTTCAAACCATTTTGCAAATGGGGGGTTGTCGTAATTGAGAACTTTATCGAATGGCTTTTCCCAGTGAATTAATTGCGCTTGCTCACCCCAAAATCCATCCGGGTCGTTAATTGAGCGATCGTGGTGTGCTTTATAGGACATGGTCAACCTGATTTCTTAAAAAAGTTACTTAAATTACTGGCTTTTGCTCACCCCTTTACTGGCGTTATTGCTGGCTGAGGCTGGTGAACTACCATTTTTCGCAGATTTTGCAAGTCCTGTCGATGCGGATTTATGCTGAGATGCAGCATTTTTTCCTGAAGAATTACCCTTAGAACCGCCCTTTTCCCCAGTTTTGGCATTGCTTGCTGGAGAGCACTTTACAGGCTTTGTGCCTTTTGTACCCTTGGCAGGTTTTGGGCACTTCGGTACAGGAGGCGCAGGCTTTTCTAGGTTAAGGCTGGCATTTTCAGCCATTGCTGTAGACACATCGCCTGGACGACGATTTGTTTTTGGGATCAATACGGTGGAACCAGCTCTGATCCTCATCCCCTTCGGTATGCCGTTCACCTCTCTCAGGGTATCGACATCAACACCCAAAGTTTTAGCCGCTTGGTCAACGCTTTCGGTTTTAATAACTTGAACAGCCGTCCAGGATGAAAGTGGCTTGGTGTATTGCTTCAAATTATCTTGAAAGATTTCTGCATGAGCGAACGGCAACAGAATTTGCTGATTAGCATTACTCAAAATAACGGGCTTATTAAAGGAAGGGTTCAGGCTATGAAATTCATCTGTAGGAATTTCAGCTAACTTAATCACCAATGCCACATCGATATCACTACCGACATCAACCGCAACAAAGTACGGGTGATTTTCAAGATCAGGTAAAACAATTCCATAGGCCTTTGGATCTAAAACAATTTGACGATATGCCATCAATTTAGGAACGTAATTTCGAGTCTCCCGCGGTAGGGTTAAGCTCTCATAATCCGTTGGTAAACCTACAGCAGCATTACGCTTCTGCGCTTTAGCGATATTGCCGGCACCCCAGTTATAGGCTGCTAATGCCAGTTCCCAACTACCAAATTGGTTATTTAGACGCTGTAAGTAATCGAGTGCTGCATCAGTTGACTGAACAACATCGCGACGCTCATCCCTAAAGACGTTCTGCGTTAAGCGAAAGTCTTTACCAGTTGCAGGCATAAATTGCCATAAACCAACCGCTTTAGCACTCGATTTCGCATTCGTTACAAAAGCGCTCTCCACAAAGGGAAGGAGCGCAATTTCTGTTGGCATATTGCGCGCATTGACTTCCTGGACGATATAAAACAAATATCGCGATGAGCGCGTCATAGAACGATTGACGTAATCGGGTCTAGCAGCTAACCAGCGTACCTGCTCTATTTCCAGCGGAGTATTCATCGGCTCCATCTGAAAACCATCTCGTATTCTTATCCATAAATTATCGGAAGGCGCATAGACCTTACTAACGGATTGATCTTTGAGATTAACTCTGGTAGCCCTAGAGGCTTTTGAATTTGCTTTCGTCGGAGTATCCGAAGACCAATCTCCAGTACTCGCACATCCACTTAAGAAGGCAGCAATAAATATTGCCGCATACAGCATACGCATCAGAAACGATCTTTCCAGGCGCGAATGACCGCAAGAACATGTGCAGGCGTTGGTAGGTCCGTTTGGCCAGAAACTTCCCTGGCCATCGCTATTACTTCAGCCTGATCACAGCGCATAAAAGGATTAACCTGCAACTCTTGGCCAATCGTTGTTGGAAGTGTTGGCAAGCCCTGTTCGCGAAGAGATTTTGCTTGCTCTGCCCAAGAGAGCAGATTGAGGTTGTTGGGCTCTACTGCTAATGCAAAGCGGATATTGGATAAGGTGTATTCATGGGTGCAATAAACCAAAGTATTTTTTGGTAATGCCGCAAATTTTCCAAGAGACTCCGACATTTGAGTTGGGGTGCCTTCAAACAATCTGCCACAACCTGACGCAAAAAGCGTATCTCCACAAAAGAGCATAGGCTCGACGATATTGGCCTGCATATTTGCAAAATAAGCAATATGACTTAAGGTATGTCCAGGCACTTCGAATACTTTGAGACTCATTCGAGGTTCAGGAATCTCTACCTTGTCATCCTGCATAACAGTGACAGTGCGCCCTGGAATATTGTCGCCCACTGGACCATAGACGGGAATGTGAGAGCCGAGGTCTTGCAACAAATTGAGAATACCGCCCGTGTGATCGGCGTGGTGATGGGTAATTAATATTCCTTTGAGGGTCAACTTACTGACCCTTAAATACTCAAGGACTGGCGCAGAATCCCCCGGGTCAACCACTAATGCAGAGCTGCCATTGTGAATGCACCATATATAGTTATCATCAAAAGCCGGTATAGGCCAGACCTGCAATAAAGTATTCTTATCCATAGACCGATGATACCAACCCCACCCATCCCCACTCAGATGCCTGCACCTCCCTGGAGCTCATGGGAGAAATGGCTCCAATCGCCTCCTGGGCGCTATGTCCTGAATTGGGAGCAGCATTGTTGCGATCAAATTGTTGCCGATGTCTTCGGCTTTCATGCCGTCCAAATTGGCTTACCCCAAATAAATACCTTGAGTGAAAACAGAATGCCTTTACAAGCCATTTTGATTCACTCAAACGATAGTCGCGAATATGCAGCTCGTCATAACTGGCACCTTATTGAAGGCAATTCAACAGAACTCCCATTTGCGAGTGAAAGTCTGGATTTAATTGTCTTGCCGCACGTTCTAGAATTTGCTGCCGATCCACATCAGATATTGCGAGAAGTAGATCGAGTACTTCGCCCCGAGGGCCGCTTAATCATTTCCGGCTTCAATCCAGCCAGCCTATGGGGCGCAAGACAATATCTCAGTAGATTAATCGGTAGCCCCTATCTCCCTAGAGATGGTCAATTCATCAGCCTTATTCGCATCAAAGACTGGCTAGAGTTACTTAATTTTTCCTTAGACCGTGGCCACTTTGGTTGCTACAAATTCCCCTTGCAGGGTGAGTCAGTGATGGGGAGAATGAATTTTCTCGAAAAGATGGGAAATCGCTGGTGGCCAATATTTGGTGCAGTTTTTTTAGTCTCAGCAATTAAAAGACAGCAAGGCATGCGCCTCATTGGGCCAGCCTCACTAGTCCGAATCCCAACAATTGGACAATTAACCCCAGCGGCAGAACGCAGCAATATTCAAAAACACCATAAAAATAGCCATATCAAGTAAGCAAGTAAATTATTGACATGCCGCACTCCAAAACCCATTCTCATCACCCCCACATCGTGATTTACACCGATGGAGCCTGTAAAGGCAATCCTGGACCTGGCGGCTGGGGTGCTGTATTGCGCTCCGGCGGCCATGAAAAGCATATTCATGGCGGTGAAAAGCTCACTACGAATAACCGTATGGAGATTTGCGCGGTGATTTTTGCCTTAAAAGCACTGAAACAACGCAGCACTGTTGAATTGTGGACTGACTCCCAATATGTCCAAAAAGGGGTCACAGAATGGCTTGAGGGGTGGAAAAAAAGGGGCTGGAAAACCGCCAGCAAGGACCCGGTAAAAAATGCCGATCTCTGGCAAGAATTAGATGCCCTACTCCCAGATCATGAAATCTCCTGGCATTGGGTTAGAGGGCATAACGGACATCCTGGAAATGAATTGGCTGATCAGCTGGCAAATAAGGGTGTGGAAGAATTTTTACCCTAGGGCTAGACCTGCGCTCCAAGCACCTTTTTGGCCATCTTATGAGAGAATGAATCTGCTCTGAGAGCTCCGAAATCAGCTTAAAACCTACATAAAACCAAGAAAAACGAGACAGTGTCAAAAATAGAATCCTCACTCGATAAGGCGTTTGCCAAACTCGTGCAATTCAAAAATACAGGCAAAGCTCGCTTATGTGCGCTTTGGAATCGGTATTCACCACAAATTGGCCAACTCAAGCAATTGGATTACGCCACTGTGAAGTCCTTTGTGGTGAAGTTTAAATGGCGCATTCTCTTGGTTCTCCTTGTTCTTTACGCAGGTTCTAAGGCGTATGACTATTTCTTCCCTGCTTCTGAGAAAGCGGGCGGCCCGGTAACCATTACGTCCGTTGTAGTTGAAAAGAAAGATGTGCCTCTCATCATCGAGGCAACTGGCACGATTGTTTCCAATAGCATTGTTGATATTCGACCAATGGTTACCAATACTGTAGCCAAGATTGAAGTAAAGGATGGCCAAGAAGTTAAAGCTGGTGATCTACTCTTCACCCTAGATGACCGTAATGACAAGGCGAACTATGAGAGGCTCAAAGCCCTTGCAGATGATTCCCAAAGCCAATATTTACGGGCCAAAGAGCTTGTCGCCAAAAACTTCATCTCCAAAGCGGGCTTAGAAACTAGCCTTGCTAATGCTAAGTCTGCTCAAGCTGCAGCTCGCGCCGCTGAGGTGCAGCTCTCTTTTGATTACATTAAGTCACCCATTGACGGGCGTGCTGGCATTGTGAATGTGTTCCCTGGATCCCTGGTTCAAGCTAGCAATATTGTTTCTACCGCGACTAGCTCCACAGCAACCTCAAGTGTAGGATCGATGGTTACCATTACCCAATTAAATCCAATCAATGTTCAATTTGTGATTCCTGAAAAGGATATTCCCATCATGCTGGAAAACCAGCTTGATGGCGAAGCAATGACAGTCAAAGTAGTGGTTGGTGATACTGGTAAAAAAACATATGAAGGAAAAGTCTTGGTAATTGATAACCAAGTGGATCCGTCAATTGCCGCAGTCCGCGTGAAGGCGCAGATACCCAATGATGACAAAACATTATTGCCCGGCCAGTTTGCTCGCGTATCTCTCGTAGCAAATACCTTAAAGGGTGCCTTAGCAGTTCCTTCTCAAGCAGTCATCATTAATGCTCGCGGCAAAATGGTTTATGTTGTTGATAAAGATGGCAAAGCAGTTTCTAAACCCATTAAAGTGGTCTATGAATATTTAGGATCCACTGTTGTTACGGGCATTGAACCTGGCGACAGGGTGGTTGTTGAAGGCAAACAAAATTTACGGCCTGGAAGCAAGGTGCGAGAGTCTAAAAACGCTACGCCAGCAGCTACTGCAACCCCGAGCGCGAACGCCCCTTCAACTCCAACAGCCCCAGAGAAGAAATGACACTCTCCGAATTATGTATTCGGCGTCCGGTAATGACGGTGCTGCTTTCAGTGGCAACCGTTATTGCAGGTGCAGTTGCTTACGTCAAAATTCCAGTAGCTGCACTACCAAGCTTTAATACTCCAGTTATTTCCGTAAGCGCCTCCTTGCCGGGAGCGTCGCCAGAAAATATGGCGTCTGCTGTCGCACTTCCTCTGGAAAAAGAATTCTCCACTATTGATGGCATCAGCGTCATTAGCTCGACCAATTCATTAGGTAGCACCAGCATTACGCTAGAGTTTAATAACGATAGGGATATTGATAAGGCTGCGGTCGATGTTCAGGCTGCCTTATTGCGTGCTCAAAAGCGGTTACCAATTGAAATGACGGTACCGCCTTCGTATCGCAAAATCAACCCATCAGATACGCCGGTATTGGTAGTGCGCATGAGCTCACCCTCAATCAGTCTCTCGGATATCAATCAGTATGCCGAAAATCTTGTGTCACCAAATTTGTCCACTATTAGCGGAGTGGCTCAAATTCTGGTTTATGGTGCAAAACGTTACGCTGTTCGCGTTCGCGTTCATCCAGATGCGCTAGCTAACCGTAATTTAACGATTGATGATATTGCCCTAGCAATCAATAAAGCTAACTCCAATAGTCCCGTTGGCGTCTTGGACGGCCCTCGCCAAGCGATCACCATTTACGCTAACCCTCAGCTTGTTAGGTCAGAAGAATTTGCCAATTTAATTGTGAGCCAGAAGAATGGTCTACCAATTTATTTAAAAGATGTAGCCGATGTTATTGAGAGTTATGAAGACGTCAAAACACTGGCAAGTTCAAATGGCGAGCGCTCAATTGCGGTTGCAGTATTGAGACAGCCTGGCGCCAATACCGTAGAAGTCGTTAGGGCTGTAAAGCAATTGTTGCCTCAGTTGCAAAAACAAATGCCAGAGTCAATCAGACTCCAGCTTCTGAATGACCGCTCCCTCTCCATTATCGAAGCGATTCATGACGTCAATCTCACTCTTGCTTTAACTGTATTGCTAGTGATCTTGGTGATCTTTTTATTCTTAAAGCATATCTCGGCAACCATTATTCCCTCAATCAGCCTGCCGATTTCGCTGATTGGTGCTTTTTTCCTGCTGTACTTCATGGGCTATAGCTTAGATAACATTTCGCTTCTAGGCATTACTTTAGCTGTTGGACTGGTTGTTGATGATGCAATCGTGGTGCTTGAAAATATCATGCGCTATGTTGAGCAAGGAATGGATCCGCTCAAGGCTTCATTAAAAGGTAGCAAAGAAGTTGGCTTCACCATCATTTCTATTTCTATCTCGCTGGTGGCTGTTTTCATTCCCCTCTTCTTTATGCCTGGCCCGATCGGACTGCTCTTTAGAGAATTTGCCGTAGTTGTCTCTCTCTCCATCCTGGTCTCCGCCGTTGTATCACTAACTGTAGTACCAATGCTCTGTAGTCGCTTCTTGCCAAAACCAGGACAGCACGCCAAAGAGTATGCAATCAATAAGAAGTTTGATCGCTTCTTTGACTGGATGCTCAAGACCTATATTCACTACTTAGATCTTGCTTTAAAAAATCGCAAAGTCGTTTTATGGGGTGCGATCTCCACCTTTGTTATTACGGTTGCACTTTTTATGAATAGCCCAAAAGGCTTCTTTCCAGAAGAAGATATCGGGCAAATTTTGGCAACCACAGAAGCTTCTGAAGATATTTCATTTAGAGCTATGTTGGCATTGCAAGATCAGGCCGCTGAACTGGTAAACACTGATCCTAATGTGGCCAGCTCAATTTCTGTGATTGGTGGAGGTGCTAGCTCTGGCTACAACACCGGCCGAATTTTTATTATTCTCAAACCCAAAAGTGATCGTGCCAAGATGGCTAAGATCATGGAAGGCTTGCGTACCAAATTTAAGGAAATACCAGGCCTGCAAGTCTACATGCGCCCCGTGCAGAACTTGCAACTCGGCGGCAAGAGCAGCAAGAGCCGCTACCAATTTACATTACAGAGCGTTGGCTTTGAAGGTGTCAACGAGTGGGCTGATAAGTTGATGCAAAAAATGCGTGCTGATCCGATGTTCAGAGACGTGACAAGCGATTCTCAAATGAAGGGCTTGAATGTCAAGATCAATATCGATCGTGAAAAAGCCGCTAGTGCCGGTGTCAACATTGCCGATATTCGATCCGCTCTATATAACGCTTTTGGGGAAAAGCAGGTCTCTACTATTTACACTCCCGTAAATACGTATTACGTCATCCTTGAAGCTGCTGTGGAGGATCGCCAATACGAAACAGACCTCAATAAAATCTTTGTGCGTGGTCGCGCAACAGACAAGCTCATTCCACTATCGAGTCTTGCTTCCTTTACGCGTACTGTTGGACCCACAGCCGTAAACCATCAAGGTCAAATCCCAGCCGTTACCCTATCCTTTAACTTGGCGCCTGATGTTTTCTTGGGCGATGCAACCAAACAGATAGAGTCCTTCACTAAGGCTATAGATTTGCCACCTTCCATCATCACAAGTTATGGCGGAGATGCTGCCGTATTTAAAGGCAATCAATCAGGTCAACTGATCCTCATCTTTTCTGCGCTGGGTGTGATCTATATCTTGCTGGGCGTTTTGTATGAGAGCTATATTCATCCGCTGACTATTTTGGCGGGATTGCCCTCCGCCGCTATTGGTGCGATCCTTGCATTACGCATCTTTGGATTTGAACTAACCATCATTGCATCCATCGGCATTCTGCTGCTCATTGGTATTGTGAAGAAGAATGCGATTCTGATGATTGACTTTGCCTTAGACGCCCAACGCAATCAAGGCATGTCTCCAGAGAAAGCAATTCGCGAAGCTTGTATCTTGCGTTTCAGACCTATCATGATGACCACTTTTGCGGCGCTAATGGGTGCCATTCCGATTGCGTTTGGTCTGGGAGCAGGAGCTGAGTTACGTCAGCCTCTAGGTATTAGCGTCGCTGGCGGCCTGATTTTTTCCCAATTCGTAACCCTGATCATTACACCAGTGATTTACCTGTATTTGGATAAATATGCCGGTAATGGTCCGATGGATATTTCACCTGCCGTTCTAGAGGGCACCTAATGCGTCAAGTTATTCTCGATACTGAAACCACTGGTCTTAATCCGGCTACCGGCGACCGTATTATTGAAATTGGTTGTGTTGAGATGGTTGGTCGTCGCCTAACCGACAGAACCTTTCACTACTACATTAATCCAGAACGTGACATCGATGCCGGGGCCTTTGCAGTTCATGGACTTTCTAGAGAGTTTCTATCAGATAAGCCCGTTTTTGCAAACATCGTTGAGCAGCTCATTGAGTTTGTAGATGGCGCTGAAATTGTGATTCATAACGCAGCATTCGATTTGGGCTTTTTAGATAATGAGTTTGCTTTACTCAAGCGCCCAGCATTCCGCAACCTAGCATCTAAGGTTACTGATACTTTGCTAGACGCTCGGCAAATGTTTCCAGGCAAGAGAAATTCCTTGGATGCATTATGCGAACGTTTTTCCATCAGTAATAAGCACCGTACCTTGCACGGCGCTTTATTGGATGCCCAGCTTTTGGCTGAAGTTTATGTAGCAATGACTAGAGGTCAAGAAGATCTTTCTATTGACCTGATTGATTACACCGTTGGCACCGACTCTACCGGTCATACCAAAGCTTTACCAACAAACCTCAAAGTACTGACTGCAACGGATGATGACTTGCAATGTCATGAAAAAATCTTGGCTGAAATTGCGAAAGCAAGTAAAAAGGACCCCGTCTGGAGTCCTTTAACTGTAACTATTTAAAGTTAAATTGGGCTTGAGTTAGATTGCTGCGGCAATCGCCTTACCTAAATCATCCGTCTTTGCAGTGCCGCCTAGATCTGGTGTTAAGGGTGCATTTCCTGGGCCAGACGCTAAAACGCTTTCAATCGCACTAAAAATGGCCTTACCTGCTTCTGGATAGCCAAGGTGGTCAAGCATCATTGCCCCACTCCAAATCTGTCCGATCGGATTAGCAATCATTTTGCCGAAGATGTCGGGTGCTGAACCATGGACTGGCTCAAACAATGACGGGAACTTTCCTTCGGGATTAATGCTACCTGATGGAGCAACTGCAATCGTACCGGTACATGCAGGACCTAAATCAGACAAGATATCTCCGAATAAATTACTTGCCACAACAACATCAAAGCGATCGGGGTTCATAACGAAATGGGCTGCCAAGATATCAATGTGATATTTATCAGCACGCACATCAGCAAATTTCTTGGACATCGCCTCTACACGCTCATCCCAGTAAGGCATGGTGATGGCTATGCCATTTGATTTAGTAGCTGAAGTCAAATGCTTCTTAGGGCGACTTTGCGCCAAATCAAAAGCAAATTGCAAAATACGATCTACGCCCTGCCTCGTGAAAACAGATTCTTGAATGACGATTTCCCGATCGGTATCGGGGAACATTTTTCCGCCAACACTTGAGTACTCACCTTCGGTATTTTCGCGGACTACAAAGAAATCGATATCACCAGGTTTACGATTTGCCAAGGGGCATGGGACGCCTGGAAGTAAGCGCACTGGACGCAAATTGACGTATTGATCAAAGCCGCGTCGAAACTGAATCAAGCTGCCCCACAATGAAACGTGGTCTGGAAGAATGTCTGGCATACCAACGGCACCAAAGAAAATGGCGTCGTACTTCATGAGAGTATCAAACCAATCATCAGGCATCATCTTGCCGTGCTTAAGATAGTAATCACAACTCGCAAAGTCGAAGTGATCAAACTGCATACCCAGATTAAATTTGCGATTAGCAGCCTCTAGAGCACGCACACCCTCTGGCATGACTTCTTTGCCAATACCATCTCCAGGAATAACGGCAATTTTTGGATTCTTAAAAATTTTCTTTGCGTTCATAAATAATGTGTCTCGTTTTATTTTTGTTGAAGATTCATTTTACAAATTTCTAACTAATTGCCCTACGAATATCGTCTGGCGCTTTCTTGCCGCCTTTTTCAACGGATTCACTATCGTAATCACTTGTATTTTCAATAGTTTCAGGTACGGCTTCTAACATGCGAATATTGTCCTTAGGACAGATTGGTGCGCCATAGCTAGCCCATTTTTTGAGCAAGGTCACCTCGTACCCGCATTGACCACATTTAGCCTTACTGCGACTAGCATTGCTTGGTCTTGGGGGTGGAAAAACAATCGCCTGATGAGGGTATGGACCCAATTCTTGGCTAATCATCATCAGCCTAACTGTCAGTTCTTCAGTCGCATGAGCCATTCTGGCCGGACCTTCGAGTCCAACTGTTTGGGCAATGCCCTTGAAATCCTCGCCGTGACCACTAAAACAATCATCCACCGCATGGCAGAGTTCATGCACCAAGGTATCCAAAAGTTGTACCGGCTCATCGAGTTTTGGTGAAATAAATATCTCATTTACACCGCCGCCTGAGCGCTCACGGGGCCAACATTGGCCTAGAGTGGTTCTTGGGCTACTAGAGGCTGGAAAGCCGCATGAAACCCTCACAGGAGGGATCGCATAACCAGCCTTAGAAAAAACGGGCTCTAGGTGCCTTACTGCATCCTCTAGCCATGCTTCGCGAACAGTATGTTGCTTCATCTAACTTATCTTCTATCGAAATACCGAGAAAAAAATCCGTAAATTGCGATCATACGCCACCATAAGTAGAATGGATGCATGAAAGATCTCGAAAGCCTTAGCGCAACTCAAGCCATTAAAGCCCTCTCCAAGAGAGAAATTAGGGCTACCGATTTATTACTATCCTGCTTAGACCGCATAGGCCAAAGAGAGAGCATCGTCAAAGCATGGACTAGCCTAGGCAAGGAAAATGCCTTATCGAGAGCGAAACAGCTCGATAAAGGCGCATTTCAGGGCATATTACATGGCCTGCCTATCGGAGTTAAGGATCTATATGACACCTATGACTTACCAACCTCCTACGGCTCCCCGATTTATGCAAATCATTATCCAACTGCCGACGCAGTCGCGGTAGCTTTGGTACGGCAGGCTGGCGGCATTATTTTAGGGAAAACCGTCACCACCGAGTTTGCAGCATTTAAAAGTGGCGTTACCACTAACCCACATAACGCTAAACATACTCCTGGGGGCTCCTCCAGTGGCTCTGTTGCTGCAGTTGCAGACTTTATGGTCCCGCTTGCTACTGGTAGTCAAACAGCTGGTTCAATCATTCGCCCCGCTTCTTTTTGTGGGGTTATCGGCTTTAAACCAAGTGTAGGCAAAGTCAGCATTGCAGGCATTAAAAGTCTTTCTGTAACCCTCGATACCATGGGTTGTTTTGGCAGAACAATACAAGATGTAGGGCTTGGTGTAGCAGCCATGAGCGGAGACCATCGCTTAGCAAAAATTGAGGTCTTACACAATAAACCCCGCATCGCCATTTGCAAAACATCGAATTGGTCCGTAGCCCACAAGGAAACGGCAACCGCATTGGCAGTAGCTCGCCATGCGGCTGAAATGATTGCCAAGGGAGTGGTTGGTGACCTTAAGTTACCAAAGGCATGCGATGGACTTACCCAAGCACAAAGTCGCATCATGCTTTCTGAAATGTCTCGTAGTTTGTTATTCGAGCGCGTACATCATGCAAAAAAATTAAGCCCCCAATTGAGCAAGCAGCTCAGCGACGGCGCAGAAATTAGTTACGAACAATATGTAAAAGATATGCAACTAGCCAGCAAAGCAAAAGCTGCTGTGGCAGAGTTGTTTAGTGGAGAGATTGATATCCTAATAGCGCCAAGCGCAATCGGTGAGGCACCCAGCATTAAAGATGGTACGGGAGATCCCATTTTCTGTCGCGGCTGGACCCTATTAGGTTTGCCATGCATCAATATCAATGTGGCTAATGGCCCCAATGGATTACCAGTCGGAATTCAGTTGATTGCTGGGCCAGGAAAAGATCATTTCTTGCTGAGTGCCGCAAGAGCATTTGCCCTGTCACTGCCTGATCCCACTTTGCGAGATCAGGCATAGACCAGGTATTAATCGAGCGTAATATTTGCCGCTTTAATCGCTTTGCTCCAGAAAGGAATTTCTTTCTTCACCAAGGCATCAGTTTGTGTTGGACTTAGGTAACGAAGTTCAACGCCAGCAGCATCAGCTCGCTCCTTAATTTCTGGCAACGCTAGACTTTGCTTCACTGAATCCGTTAGCTTTGAAATAACTGGGGCCGAAGTTCCTGCTGGAGCATACAAAGCAACCCAAGATTCCAGCTGAAATGATGGCAGGCCAGCCTCAGCAGTAGTGGGTACATTTGGCATTCCAGGGTGACGATTTTTACCAGTCACCGCCAAGCCCTTCAGTTTGCCGCTCTGGACATGCTGCATTACTGATGGGGGCGTACTAATAAAGACTTGAACTTGCCCTGCTAAAACATCCTGAATCGCTGGGCCAGATCCTTTGTATGGAACGTGAACCATATCTATACCGGTAGTTTGCTTAAAGATTTCTGTACCAATATGCGACACGGAGCCATTGCCTTGAGAGGCGTAATTGAGTTTGCCGGGATTTGCTTTTGCGTAAGCAATAAATTCCTTGAGATTGTTTACTGGTACAGATGGATGTACTGCAATGACATTCGTTGAAACCGTTAACAAAGCTATTGGAGAAAAATCTTTGATTGGATCCCAAGGTAGCTTGTCAAACAAAGCAGGATTGCCTACGTGATACCCAGAGTAAGAGATTAGCAAGGTATAGCCATCAGGCTTTGCTTTGGCAACGTACTGATAGGCCGTGTTACCACTTGCTCCAGGCTTGTTATCCACTACCACTGGTTGACCAATCACACGTGTCAAGGGCTCGCTTAATAGACGAGCTGAAGTATCTACCAGACCGCCTGGAGGGTTAGGCACTACCAAGGTGATGGGTCGATCCGGAAATGATTGAGCAAAACTTAAACTTGCGATACCCAAACCCAAGGCTGTAAGCGCACTACGAATGACTGAATTACTTTTCATTGCTGTCTCCAAGCTATTATTTTTTAAGTTTAGCGCTGCCCTACTTTTACATCACCAAAGACTGCCTGTGCCTCACGCGGCAAACAACGCCAATAACGCTCATTTGCAGTAACCGTGGCATTTAATGCTGCCGCAGCTTCCCAAGCCCAACGGGGCTTATATAAAAAAGCTCTTGCCAAAGCAATGAGATCTGCATCACCGGCCTGCAATATATCTTCTGCTTGTTGAGGTTCTGTGATCAAACCCACTGTCATGGTTGGCAAACCCGATTGGTCTTTCACAATCTTTGCAAATGGCACTTGGTAATTTGGCCCAATCGCAATCTTCTGCTTAGGCGAAATACCGCCAGAAGAAATATGTACAAAATCGCAACCTGATTCCTTCAGGGTTTTAGTAAATGCCGCCGTTTCTTCAGGAGTCCAACCTCCCTCAATCCAGTCATGGCCGGACAAGCGAATGCCTAAAACGCCTTGATAGACCTCCCTTACCGCCTTAAATAATTCCAAGGGGAAACGAATGCGATTTTCGTAGGGACCACCGTATTCATCAGTGCGTTGGTTGGCAATGGGGGACAAGAATTGATGTAGCAGGTAACCGTGGGCACCATGGAGCTCAACACCATCGATGCCAATTCGGTCAGCGCGCTGTGCTGAGGCAACAAAGTCACCAATGAGTTTTCTTAATTCATCCTTCGTTAACTCATGGGGAAGTCGCTCTCCATCTAATTGCGGAATCGCAGATGGCGCTAGCGTTTCCCATCCGCCTTGGTCTTTACCGAGCAATTGACCTCCCTGCCAGGGAGTAGCGCTAGATGCTTTGCGTCCTGCATGCGCTAACTGGATAAAAACTGGCGTAGCTGGCGCCAAAGCGCGCGCACGGGTTAATTTATCTTTTAATGCCGCCTCTGTACGATCATCCCAAAGCCCAAGACAGGCTGGTGTAATACGAGCCTCTGGGCTTACCGCGGTGGCCTCAATAATGAACAAGGCTGCACCACTATTGAGTAAATTACCCCAATGCATCAGATGCCAATCCGTTGCTTCGCCATTGCTGGCCGAATATTGGCACATAGGGGCAACCACAATACGATTAGCCAGCGTCAGGGGGCCCCTCGGGGAGCCAAGGGTGTAGTTTGAAAATAAAAGACTCATGGAGTACCTTAAAAAGCCAAAAAATAGGTCAAAAAATACGAAAATTGCCGTAAAGCGATAGAATACTCAAAAAGCAGAATAAACGAGACAGCGAAGTTGTGCAGGCTAGGAAGCCAAGCGACTTTATTATTAAAACCTTTAAAAATACTCACCACAAGAGACTATGAACGCACCTCAAGCCTTTGAATCAAAAGAAGATGTTGGCCATTTTGTTGGCGGCAATATTGTTAACCCAAAAGATGGTCGTTTTGCTGATGTTTACAACCCAAGCAAAGGGTCTGTAGCACGCCGAGTTGCCCTTGCCAGCCGCAAGGAAGTGGATGATGTAGTTGCAGTTGCTCAGAAGGCCTTTGTAAGCTGGAGTCAAACTAGCCCACTGCGTCGCTCACGCATTATGTTCAAGTATCTTGAACTCTTAAATGCCAATCGCGATGAGTTGGCTGCCATGATTACTGCTGAGCATGGCAAAGTATTTACTGATGCCCAAGGTGAAGTGACACGCGGCATTGAGATCGTTGAGTTTGCTACCGGTATCCCAGAATTGCTCAAAGGCGACTATACAGAGCAGGTTTCTACCGATATCGACAATTGGGTAATGCGTCAGCCCTTAGGCGTAGTTGCTGGTATCACCCCTTTTAACTTCCCAGTCATGGTACCAATGTGGATGTTCCCAGTGGCAATTGCCTGTGGCAACTCCTTCATCCTCAAACCGAGCCCTACCGATCCCTCTGCCTCTTTATTTATGGCAAAGCTTCTCAAGGAAGCTGGTCTTCCGGATGGCGTGTTCAGCGTAGTGCAAGGTGATAAAGAAGCTGTAGACGCTTTAATTGAAAATCCAGATGTCAAAGCGGTCAGTTTTGTAGGCTCAACACCCATTGCCAATTACATCTACGAGCGTTGCGCTCACTTTGGTAAGCGCTCCCAAGCTTTAGGTGGCGCTAAGAACCACATGGTCATCATGCCGGATGCTGATATTGATAAAGCAATTGATGCTTTGGTTGGCGCAGCTTATGGATCTGCCGGTGAACGCTGCATGGCAATTTCTGTGGCTGTATTAGTGGGCGATGTGGCAGAGAAAATCATGCCTAAACTCATTGAGCGCACGAAGACCTTGAAGGTTAAAAATGGCATGGAGCTCGATGCTGAAATGGGCCCTATCGTCACTAAAGTAGCACTTGAGCGCATTACTGGCTACATCGATAGCGGCGTAGCTTCAGGTGCAAAATTACTCGTTGATGGTCGTGGCCTCAAAGTGCCTGGCCATGAGGATGGCTTCTTTATTGGCGGCACATTGTTTGATAATGTCACGCCAGATATGAAGATCTATTTGGAAGAAATCTTCGGACCAGTTTTATCTTGCCTCCGTGTTGCAAACTTCACTGATGCCCTCAACTTAGTAAATTCATGCGAGTTTGGTAATGGTGTTGCCTGCTTTACCAGCGATGGCAACATTGCTCGTGAATTTGCCCGCCGCGTACAAGTGGGTATGGTTGGTATCAACGTACCTATTCCGGTTCCTATGGCATGGCATGGCTTTGGCGGTTGGAAGAAGTCTATTTTTGGCGATATGCATGCCTACGGCAAAGAAGGTGTTCGCTTCTACACCAAGCAAAAGAGCGTGATGCAACGCTGGCCTGAAAGTATTGCTAAAGGCGCAGAGTTTGTGATGCCGACTTCTAAGTAATACAGGTAGTGATTAATAAAAAAGCGATCTTCGGATCGCTTTTTTATTTACCGCATCCCTTCAGAACAATTACTGCAGTGTATTTTTAAAGGCGGGCATAAATGGTACAGCCATGACTTCAATACCCTCTTCCCGGAGGGATTCTGCTTCATCCAAGGTGGTTTGACCGCGAATACTGCGCTCTGGAGACTCTTTGTAATGAATCTTCCTAGCCTCATCAGCAAAGGAATCGCCAACATCTTCAGAGCGACCCATCAGTTCGCGCATACCCTTTAAGAAGGCAGCTTGAACTTGGGCTTCTAGGTTCGAATGATCATTGCCAGTAAGTGCAACAACGTCCCCGCTCGGATTGCTTGGCTCTGGCTTAGAAACCGCTAACTCTGTAGAACTAGATTTACCGATATGCGGGGCAGATGGCATGCGGTTGATTTCTGTGCTGTCGCATATGGGACAGGCAAGCATTCCCTTGTCTTGCTGAGCAAGACAATCCTCTTCAGAGGCAAACCATCCTTCAAAGCGATGATCTAAGGGGCAGGCTAAGTTATAAACTTTCATAAGACGTATATAAGGGCAAAAACGATAAATTCAATACCCACATTTTAAGCGGGTTTGAATAACCCTAGAGAATTGGCGTTGGCTTAACTAGTCCACGACGATAGCGATCAAGCCAATAGGTTGAAATGGTGGTTTTAACGTCCGTAATCTCGCCAGCCTCAACCCAGTCTATCAATTGCTCTAGAGGGGCGGCAAATACGTCCAGAAACTCTTCCTCGTCAAGATGACTCTTGCCAGGAACTAGATCTTCCGCCAAATAAATATCTATAAACTCCGTTGAATACGAAATTACTGGGTGAATACGTCTTATAAAGCTCCATTTTTTGGCTGTGTACCCAGTCTCTTCCTCAAGCTCACGTTTTGCGCAAACTAAATGGTCTTCTTTGGGATCTAATTTACCCGCAGGAATTTCTATACAGGCTTTGGCAATCGGATAACGATACTGGCGCTCTAGAAGCACCCTACCATCTTCTAATAATGCAAGGATAGCAACCGCTCCAGGATGCGTTAAATACTCACGTATAGCTTGTTCGCCATCTGGCAATGAAACGGTATCACGCTTCATCTTCAAGAAAATGCCACCGTAAATATCTTCGCCAGATAAACGTTCCTCACGAAGATGTTTATCACCTGTCGGAAGGTCTTCAAAGAATTTTTCAGTCATGGCTCTTGAACAATAATTTATGTAGGATTGATTTAAACATCTTAATAAATATTCATGTCATTTTGGTGGCTTTAAAACAGCAAAGGCTCCAAGTAGGAGCCTTTATTAAACTGGTTTAGAAGAATTAAGATCCCAGTAAAGTACGACGCATTGCATCTAAGCATAAACTCATCAGTCCTGCAGGAACGATGCCAAGTGCCAAGACTAATACGCAATTTAAGCTCAAAATGCCTTTGGCAAATCCCGATCCAGAAACTGCGATCTCGTGCTCAGGCTCATCAAAATACATCACCTTGACTACGCGCAAGTAATAAAAGGCACCCACTAAAGAAGCCATCACAGCGATAACTGCCAAGAAGGTATGCTCTGCATCTACTAGGGCTTCTAAAACACCTAATTTCGCTGCAAATCCGACTGTAGGAGGAATGCCCGCCAAAGAGAACATCATGACTAGGCCAATAAAGGCAAACCATGGGTGCTTCTTATTTAGACCCTTTAGACCATCCAAGGTTTCACAGTCATAGCCCTTGCGTGACAGAACCATTAACAAGCCGAAGGTGCCCAGTGTTGTCAAAACGTAGGTGATTGAATAGAACATGGCCGCACTAAATGCATGATCATCAAATACAGACAACATACCCAAGAGTACAAAGCCCATTTGCGCAATTGCAGAATAAGCCAACATACGCTTCATATTGGTTTGTGCAATTGCGGTCACATTACCAACAACAAGAGATAAGACCGCTAGCAAGACCAGCATTGGCTGCCAGTCACCCAGTAAAGGCAGTAAAGTATTCACCAGCAAACGGAATAACAAAGCAAAGGCAGCCAGCTTAGGTGCTGCAGCAATCATTAAAGTAACAGCTGTTGGTGCGCCTTGATAAACGTCAGGCACCCACATATGAAAGGGAACAACACCCAGCTTAAAGGCTAAGCCAGCAACAATGAACACCAATCCAAAAGCCATGACCAAATGATTAACACGTGGATCGGCAACAACTTTGAAGATCTCAATGAGATCAAGTGATCCTGTAACACCGTAAAGCATGGACATGCCGTAGAGTAAGAAACCAGAGGCTAATGCTCCCAAGATGAAATACTTAATACCGGCTTCAACACTCTTCTCGCTACTGTGGCGCATTGCAACTAAGGCATAGGTAGGAAGAGCCATTAATTCTAGGCCGAGATACAAAGTCAACAGATTTGCACCTGATATCAATACAAACTGTCCAAGCAATGCAAGTAAAGCCAAAACAATAAAGTCAGGGCGGAATAAAGCGCGATCCATCAAGTATTGCTTGGAATAAATCAAGCTCACTAATACGGCGATACAGGAACAAGCCTTCAATAGGTTTGAAAATGGATCAGACTGAAACAAACCATTCATAGCTACCAATGCGGGATCACCCATACGTCCAATAAGGGCGAAAATGAGGAACACCAACAAGATGAGTGAGAAGAAGTACACAAAACCAACTGCACGTGGAGTGTGGAAGATGTCTTGCTCTACACCTGGAGTAGATGTCACTCTCTCAGGAACATAAACGCTGACAACCAGCAATAAGCAAGTTACAACGAGTAGAACAAGTTCCGGCAGGATGGCGTATAGATCGAATGCTTGCATTTGTACTTACTCAGAGTTTGCTTACAGCAACATGCTGCAGCAGATTAATGACAGCTGGGTGAATGATGTCAGTAAATGGCTTTGGATAAACGCCCATACCAATGACGCAGATAGATAACACTGCCATCAAGAAGTACTCGCGGGCATTGAGATCTTTGAGCTCCTCAACATGAGCATTATTAATGGTGCCGAAAAATACACGCTTTACCATCCACAGAGAATAAGCGGCACCCAAAATCAATGCTGTTGCAGCCAAAATACCAATCACAAAGTCATAATCGACGGCGGCCAATATCACCATAAACTCGCCTACGAAACCAGAGGTCGCTGGCAAACCACAATTAGCCATAGCCATCAATACCGCAAAAGCGGTAAACGCCGGCATACGGTGCACTACTCCGCCGTAATCAGCGATTTGACGCGTATGCATGCGGTCATAGAGCACCCCAATGGACAGGAACATAGCTCCCGCAACAAAGCCGTGAGAAATCATTTGAACGATGCCGCCTTCAATACCCAATGGGCTGAAGAGAAAGAATCCTAAAGTCACAAAACCCATATGCGCTACAGATGAGTAAGCAACTAGCTTTTTCATATCCTTTTGGACCAATGCAACAGCGCCCACATAGATCACCGCAACTAAAGACAAGAAGATCACGAATGGCCCTAAGTACTGGCTTGCATCTGGTGCGATTGGCAATGAGAAACGCAAGAATCCATAAGCACCCAGCTTCAGCATAATTGCCGCCAATACTACTGAACCGCCAGTAGGCGCCTCAACGTGAACGTCCGGTAACCAAGTATGCAATGGCCACATTGGCACCTTCACCGCAAATGCCATGAAGAATGCAGCAAACAACAATACCTGCACCACGATATCTAAGCGCGCATTTTGCCAAGCCAAAATATCAAACGTATTAGTCACGTTGTACAGATAAAGCATGGCAACTAAAGTCAACAAGGATCCAAGCAAGGTATACAAGAAAAACTTGAATGCTGCATAGATACGATTGTGACCACCCCAGACACCAATGATGATGTACATCGGAATTAAGGTCGCTTCAAAAAATACGTAGAAAAGTAATGCGTCTAATGCAGAGAACACGCCAATCATCAATCCAGACAGGATCATGAAAGAAGCAAAGTATTGAGAAACTTTCGTTTGGATTACTTCCCAAGCGGCAATCACCACAATAATATTAATGAAAGCAGTCAGAACAATGAACCAAACTGAGATGCCGTCAATACCAAGGTGATAGTTGATGTCGTAGCGTGGAATCCAACTGAGTTTTTCTACAAACTGCATTCCAGGATTAGCAATATCAAAATTAATAATCAGTGGCAGAGTCGCAATGAATCCGAGCACCGCACCGACGAGTGCTAACCAGCGAACGCCAGCAGATGGCTTCTCAGACCCATAAAACAAAATAATGAGTCCAAAAACAATCGGGGTCCAAATGGCAAAAGAAAGAATCATAGTGGCTACTTAAGTAACAAAGGCCTAGCGAACAAAAGGCAGGTAAGCGTACAAAACCCAAGCAAGCAATACCGCTAAGCCTGCAATCATTGCGAAGGCATAGTGATAGAGATAACCGGATTGCAAATGACGAATTACTCCAGCAAAGCGCCCTACTGCATGCGCACTGCCGTTAACAAAGAAACCATCGATAATCTTTTGATCGCCGCGGTGCCATAAGAAGCCACCGATCCAAATAAGACCCTTAGCAAATACAGCTTGATTCAATTCATCTAGGTAGTATTTGTTATCAAGCAATTTTTTGATTGGGGCAAGCGCCAGAGCAACTTTGCCAGGTAATTTTGGTGCCCATAGATAGCCAATAGCAGCAGTCAATACACCAAGAACTACCAACAGCAATACAGGAGATGTCAATGCATGAATTGCCATGGCAACTGGGCCGTGGAATTCATCTTCCAGTTCTTTCATTACTGGATGACGCGCTAGATCAATGAAGATGGAATCCCCAAAGTAAGTTCCGAACAGCAGCGGAGAAATGGTGTAGAAACCAATGATCACAGATGGAATTGCCAAGAGAATCAAGGGCAATGTCACAACAAGCGGTGATTCATGCGGTTTTTGACCAGGCGCTAAGCCATGATGAGCATGATCATCGCCCTGCTCTGCATGTTCATGGTGATCATCATGCGCATGAGAATTTTCATGTCCCCAGCGAGCTTTGCCATGGAATACATAAAAATACAAACGGAATGAATATAAAGCGGTTACGAAGACGCTTGCCATAACCGCAAAGTAAGCGAATCCAGAACCTGGAATATGGCTAGCGGCAACTGCCTCAATGATGGAATCTTTTGAATAGAATCCTGAGAAGAAAGGCGTACCCACTAGAGCCAGATTACCCAACAACATCATCAAGCAAGTAATTGGCATATATTTCCACAGACCGCCCATCTTGCGCATGTCTTGCTCATGATGCATACCAAGAATAACGCTACCAGCAGCGAGGAATAATAAGGCCTTAAAGAAAGCGTGAGTCATCAAGTGGAAGATGGCGACTGGATAAGCAGATACACCCAAGGCAACAGTCATGTAACCCAACTGAGACAAAGTGGAATAGGCAACTACGCGCTTGATATCGTTTTGTACGATGCCTAGGAATCCCATAAAGAGCGCGGTAATAGAGCCAATCACCAAGATAAAGCTCAATGCCGTATCAGAAAGCTCAAACAATGGCGACATGCGTGACACCATAAAGATACCTGCGGTAACCATGGTTGCCGCATGAATCAATGCAGAGATAGGTGTTGGGCCTTCCATTGAATCTGGCAGCCAAACGTGTAATGGGAATTGAGCTGACTTACCCATTGCACCAATAAATAAACAGATACAGGCAACTGTCATCAAATTCCAGCTGGTGCCAGGGAGTGTTTGTGCTGCCAATGCAGAGTTCTGAGAAAAGATCACGTCATACTGCATTGAGCCTGTGCTGGCTAGCAAAATACCAATACCAAGAATAAATCCAAAGTCACCAACACGATTAACCAAGAAGGCTTTCATATTGGCAAATACAGCGGATTGGCGCTCAAAATAAAAGCCAATCAGCAAATAAGAAACTACGCCTACCGCTTCCCAACCGAAGAACAGTTGCAAAAGGTTATTACTCATTACCAACATTAGCATGGCAAAGGTAAATAAGGAGATATAGGAAAAGAACCGGTTGTAACCCTCTTCGCCTTGCATATAGCCAATGGTGTAGATATGCACCATCAAAGATACAAAGGTTACTACGCACATCATCGTTGCCGTTAACGGGTCAATCAAGAAGCCAATGTCTAAATTCAGTTCACCCAATTGCATCCAGCGATAGACCGTGCCATTGAAATAAAAGCCATCCATTACCTGGACCAAAACATTGCAAGACAGCACAAAAGCAATTGTTACGCCCAAAATAGTGACAAACTGACTTGCGCCATGTCCAATGCGGTTACCACCAAGCTTAGTACCAAAGAAGCCGGCAATCATGGAGCCAACTAATGGCGCCAAAGGAATTGCGCAGAGTACGGGGATGTTTAAGGTCAATTGCATGACTAGCCTTTTAGGTGGTCAAGATCTTCGGCATTAATGGTGTCAACCTTACGGAAGAGCACAACCAAAATTGCCAAGCCGATAGCTGCCTCAGCAGCTGCCACAGTCAAAATAAAGAATACGAATACTTGACCCGCCATATCACCCAAGTAATGGGAGAAAGCTACGAAGTTCATATTGACCGAAAGAAGCATTAATTCGATGGCCATCAGCAATACGATGACATTCTTGCGGTTTAAGAAAATTCCGATAACGCTGGTCGCAAACAGAATCGCACCCAGCACTAAATAATGGGCAAGAGTGATGTTCATTTCTTCTCTCCTCTGGCATCTTGCTTTGCAGCCATGTCAGAACCCATTTTCACAATACGCATACGATCTGCAGCAACCACATTGACCTGCTCATGAATATTTTGTGCTTTGGAGTCCTTACGATTCCGCAATGTCAAAGCAACCGCAGCAATAATGGCTACTAACAGAATGACACCAGCAACTTCAAACGCATAAACATAGTCAACAAAGATCAACATGCCTAAGGCTTGAGTATTGTTAGCCATCATTTCTTCTGGCATAGGCTGTACCGGTGCATTGGTGCCAATAAAGCTACGAATAATCACAATCGAGAGCTCTAAAACAATCACCGCCCCCATTAAGAAGGCGACTGGCAGATACTTTTTAAAATCCCTGCGGAGATGCTCTATATCTAGATCTAACATCATGACCACAAATAAGAACAGCACCATTACAGCGCCTACATAAACCAGAATCAGAGCTAAGCTTAAGAACTCCGCTTTGAGTAGCATCCAGAGTCCAGACGCACAAAAGAAAGCCAGCACTAAGAACAATGCAGCGTGGACTGGGTTGCGGGCTGTGATCACACGCAAGGCGGAGATGACTAACAGGCCTGCAAATCCGTAAAAGAAAGCGGCAAATAAAGTAGATGGATCGAATGTCATATTAGTTCAGCTCGATTCGATTAACGGTATGGTGCATCAGCTGCACGGTTCACAGCGATATCTTTTTCATATTTATCGCCAACAGCTAAAAGCATTTCTTTAGTGAAATACAGATCGCCACGCTTATCGCCAAAATATTCAAAAATATTGGTTTCTACAATGGCATCCACTGGGCACGCCTCTTCACAGAAGCCGCAGAAAATACATTTGGTGAGGTCGATGTCATAACGACTAGTACGACGAGTGCCATCATCTCGCTCAGCGGTTTCAATAGTAATGGCATAAGCTGGGCAGACCGCCTCACAGAGTTTGCAGCCAATGCAACGCTCTTCACCATTTTCATAGCGGCGAAGTGCATGCAAACCACGGAAACGAGCAGACAAAGGTGTCTTCTCTTCTGGATATTGAATCGTAATTTTTGGCTTAAATAGATAGCGACCAGTAATAGACATGCCAGTGAGGATGTCTTTAAGCATCAAGCTATCGAGGAATTGGGAAATTTTCTTAAACATGATTGGTCAACTTATTTCCAAATATTCCATGGGGATACTACCCAAGCGCCGATAACAACCACCCAGAACACTGAGATGGGAATAAAGATTTTCCAGCCCAAACGCATGATTTGGTCGTATCGATAACGTGGCAATGTTGCACGCAACCAAATTACGCAAGATAGGAGGAAGAAGGTTTTACCGAATAACCAGAAGAAGCCTGGGATGTCGCGCAAGATCGGCAAATCAACGATAGGCAACCAGCCGCCCAAGAACATGATGGATGCAACCGCTGCAATCAAAATCATATTGGCATATTCAGCCAAGAAGAACATGGCAAAAGACATACCTGAGTACTCAACCATGTGTCCAGCAACAATCTCAGATTCACCCTCAACTACGTCAAATGGATGGCGGTTAGTTTCAGCCACACCAGAGATGAAATAAATTAAGAACATTGGCAATAGAGGCAACCAATTCCATGACAGAAAATTCAGGCCGATACTTGCAAAGTAGCCCTGCTCTTGTGAGGCAACAATCGTGCTCAAATTCAATGAGCCAGAAGTGAGCAACACGGTAACCAAGGCAAAGCCCATGGCAATCTCATAAGAGATCATTTGCGCTGATGCACGCATTGCGCCCAGGAATGGATATTTAGAATTAGATGACCAACCGGCCAAGATCACGCCGTAAACACCAATCGAAGAAATGGCCATGATGTAAAGCAAGCCTGCATTGACATCGGCCAGCACCATCTTCGCTTGAAATGGAATCACAGCCCATGCGGCAAAAGCAGGCATGATCACCATAATTGGGGCAATAAAGTACAGAACTTTACTAGCTTGAGCAGGAGCAATAATCTCCTTCATCAATAGCTTTAACGCATCGGCAATCGGCTGCAATAAACCTAAAGGACCAACACGATTTGGCCCAAGGCGAATATGCATCCAACCGATTAACTTTCTTTCCCAGAGAGTTAAGTAAGCAACGCATCCAAACATCGGCAATACGATGATGACAATCCGAACTAATGCCCAAACTAAGGGCCAAAGTGAGCCAAAAATGGCCTCGCCTTGAGTATTGATGAGGTTCAAGAAATTATCCATCTCGTACCTTAAGCTTTACTAACGGTTACTGGACCAAACATCGATCCCAATTTCGCACTAGCCATGGTGCCCGCAGAGATTCTGACGGCACCTGGCGCGAGATTGACTTCTAGAGTGGCTGGCATATCAACTGATTGAGATCCTTGGGTAACGCGCACCGCATCACCTTCTTTAAGACCTAATTCCGAAAATATGCTCTGATTTAATCCAACTTGATTGCCGCGCTTAGCATCGCGCGTTAATTGCAATGCTGATGAACGACGTACGATTTGGTCGCCAGCATAAATATTGACATCAGCTAAGCGCTCAAGACCATTAAATGGCGCTAGATTGCCGTTAGAAATGGAGTTGCCGGAAGCTTGATTGCTCAAACGGGTGCAATAACCCTCACCCAATGCCTCACCCAACACTTCCTCAGGTGCATTTAATAAGAATCCATCTAAGCCCAATAAACCACCCAAAACACGCAACACTTTCCACGCTGGGCGTGAATCACCCAAAGGTTTTACTGAAGGCTGAACTGTTTGAACTCTTCCTTCAAGATTGACAAAGGTTGACACTGTTTCTGTGAATGTGGCGATTGGCAGAATCACATCGGCCACCTCAAGCAAATCAGCGCTCTTGTAAGCGCTCAAGGCAATAACAGTATGCGCATTTGCCAAAGCAGTACGCGCTGCAGCGGGGTTTGGTAAATCGGCATCTGGCTCAATATTCATCAAAATGACTGCACGACGATCACCAGAGAGAACTGACTCTACGCCCGCACCATTTGCGTTGACTAAGGATGCACCAACAGCATTTCCGCCTACAGGCAGGAAACCTAAGGTAGCACCAGTCTGTTCTGCAATGAACTGCGCCATGACATGCAAATCAGAAGCATGGTGATGTGAAATTGCAGCGGAACCCAGCAATACAGCAGTCGACTCTCCTGAGAGCAAGCTATCTGCGATCTTCTGAGCTGCCGGTGAAATCGATACGTTAAATGTACCTGCGGGTGCGGTAGTTGACTTAGCTTTCGCAACAGCCAGTGCAACTTCACTCAATGTGTTTAGCCATGCGCTTGGTGCAGCAGTGATACCACTGCTGGGGATTAACCAGTCATCGCCGCCTGCATCGATACGCATTACTTGTAAACCACGCTTGCTAGCAGTACGAATGCGAGCTGCTATTACTGGCTGATCCTTACGCAAGAAGCTGCCAACAATTAATGCGCGATCTAATTCGCTTAATTTAGTAAGCGGCATTCCCAACCATGGAGCAGTTGCAGCAGCTTTCACATCAGTTTGGCGTAAACGGGTATCGATCTGCTGAGAGCCCAAACCACGGACCATCTTTTGTAGTAGATGCAACTCTTCTGTGCTCGAAATAGGGTGAGCTAATGCACCAATAGATTCTGAGCCACTTTCCGCTGAGATGGTTTTCAGCGAATGCGCCACATAGTCTAAAGCTGACTGCCAATCCGTCTCTAACCATTGACCGCCCTGCTTCACCATTGGTGATGTAATACGATCAGTGCTGTTTAAACCTTCGTAAGAGAAGCGATCACGATCGCTAATCCAGCATTCATTGATTGCTTCATTTTCAAGAGCAACAACACGCATTACTTTATTAGCTTTAGTTTGAACCGTAGTATTAGCACCCAAGCTGTCGTGCGGACTGACCGAACGTTTGCGTCCGAGTTCCCATGTACGGGCTGCGTAACGGAATGGCTTACTGGTTAAAGCGCCTACTGGGCACAAGTCAATCATATTTCCAGATAGCTCTGAATCAACCGTCTGACCAACAAAGGTAGTGATCTCTGAATGCTCACCGCGGTTGACCATTCCTAATTCCATAACGCCGGCAACTTCTTGGCCAAAACGGACGCAACGAGTGCAATGGATGCAACGAGTCATTTCCTGCATGGAGATCAACGGACCTACATTCTTATGGAAAACCACCCGCTTCTCTTCGTCGTAGCGTGAATTTGATTTGCCGTAACCAACAGCCAAGTCTTGCAACTGGCACTCACCACCTTGGTCGCAAATTGGGCAATCCAATGGGTGGTTAATTAAGAGAAATTCCATTACAGATCGTTGAGCTTCAACAGCCTTAGCAGAATGTGTAAACACCTTCATACCTTGTGTCGCTGGAGTGGCACAAGCAGGCAACGGTTTAGGAGCTTTTTCAACCTCTACCAAACACATACGGCAGTTAGCAGCGATAGAGAGTTTCTTGTGATAGCAGAAGTGAGGAACATAGGTGCCGAGCTTGTTCGCGGCGTGCATCACCATCGAACCTTGCGGAACCTCTACTACCTTGCCATCTAATTCGATTTCTACCATGCTCACTTTTAGATATCCCGTGCTCTAAATCTTTATAAAGGTTTTGCAGAATCTAAGCAGCGCTTATGTTCTACGTGATACGCGAATTCATCCAGGTAATGCTTCAACATGCCACGTACTGGCATTGCTGCTGCATCACCTAAAGCGCAAATCGTGCGACCTTGAATATTGGCAGCTACGTCGTTTAGCAAATCCAAATCTTCTGGACGCCCTTGGCCATGTTCAATACGATGAACAATGCGCCACAACCAACCGGTACCTTCACGGCAAGGAGTACATTGGCCACATGATTCTTCATGATAGAAGTAAGACAAGCGCTCTAATGCGCGAACCATACAACGCGTTTCATTCATCACAATCACCGCGCCTGAACCCAGCATGGATCCTGCCTTAGCAATGCTGTCGTAATCCATGGTCAGATCCATCATCTGCGCACCAGGAACCACTGGTGCAGAAGATCCACCAGGAATGACAGCTTTTAAGGCAACGCCATCACGCATACCACCAGCAAGCTTCAACAACTCAGCAAATGGAGTCCCCAAGGGAATTTCATAGTTTCCTGGATGAACAACGTCACCAGAAATAGAGAAGATTTTTGTGCCGCCGTTATTCGGCTTACCAAGATCTAAATAGGCCTGGCCACCAATGGCCAAAATGAATGGAACAGCAGCAAATGTCTCAGTGTTGTTAATTGTCGTAGGCTTGCCATACAAACCAAAACTAGCAGGGAAAGGTGGCTTAAAGCGTGGTTGACCTTTTTTACCCTCTAGTGACTCCAGTAGCGCAGTCTCTTCACCACAAATATAAGCACCCCAACCTGGAGACGCATGCAATTGGAAAGAGAAATCACTACCTAAAATTTTGTCGCCCAAGTAACCCGCAGCACGCGCTTCTTCCAAAGCCTCTTCGAAGCGTGAATACACTTCCCAGATTTCGCCGTGGATGTAGTTGTAACCAGTGCTAATACCCATGGTGTAAGCACCAATGATCATGCCTTCGATCAAAGCGTGTGGGTTGTAACGCATGATGTCGCGGTCTTTAAAAGTCCCTGGTTCACCTTCGTCACTATTACAAACTAAATATTTTTGTCCTGGAAATTGACGTGGCATAAAACTCCACTTCAAACCCGTTGGGAAGCCTGCACCGCCACGACCACGAAGTGATGAAGCTTTTAATTCTGCAATGATGGCATCAGGAGCCACTTTGTCATTAATCAAACGACGTAGCTGTTGATAGCCGCCACGACTTTCATAATCTTTTAAACGCCAGTTATCACCATTTAATCCAGCAAGAATTAAAGGCTTGATATGGCGATCGTGCAAGCTGGTCATGCTGCTTTCCCTTCTGCACGTAATTCATTCAATAAAGCATCGATTTTTTCTTTGCTCATAAAGCTACACATACGCTTGTCATTCACCAACAAGACCGGTGAATCGCCACATGCGCCCATGCACTCACCTTCTTTTAATGTGAAGGTTCCACATGACGTGGTTTCGTTGTAGCCAATACCAAGCGTTTCTTTTAAATACGTTGCAGCTGTTTCGCCATGGGTTAATTGGCACGGCAAATTAGTACAGATCACCAATTTGTATTTACCAATTTTCTTGGTGTTGTACATGTTGTAGAAAGTAGCCACTTCATCCACAGCAATACTTGGCATTTCTAGAATTTGCGCAATTGTTTCGATCACTTCTGGCGAAACCCAACCCACCTCTGTTTGGGCGGCAATTAAACAAGCCATCACAGCAGATTGTTTGTGCTCTGGTGGGTACTTGGCGACATTGCGATGAATATCGGCCATTGTTTTATCGGATAGCTGAAGAGTTGTAGTCATTAAATAATCCCTGGCACGCTAATTAGCGGTCAATCTCCCCAAACACAATATCTTGGGTACCAATAATGGTTACCGCATCAGCTAGCATGTGGCCACGTGACATTTCATCCATTGCTGAAAGGTGCACAAATCCTGGCGCACGAATTTTCATGCGGTAGGGTTTGTTTGCGCCATCAGAAATCAGGTAAATACCAAACTCACCTTTAGGATGCTCTACTGCTGAGTAAGCCTCCCCATCAGGAACGTGAATGCCTTCAGTAAAGAGTTTGAAATGGTGGATCAATTCTTCCATATTGGTTTTCATATCCACACGCTTTGGTGGAGAAACCTTATGGTTGTCGCTCATCACTGGACCAGGGTTCGCTTTTAACCAAGCTACGCACTGCTTGATGATGCGATTAGATTGACGCATTTCTTCCATGCGAACTAAATAACGATCGTAAGAGTCGCCATTGACGCCAACAGGAATGTCAAAATCTAAACGGTCGTAGACCTCATATGGCTGCTTCTTACGCAAATCCCACTCAAAGCCTGAGCCGCGCAACATTGGGCCAGTAAATCCAAGCTGTAATGCACGCTCTGGGGTCACAATACCGATATTCACTAAACGTTGCTTCCAAATGCGGTTATCAGTCAAGAGGTTGCAGTACTCATCCACATTAGCATCAAAGCCGCTAGAAAATTGCTCAATGAAATCCAATAATGTGCCACTGCGATTTTCATTCAGACGCTTGATCGCGGAGGCACTACGAATTTTGTTATTGGTGAACTGAGCCATGTGATCTGGCAAGTCACGGTATACGCCGCCTGGACGATAGTAAGCAGCATGCATACGAGCTCCAGATACCGCTTCGTACATATCAAAGATGTCTTCGCGATCACGGAAGGCATACAAGAACACTGCCATAGCACCAACGTCTAGACCATGACAACCGATCCAGAGCAAGTGATTCAATAAACGGGTTAGCTCGTCATACATCACACGAATATATTGAGCACGCAATGGCACATCCACTTGCAACAACTTTTCAATTGCCATTACATACGCGTGTTCATTGGACATCATGGAAACGTAATCCAAGCGATCCATGTAAGGAACGTTTTGAATCCAAGTACGTGTCTCTGCTAATTTTTCTGTTGCACGATGCAATAAACCAATATGTGGATCAGCGCGTTGGATTACCTCGCCATCAAGCTCGAGCACTAAACGCAATACGCCGTGCGCCGCAGGATGCTGGGGGCCAAAATTGAGGGTGTAGTTCTTAATTTGTGCCATGACTTAAACCGGACCTCCGTACTGCTCTTCACGAACAATGCGTGGAGTAATTTCTCGTGCCTCAATCGTGACAGGTTGGTAGACAACACGCTTTAATTCTGGGTCATAACGCATTTCAACATTACCGCTGATTGGGAAATCTTTTCTGAATGGATGCCCAATAAAGCCGTAGTCAGTCAGAATGCGGCGCAAGTCATCATGACCGTCAAACAGGATGCCGTAGAGGTCAAACGCTTCACGTTCAAACCAGTTAGCAGAATTCCATACAGGAGTAATTGAGGCAACCAATGGATAGCTATCATCCGGTGCAAATACGCGGACGCGCAAACGCCAGTTGTGCTCTAAGGATAAGAGGTGACTTACAACGCCAAAGCGTTGCCCACTCCATGCGCTATCCCGAAAGTCTTGGTAATCAACGCCGCACAGATCAATTAATTGCTCAAAAGCGAGCGAAGGATCGTCACGCAACAACATGGCTGACTCAAAGTAAGTATCTGCATTAACTACTACAGTCACTTCGCCCAATGCAATCTCAATCGATTTCGCGCGCATACCTAAAACTTTTTCTAAGTTTGCGGCTAATTGGATTAAACGATCTGACATAACTTAAGCCTTCCGCGCAATCGTGCTCGTGCGAGCGATCTTGGATTGGAGCTGAATAATTCCATAGATCAATGCTTCTGCTGTTGGAGGGCATCCAGGCACATAAATATCTACTGGAACAATGCGGTCACAACCACGTACTACTGAATAGGAGTTATGGTAATAACCACCACCATTGGCACAAGAACCCATGGAAATTACCCAACGTGGCTCTGGCATCTGGTCGTAAACTTTGCGTAATGCCGGGGCCATCTTGTTACATAAAGTACCCGCAACGATCATCAAGTCTGATTGACGGGGCGACGGACGAAATACAACCCCAAATCGGTCCAAGTCATAGCGGGAAGCGCCCGCATGCATCATCTCTACCGCACAACAAGCCAGACCAAAGGTCATTGGCCATAAAGAACCATTACGCGTCCAGTTAATCAACTGATCCGCAGTGGTGGTCACAAAACCTTCTTTAAGTACGCCTTCTAATGCCATATCTATCACTCCCAGTCGAGAGCGCCCTTTTTCCAGATATATACAAATCCCACAATGAATTCCAAGAGGAAAATCACCATAGAGGCGTAGCCAAGCCATCCAATATCACGCAATGCCACACCCCATGGGAACAGGAAAGCAGTTTCAAGGTCAAACAGGATGAAGAGAATAGCGACTAAGTAATAACGCACGTCAAACTTCATACGCGCATCTTCGAAGGCTTCAAAACCGCACTCATATGGAGAGAGTTTTTCAGCGTCAGGCTTCGAAGGAGCCAAAATTTTTCCGAGGAACATGGGGACTAATCCCACCCCAATGCCTACGAGGATAAAAAGCAGAACAGGAAAGTAATTAGCGAGATTCAAAATAGCCCTGATTCGTTTGTCTGGTAAATCCTATATGAAGCAAATTATTCAATGTTCAACTACTTAAAGCATTGATTTAGAGCAAAAACCTGATCAATACTTCTTTATTGGTGCCGACGGCGAGACTCGAACTCGCACAGCCTAAGCCACTACCCCCTCAAGATAGCGTGTCTACCAATTTCACCACGTCGGCATCTTGTAAAACCCATCAATTCTACTGCATTGCACAAGTGCACTACCCCAAAATCTGGACTAGAAAATCTGTAAAAACCTACTTTTTTACTTAGGAACTGCTGGTTTGCTTGGATCTTGAACTGGAGCTACAGGAGCAGCCGGAGCCACAACGGGGGCAACAGTACCAGACAGAACACCAGGGCTAACTTCCTTCTTATTGCCAATCCAGGTAATGCCTAAGGTGCAAATAAAGAAAACAGCGGCAAATACAGCAGTTGCGTGGGACAGAAAGTTTGCAGAACCACTGGCGCCAAATAAGCTTCCAGATGAGCCAGAGCCAAAGGCTGCACCCATGTCAGCGCCCTTACCTTGCTGTAATAGAACCAAAAGAATGACAGCCAAAGCTGAAATTACCTGCAATACGATCAATAAAGTCTTAAACCATTCCACAGCTTATCTCCAAATAAAAAATCTATGCCTGACAAATGGCCAGAAAATCTTGAGGGTTCAATGATGCACCCCCAACTAAACCACCATCAATATCAGGCATGGCAAACAATTCAACGGCATTGTCAGGCTTGACACTGCCGCCGTACAAAATTCCAACATGTGAAGCTACATCTTCGTTAAATTCTGCCAACTGAAGGCGAATAGCGCGATGCATATCTTGTGCAACTTGAGCGCTGGCAACTTTGCCAGTGCCAATAGCCCATACTGGTTCATAGGCAATTAAACAATCAGCAAGACGGTCTTGCAATACACCTGCCTGCTTTGCAATCTGAGCGCAAACAATCTCTTCCGCCCTGCCTGAATTTCTTTCATCAGCAGTCTCACCAACACAAATCACTGGAGTCATACCATTGTCCAACACCTCAAGGGCTTTAGCGGCAACGGCCTCATCAACCTCTTGATGCATTTGACGGCGCTCAGAGTGGCCAACGATGACATAAGCGCATCCAAGCTCTTTGAGCATTGAGGCCGCCACTTCACCGGTATACGCCCCCGATGAATGCGCTGATACATCTTGTGCACCAAGATTTAAAAAGGCTAATGAATGCTCTTTAATTAAATGGGCACATTGAGACAAGTATGGAAATGGCGGACAGACAGCATATTTACGTCCTGACGGCATTCCACTCTCCATGCCACGAGCAACGGTCTTGATCCAGTCTTGGTTACTGGCAAGACTGCCATTCATTTTCCAGTTGCCGATAACGATGAGTGGTCGCATAAGGGGTAACGAATATTTCTAAACAGTTAAAACAATTTTACCAACGTGCTCAGAAGACTCCATCAAACGATGGGCATCGGCCGCCTGATCCAAGGTAAATGTTTTATAGATCACCGGTTTTAACTTGCCAGCATTGAGCAAAGGCCAGACATTGTCATGCAGTTGCTTAGTAATTTGCTTCTTAAATGAAACCGGACGAGGCCTTAAGGTAGAGCCAGTGATTGTTAAGCGACGACGCAGAATTTGATTCGTGCTGACTTCCGCTTTTGAGCCACCTTGAATTGCAATAATCACAATACGACCATCATCTGCTAGGCAATCAATTTCTTTTTGCACATAAGCACCAGTCACCATATCGAGAATGACATTAACGCCCTTGCCATCGGTAGCTTTCTTCACTTCTTCGACAAAATCTTGGGTCTTGTAGTTAATTGCAAGATCCGCACCTAATGCCATACATGCAGCACATTTTTCATCAGTACCTGCCGTAACAAATACTTTATGACCTAAGGCTTTGGCGATCAAGATCGCAGTAACACCGATACCGCTAGAGCCACCTTGAACCAATAGTATTTCACCTTCGGCTAACTGGCCACGCATGAAGACATTGCTCCACACGGTATAAAAAGTTTCAGGCAATGCAGCTGCTTCTTGATCAGAAAAACCTCTGGGGTAAGGCAAACACTGCGCAACAGGAGCGGTACACAAGTCAGCGTAACCACCACCCTGAACCAGGGCACAAACCTTATCACCCACCTTTAAGCCAAATACATTGTCAGCATGAGCTAAATCGCCACCGATAATTTCACCAGCAACTTCTAGACCAGGAATATCCGATGCACCCGCTGGAACAGGGTAATGTCCTTTACGTTGTAAAACGTCTGGACGATTAATTCCAGCGGCTAAGACCTTGATCAAAATTTCGCCAGTCCCAGCAGCAGGAGCCACTGGATCTGGTCGAGTGGTTGGCACCAGCATTTCTGGGGCACCAAATTCTTTGATTTCAATTACGCGCATAAATACTCCTGCTCACTCAGCTACTTAAGCGGACTCACCAGATACTGGAGCTGCCTCAGCAACAACTTCAGCAGCACCGGCTAAAGGAGTAATCGTGCCACCTTCATCAGCCATTGCAGCTTTCAATGACAAACGTAAACGGCCACGCTCATCAGCAGCCAGTAATTTCACACGAACTACTTGGCCTTCTGCCAAATAATCTTTAACTTCTTTTACACGCTCATTAGAGATTTCGGAGATGTGCAAGAGGCCGTCTTTACCAGGAAGAATATTTACCAAAGCTCCGAATTCAAGCAACTTCACCACTGGACCTTCGTAGATCTTGCCTACTTCAGCTTCAGCAGTAATGCCTTCGATACGCGCTTTAGCTTCAGCCATGCCTTCAGCAGAAGTAGAAGCAATCGTTACAGTACCGTCATCTTTAATGTCGATGCTGCAACCAGTTTCTTTGGTCAAGGCCTGAATTGTTGCGCCGCCCTTACCGATTACTTCACGAATCTTGTCTGGATGAATCTTGAAAGAAACCATACGTGGAGCATGGGCGGACAATTCTGTGCGAACTGAACCCATTGCTTCTTGCATTTTGCTCAAGATGTGCAGGCGACCTTCTTTAGCTTGCGCTAAAGCTACTTGCATAATTTCTTTAGTAATACCTTGAACTTTAATATCCATCTGAAGAGCAGTAATACCGTTTGCTGTTCCAGCTACTTTGAAGTCCATGTCGCCTAAATGATCTTCATCACCTAAGATATCTGTCAACACAGCAAAACGATTGCCATCAAGAATCAAGCCCATTGCAACACCGGCAACGTGCGCCTTCACAGGAACACCCGCATCCATCATCGCCAAACAGCCGCCGCAAACGGAAGCCATTGAGGATGAACCATTGGACTCAGTAATTTCTGAAACCACACGAATGCTGTATGCAAAGTCTTCTGCACTTGGTAGTACTGGAATCAATGCACGCTTAGCCAACCGACCGTGACCAATTTCACGACGTTTAGGGCTACCTACGCGCCCAGTTTCACCAGTGGCAAACGGAGGCATGTTGTAGTGGAACATGAAACGATCGCGGTATTCACCTTCGAGCGCATCAATGATCTGCTCATCACGCGCTGTACCCAATGTAGCCACCACAAGTGCTTGTGTTTCGCCGCGAGTAAACAATGCTGAACCGTGAGTGCGCGGTAACACGCCATTACGAATTTCAATTGGGCGAACAGTACGAGTATCACGACCATCGATACGTGGCTCACCATTCAAAATCTGGCTACGAACAATTTTCGCTTCGATTTCAAACAAGATGTCATTAACAGCTACTGCGTCAACATCACCTTCTTCTTGCAACTTCGCTACTACTTCTTTGGTAATTTCTTTGAGCTTGTCTGAACGAGCGCCCTTTTGACGAATTTGATACGCTTCGCGCAATGGGCCTTCCGCTAAGGCGGTAACCTTGGCGATAAACGGCTCATCTTTAGGGGCTGCGGTCCAATCCCACTCAGGCTTACCAGCTTCTGTTACTAATTCGTTGATGGCGTTAATCGCAGTTTGCATTTGGTCATGACCATATACAACTGCACCCAACATCACTTCTTCAGACAATTGATTTGCTTCTGATTCAACCATCAATACAGCAGCTTGTGTTCCAGCCACGATCAAATCGAGTTCGCTAGTAGCTTGTTCTGTACGAGTTGGGTTCAAAAGATATTGGCCATTTGCGTAACCTACACGTGCAGCGCCTACAGGGCCAGCAAAAGGGATGCCTGAGATAGCCAATGCTGCAGATGCTGCGATCAAAGCAGGAATATCAGAAGGAACATCAGGGTTGATGGACAACACATGAACCACAACTTGAACTTCGTTCAAGAAGCCTTCTGGAAACAAAGGACGCAAAGGACGATCGATCAAACGGGAGATTAATGTCTCACCTTCGGATGGACGACCTTCGCGACGAAAGAAGCCACCAGGGATCTTGCCAGCCGCATAAGTCTTTTCTAAATAATCAACAGTCAATGGGAAAAAGGATTGGCCTGGCTTTGCAGACTTAGAGGCAACAACCGTACCCATTACTACTGTGTCATCGACGTTAACGATAACGGCACCACCAGATTGACGAGCGATCTCGCCTGTTTCCATCGTTACCTGATGATTGCCCCATTGAAAACTTTTTACTGCTTTTTTAAACATAGTCATTCTGATCTTCTCCAAATTGTTCACGCAAAGCTCACATGAGCATTACGCTTGTCGTGGGATAAAGCAGTGTCACGACAACACTGGAGCGTTTTAAGATCACAAGGGATGCCATTCCAGGGAGACTCTGAATCAACCTTCAGAAACTCATTGGAATGACACAATCCCCTACACAAATAATCTTGAACCGCCCAAAAAACATGCCATCTGCTTAAGACTGATTCTGCGAAGAAACAACCCTAAGATAGATGGCATTGCATACCGATAAGAATTACTTACGGAGACCTAATTTCTCAATCAATGCGCGATAGCGATCCAAATCTTTGCCTTTGAGGTAATCCAAGAGGCGACGGCGACGTGAAACCATCTTCAACAA